>NZ_JBVAYX010000010.1:0-129046 GCF_055412825.1 Pseudarthrobacter linnaei
CCCGGCGGGCCGGGCGGCGGCCGGCCGGGCGGCGGCGGGCCGGGCCCCGGTGGGTCGGGCCCCGGTGGGTCGGGCCCCGGTGGGTCGCCAGGTGTCCCACAGGCGCATCAGCCAGAGCAGCAGAGCCGCGACGGCGGGAAGGGACCAGGCCAGAACCTCGCGCGGAAGTTCCCCGGGGAAGACGGAGAAAACGTAGATCAGCGCCCAGTGCGCGCCGGCCAGCAGCGCGGCGGCGGCCAGGATCGCGGCGGCGGGGGGAAGCAGGGCTGCCAGCCGGCGGGGGGCTGCTGTGGCTCCCGAGGCAACCCGGGCGGCGGGACGTCCGCCCTGCCACAACAAGTAGACCAGGCCCGCGGTCCCCGCTGTCCAGGCGATCCAGAGCACCGGTCCGTCGACGACCCGGAGGTCTTCGATGAAGTCCACCGGGGCTAGCGCCAGGTGCCGACGCCGACGACGGGCCCGGCCTCAAGCCAGGACGAGAGCCCCGTGTAGGCGTCGAACCGCATGGCCAGCAGGACGTCCTGCCCTTCGTACCGGAGTTCGACTATCACGGCGTCGGGCTGGACATTGACAAGTTCGGATTCGGTGGGTTTGCGCCGGCCGATCAGCTCAAGCGAACTCCGGCGGAAGGTGTGCTTCGGCCGCATGCTCAGCGAGGCAAGGCGGAACCACTCAAGGTCGTTGTCCTGATAACGACAAACCCCCATCTGCCAGCTGTTTCCAGCCGTGCAAATGGAGGCGTCCACCGTGCCCAAGGCGCGCCGCAGATTGAAGCGGCGCACCCCGGAAAGGCACAGTGCAAATACCAGCAACCCAAAGACCGTTGCTAGGACGATGAACGGAAAAACTGTATCGTTCATCAAGGTCGTGCTAGCGGATCCCCGCAGTAGCCGCGTCGCCCATTTGGGCGTTGTCAGCAACAATGACGACCCGGTTGTTGTCGACGGAGAAGAACCCGCCGTCGACAACTACGGCAATGCGGTCGCCGGAGACCGGCTGGATTGCCAGCTCGCCTTCGGCCAGAATCGCCAGCAGGGGCGCGTGGCCGGGCAGGATTCCGATTTCACCATCGCTGGTGCGGGCCTTGACCATCGTGGCCGCTCCGGACCACACGAAGTGGTCCGCTGCGACAATCTCAACCTCAAGCTCAGCCATATTACTTGGTCTGTTCCTGGATCTTGGCCCACTGGCGCTCAACGTCATCCAAGCCGCCGACGTTGAAGAACGCCTGCTCTGCAATGTGGTCGAGTTCGCCGTCGCAGATCGCGGTGAAGCCTTCAACAGTGTCCTTGATGCCCACGGTGGAGCCCTCGACGCCGGTGAACTGCTTGGCGGTGTAGGTGTTCTGCGAGAGGAACTGCTGGATGCGGCGTGCACGCGACACGACGATCTTGTCTTCTTCAGAGAGTTCGTCAACGCCGAGGATGGCGATGATGTCCTGAAGTTCCTTGTTCTTCTGCAGGATCTGCTTGACGCGGACGGCCGTGTTGTAGTGGTCGTTGCCGATGTACTGCGGATCCAGGATGCGGGACGTCGACGTCAGCGGGTCAACGGCCGGGTACAGACCACGGGAAGCGATTTCACGGGAAAGTTCCGTGGTCGCGTCGAGGTGTGCGAAGGTCGTGGCCGGGGCCGGGTCGGTGTAGTCATCTGCGGGGACGTAGATGGCCTGCATCGAGGTGATCGAGTGGCCCTTGGTGGACGTGATGCGCTCCTGGAGGAGACCCATCTCGTCAGCCAGGTTGGGCTGGTAGCCCACGGCCGACGGCATGCGGCCGAGGAGGGTGGAAACCTCGGAGCCTGCCTGGGTGAAGCGGAAGATGTTGTCGATGAAGAGCAGCACGTCCTGGTTCTGCACATCGCGGAAGTACTCCGCCATAGTCAGGGCGGACAGGGCCACGCGCAGACGCGTTCCCGGCGGCTCGTCCATCTGGCCGAACACAAGGGCGGTGTCCTTGAGGACGCCCGCCTCTTCCATTTCAACCCAGAGGTCGTTACCTTCACGGGTACGCTCGCCGACACCGGCGAACACCGAGGTGCCGCCGAAGTTGCGGGCAACACGGGTGATCATTTCCTGGATCAGCACGGTCTTGCCGACACCGGCACCACCGAACAGGCCGATCTTGCCACCCTTGATGTACGGGGTGAGAAGGTCGATGACCTTGATGCCGGTTTCCATCATCTCGGTGGAACCCTCGAGCGTCGCGAAGGCCGGAGCCTTGCGGTGGATGGGCCAGCGCTCGGTGATGCCGAGTTCCGACTCAGCCACGTCCAGCGGCTGTCCGAGGACGTTGAAGATGTGTCCCTTGACGACGTCGCCGACAGGAACGGAGATGGGGGCACCCGAGTCCACTACAGCGGTGCCGCGGACGAGTCCGTCGGTTGCCTGCAGGGAGATGGCGCGAATGACGTTGTCGCCGAGGTGCAGGGCAACCTCGAACGTGATCGTCTTGGTCTCACCGTTGAGAGTAATCTCGGTGGTAAGTGCGTTGTAAATCGAGGGGATTGCGTCAGCCGGGAATTCGACGTCGACAACCGGGCCAATAACACGTGCAATACGGCCGGTAGCACCGGTCGTCGCGGCTACGTGTTCGGTAGCAGTGGCAGTCATCTCTCTCACTTCACTCAGTAGATGGCGTTGGGTTAAGTTTACTTTGGTGCAGGTACAGCGGAATCCGAGACCGGGCTGGCTAGGACGCGTTCAACGCGTCGGCGCCGGCCACGATTTCAGAAAGCTCCTGCGTAATTTCAGCCTGGCGGGCAGTGTTGCGCAGACGCGTGAACTTCTTGATGAGGTCCGTGGCGTTGTCGCCGGCGGACTTCATTGCCCGCTGGCGGGCTGCCAGCTCCGAAGCTGCTGCCTGCAGCATCGCGGCGAAGATGCGTGATTCGATGTAGCGCGGCAGCAGAGCATCAAGAACCTGCTCCGTTTCCGGCTCGAATTCGTAGAGCGGCAGGAGGTCCGATTCGGACGCAGCCTGCTCTTCGACAACCTCAAGCGGGAGTAGACGGATAACCGTCGGCTCCTGGGTGACCATGGACTTGAAGCGGGTGTAGACGACATGGATCTCGTCGACGCCGCCCTCTGCATAGTCCGTCGCAAAGTCAGACAGCAATGCCTCGCCGATTTCCTGTGCGGTGGCAAACTCCGGCGCATCCGTGCCGCCGGTCCAAACGCGCCCGTACGGACGGTTCCGGAAGTCGAAGTAGGCCTGCGCCTTGCGGCCGACCAGGTAAAACTTGACTTCCTTGCCTTCCTCGACGAGCAACTCGTTGAGGCCTTCCGCCTGCTTGAGCACGCTCGCGGAGTACGAACCTGCAAGGCCACGGTCCGAGGTGATTACCAGGACGGCGGCCCGGCGGATCTGCTCCGGCTCGGTGGTCAGCGGGTGGTCGATTTCGCTCTGGCTTGCGACAGCAGAAACGGCACGCGTGATGGCGTTTGCGTAAGGCAGTGAAGCTGCTACGCGTGCTCGGGCCTTCCCGATGCGCGAGGTAGCGATCAGTTCCATCGCCTTGAAGATCTTGCGCATCGACGTCGTCGAGCTGATCTTCTGGCGGTAGACCCGGATCTGGGCTCCCATACTTATCCTTTCCTAAGATCCCGGTGGCCGGGACTGCCGGAACCCGGTGGGGTCCCGGCAGTCCCTGCCAGCGAAACTAGCGCTTCTGCTTGACGATTTTTTCCTGGTCGACCTGTGCCTCATCGATGGGGGCGTGCTCTTCGTGCCCCGCACCAACCAGGTGGTTGTCTCCCTCGCCGAAGAAGCCCTTCTTGAAGTCCACGATCGCGGTCTTCAGAGCTTCTGCAGTGTCATCGCTCATGACGTTGGTCTGGGCCAGCGTCGTCAGGATGGAGGACTTGTGCTTGAGGTGCTCCAGGAACTCGGTCTCGAAGCGGTTGATGTCCTCAACCGGAACGTTGTCGAGGTGCCCGTTGGTGCCGGCCCAGATGGAGACGACCTGGTTCTCAACCGGGAACGGCGAGTACTGGCCCTGCTTGAGCAGTTCCATCAGGCGTGCGCCACGGGTCAGCTGCTGGCGCGATGCGGCGTCGAGGTCCGACGCGAACATTGCGAACGCCTGCATGTCGCGGTACTGAGCCAGTTCCAGCTTCAGGGTACCGGAGACCTTCTTCATGGACTTGACCTGGGCGGCGCCACCAACACGGGAAACGGAGACACCCACGTCGACGGCCGGACGCTGGTTGGCGTTGAAGAGGTCCGACTGCAGGAAGATCTGGCCATCAGTGATGGAGATCACGTTGGTCGGGATGTAGGCGGAGACGTCGTTTGCCTTCGTCTCGATGAGCGGCAGACCGGTCATCGAACCGGCACCGAGCTCGTCGGAGAGCTTGGCACAACGCTCCAGCAGACGGGAGTGCAAGTAGAACACGTCGCCCGGGTAGGCTTCGCGTCCCGGCGGGCGGCGGAGCAGCAGCGACACTGCACGGTAGGCCTCGGCCTGCTTGGAGAGGTCATCAAACACGATGAGGACGTGCTTGCCGCCGTACATCCAGTGCTGGCCGATGGCCGAACCGGCGTACGGTGCCAGGTACTTGAAGCCTGCGGGGTCGGACGCGGGGGAAGCCACGATGGTCGTGTACTCCAGTGCGCCGTTGTCCTCAAGGGTCTGACGGACAGCCGCGATCGTGGATGCCTTCTGGCCGATGGCCACATAGATGCAGCGCACCTGCTTGTTGACATCCCCGGAGGCCCAGTTGGCCTTCTGGTTGATGATCGTGTCGATGGCGATAGCCGACTTGCCGGTCTGGCGGTCACCGATGATCAGCTGACGCTGGCCGCGGCCGATCGGGATCATGGCGTCGATAGCCTTGAGGCCGGTCTGCATTGGCTCGTGAACCGACTTGCGCTGGGTCACGCCGGGCGCCTGGAGTTCCAGGGCACGGGTGGTTTCGGCCTTGATCTCGCCGAGGTCATCGATGGGCTCGCCCAGCGGGTCGACAACGCGGCCGAGGAAGGCGTCGCCCACCGGTACGGACAGAACCTGTCCGGTGCGGTGAACTTCCTGGCCTTCTTCGATCCCGGTGAAGTCACCGAGGATGATAACGCCGATCTCGCGGACGTCGAGGTTCTGGGCCAGGCCCAGAGTGCCGTCTTCGAAGCGAAGCAGCTCGTTCGCCATGACCGAGGGAAGGCCCTCAACACGGGCGATGCCGTCACCTGCGGTTGTTACACGGCCAACCTCTACGCGCTCTGCGTTTCCGGGTTCGTAGGACGCCGCGAACTCGTTCAACGCATTACGGACGTCGTCGGCGTTGATGGTCAATTCGGCCATCTGCAGTCCCTGCTCTCCTGTTTTCGTGATCATCGTTGCTCACGATGACCGGGGTTTCGTTTAGTTGTGCTGGTCCGGCTGGCTAAGCAAGCTGGCGGTGGAGCTGGCCCAGGCGGGCGAGCACCGAAGCGTCTACCACTTCGTCACCAACCTGGATCCGGATGCCACCGATCAGTGCCGGGTCAACGTTCATGTTGATCTTGAGCTCGCGCCCGTACAGGGCGTTCAGCCCTGCCTGCAGACGGCTGGTCTGTGTCTCCGTCAGCGGACGGGTGACGCTGACCGTGGCAATCCAGCGCTGCTGGCGCTTGGCTGCCAGCTCCGCGAAACGACGGACGAGCTTGGTTGCCTTGAGGCCACGCGGCTGCGAAACTGCCTGTCCAATAAGGACCTTCGCTTCCTCGCTTGCACGTGGTACGAGCTTTTCGGCGAGGGCAACCTTGGCGGCCGCGCTAGCCTGCGGCTCGGACACAGCACGCTGTACCTCGTGGTTGGACTCCACGGCCTGGTTGAAGGAGAACAGATCGTTCTCCAGCGTTTCCAGGCCGGTGATCCCCGAGGCAGAGACGGCAGACTTGTTCTCAGCAACGGCAATTACCACCGAAGCGGCAAGAGTCTCGAGTGCATCACCGATATCCCGGGCCGACGCCCAGCGTGAGCTGGCCAGTCCGCTCGCGATATCCACAGCGTCCGCGGAGACTTTCCCGCCGAAGAGCTGCTTGATAAGCGCCGACTTTTCGTCACCGCTGCGGGACGGGTCAGTCAGGGCGCGGCGCAAGCCAGCCGAGCTGTCCACCGTTCCCAGGATTCCGAAGAGTTCCTTAGCCAACTGCAGCGAGGCGAATGGAAGCTTGGCTTCCAGCGCCACCAAGGCCGCGGTGAGCGATTCGCTCGATACACCTGCCATTACTTAGCTGCACCTGCGTTCTGGTTCTCCAGATCTGCCAGGAAGCGGTCAACCACACGGGCTGAGCGCGCGTCGTCCTCGAGGGACTCGCCAACAATGCGGCCTGCCAGGGTGGTGGCCAGCGTGCCAACTTCCGTGCGCAGCGACACAACGGCCGCCTGGCGCTCGGACTGGATCGCCGCGTGCGCCTGGGCCGTGATGCGGGCAGACTCAACAGCTGCCTTCTCCTTCAGGTCCGCGAGGATCTGAGCGCCTTCGGCACGTGCTTCCTCGCGGATGCGGTTGGCCTCGGCACGGGCATCGGTGAGCTGCTGCTTGTACTCTTCGAGAGCAGCGGAAGCCTCCGCCTGGGCCTTTTCAGCCTTGGCGATGCCACCTTCAATGGCCTCGGCACGCTCTGCGAAGGTCTTCTCGAACATCGGGACAACGTACTTGACCACGATGAACATGAGAACAGCGAAGCCGGCGAAGACGACGCCCATTTCCCAGACATTGGGAACCAGAGGGTTGGTGCCCTCTGTGGCGGCTGAGATGATCAGCTGATTCATAATTCACCCGTCCTTATCTACTCGGTTCTGGATGTTCGCTTAGTTCTAAAGTTCAGACTAAAGAACGAACGCGAAGACCAGGCCGAGGATGGCGAGGGCTTCAGTCAGCGCGAGGCCGAGGAATGCGATCGGCTGGAGAACACGCTGTGCCTCCGGCTGACGTGCTACGCCGTTGATGTACGCGGCGAACACGAGACCAACACCGATACCACCGCCGATTGCGGACAGACCGTAACCTACGAGGTTGAGATTGCCTTCCATTTTTTTCCTTTCAAGATGCCATCTATGTGGCAGGTTGTTTGGTGTACTTCATCCCCAGAGGGGAAGATTTTGGGTGCCTAGTGGCTATCCGCGTGCAGCGCGCCTTCGATGTAGATCGCGGTCAGCAGCGTGAACACGTACGCCTGCAGGACCATGATCAACGCTTCCAGCATGTACATGGCGATCGCCCCGCCAAGGACGAGAACCGAAGCGCCCTTCAGCAGGATGTTCTCCTGCGTGACGAGGTACTCGATACCGGAACCGGCGATCATGACGATGAGGTGGCCGGCCAGCATGGTCGCGAACAAACGCAGACTGTGCGTTACCGGGCGGACCAGGAAGTTGGAGATGATCTCGATCGGAATCACGATCGGAAGAATGTAGCCCGGGACTCCGGACGGCACGGTGGCCAGCTTGAAGTAGCGCAGACCGTTCTTCTTGACGCCGATGACGATCCAAGTGACATACACGATCGCGGCCATCACGTAGGCGCCGCCGACATGCGAGAAGGTGGGGAGCTGGATCACCGGAATGGCGCCGTAGATGTTGTTCACCAGGATGAAGAAAAACAGGCTGAACAGCAGCGGGACGTACTTCATGAAGTCTTTGCCGCCGATGATGTCCTTGCCGATGCCGTTGCGGACGAAGCCGTAAGCGGCTTCACCTGCAAACTGGAGCCTGCCGGGGACGAGCTGACCCTTGCGGGCAGCCATCAGAAAGAATGCGGCGATAATAACGACCGAAAGGATTACCAGCAGCATCTGCTTGGAAAATCCGTCGGCCGCCCCCCACGGCAGGATTGCCGGCAGGTGGATTTCTTCAATTCCAGGAGGCGTAAAAGTTCCTGAATCTTGGGCCGGGAGCGCAAGCGCGATCAACGCGTTTCCTCTCTGCAGTGTCCATCATTGGGCGTTGGTCGGGGAAAGGCAACGTTGCTGTCGCATTCTCCCCGTGTGAAATTATTTGGCATTACTGATCCTCGTCCTTGGACGGGCCACGTGCAGTATTGTCCCCGCCAACGGATTTATCCGGGCTGGTGAGGCCGTGCATATGAGAAAGATAGAACCCTCCCGCGGCTCCCAGCAGGGCGCCTGCGAGTACAATCCAGCGGGTTCCCCACAGATTATCCAGACCCCACCCTATCAAACTCCAGACGAGGATTCCGCCAACAATGTAGCTAAAGACGGCGATGCCGGCGTTGTATCCGCCGTCGCGTCCGTTGTCGGAAACACCGGGGGCTCCGGAGGTGTTTTCCCGGCTGCGGGGCTGGTTCGCGGGGCGAACTTTGCGGCTAGACATCGGTGTCGCCTTCCGTGGTCTCGGGGTCGTTGTAGAGCTGGAGCCGGGCCTTGCTGAAACCATAGATTTCGGCGGCCTGCCACAGCACCACGGTCACGACGGCGCCGGCCAGGAACCAGCGCCCGTTCAGCCATTCGGGACTGCCGATGGCAAAAAGCACCACAGCAAAGCCCACGACCTTGATGAAATAGGTGCCCGCGAACAGCCCGATGGCTCCGGAGGAGTGGTTGCGGCCGCCGAAATGGCCTACCAGGAGGCTGATCGAGAAGAAAGCGATCACCAGCGCCCCGCCGAAGAGAGACGACAGCGCCGCGGCCATGCTGTCGATAAGGAACGCCGCCAGGCTGGTGAGCAGCAAGGCGCCGCCGCCAACGGCCGCACTGACGGCCAGCAGCCGCAGCCACAATGATTTTGTGGGACCTGAGACACCAACTTCTCCGGCGCCGGACGTTCGTCCGGGGTCGGCGTTGGAGGTCATGAGATCCCAATCGTCGAGGCGTGGCGTGCTGGTCAAAGTGGTGCGGCGTAGGACCGCACATGAATTCTACATGAGATAGAAATTATTCGGAAAAGCCCTGGGGTGGGCGCCTCCATGCAGTGTCATTCATCCTCGGCTGCAGAACGCGGCCCCAGTCCCGGAGCCCTGTGGCGCAGGTACGGCCATGCCGTCACCCCGGCCATGATGGCCATTGCGGCCACATTAACGACCATGACGACCTGCCACTGGAAGATGGCGAGGGCGAGGCCTCCAAAGGCCAGCACACAGGTCCACAGGTACATCAGGATCACGGCACCGCGGTGCGAATACCCGATATCCAGGAGCTTGTGGTGCAGGTGGCCACGGTCCGCGGACCAGGGCGAGCGCCCGAGCGCGGTGCGGCGCACGACGGCCAGGCCGAGGTCCAGCAGCGGCAGGAACAGGACCGCAAAGGGAAGCAGGATCGGGATGATGGTGGGGATGCCGTTGGCCCGGTCGTACAGCCCGGACGTGATCTGGCCGGTGGAGACAATGCCCGCCGAGGCCATGATCAGGCCGATCAGCATGGCCCCGGAGTCGCCCATGAAGATCTTGGCGGGGAACCAGTTGTGCGGCAGGAAGCCGATGCAGGCGCCGACGAGCACGGCGGTGAGCAGGGTGGCCAGATCCGAGCGGTCCAGCAGAATGGCCGTCCGGTGCACCCAGTAGGCCGTAAGGAAGAACGCCGTCCCCCCGATGATGGCCACACCCGCAGCCAGCCCGTCCAGGCCGTCGATGAAGTTGAACGCGTTCATCGTCGTCACAATTAGACCGGCCGTCAGTGCGATACTCACGGCGTCGCTCTCGATCACATACGGTTCCGGCACGAACGGAATGATGGTCATCCGGACGCCCCAGATCGCCACCACCAGGGCCGCGGCGCTTTGGCCGATGAGCTTGACCCACCAGCGCAGATCCAACAGGTCATCCGCCACGCCGACCAGCACGATAACGGCTGCGCCCGCGAGGATCCCCCAAAGCCCGTCGTTGTTCCGGAAGATGTCCTTGACGAAGAAGGACTGGCTGGCGATGAGCAGCGCTACGAAAAGCCCGGCAAAGATTCCGAGGCCGCCGAGCCTGGACACGGGGGTCGAGTGCATGTCCCGGCTGCGGATCGGGGAGAACAGCTCCATCCGGTTGCCGACATAGCGGGCACCCCAGGTCGCTGTGTAGCTCACGACTGCCGCCGAGAACATCATGAGAAGGTACATAATCACTGCGAAGACACCCGCTTGGAGCCGTCCGCCCAGGGCGCACCCGGTTTCACAGCCCGGAGCCACGATGATGCTGCGTGGCTCTTGGGGTGGGGTGAACTCGGTTGCTGTGGGTCTGTCTTGCGATAAATGAAACTTCTCCGTCGCCGTGCGCAGGGCAGGCAGTGCGTAGTGCCTGACAGGGCTGTATTACAGTGGACTCTAGTCAAGATACTAACGCCAACGGCCACTTGTCTTCGCGTCACACGGCCCATCGCCGGCGGGAAAACCACCGGCGGCCGTGCTGAAAGGAACACTCGATGACCCTGTCGGTTGCAGTTGCCGCCGTGACGTTTGACCGTCCCCGGGAGCTGGCGGTTCTGCTGAACGCCATCAACAACCAGACGGCATCGGTGCGTTCAATCTGCCTTGTCGACTCCGGCACGGTCCCCGCCCAGGATGTCGCGCAGGCGCACGAAAACGTGGATTACGTCCGGTCCGAGGCCAACCTTGGCGGTGCTGGAGGCTTCTCCCTCGCGATCCTTAAGGCTGTCGCCACCGGGGCCGACTGGATCTGGATGATGGACGACGACGCCGAGCCCGGCGACCCGGAATGCCTCGCCACGCTCGTCCGCGAGGCGGAGGCCAGGGACCTCGAGGCCGTCGTTCCGCTCGTGGTTGCCCCCGGCCACCCCGACCGGCTCTCCTTTTTCTTCCGCCTGGACGGCAAGGTCACCCACGACCGTGCCGAGGTGGAGAAGATCGGTTTCCTGCCGGACGACGGGCACTTCTTCAACGGCGCGCTGATCCGCTCGGATGTCTTTTTCAAAGTCGGCCTGCCGGACATGCGCCTGTTCATCCGCGGGGACGAGGTGGACTTCACCATCCGGCTCCGCAAGGCCGGCATCCGCTTCGGCACCGTCACGACGACGGCGATCACGCACCCCCACGCCTTTTCCGAGACCAAGCACGTCTATGGCGCCCGGTGGCACGTCATCGTGCCGGAGTCGGCCTTCAAGCGCTACTTCTATTACCGGAACCGCGGGTACCTCATCCGCCGCCACTTCCGGATCAAGTCGTTCGTCGCGGATGTTGGCGGCTACCTCGGCTACTTCCTGCAGCGCGGGGATCTCCGCGGTCTGGCCGCCTGGTTCGGGGCCTTTTCCGCCGGGCTGCGCGGCAAGGGCTTTGGCCCCCTTAAGGACCAGAAGTTCTAGCGCCCGGGCTGTAGCCGGCGCCGGATCAGCAGCCCGGCGAGCAGCCAGGGCTCCCCGAAGACCCGGTAGGCGACCCGCCGGGGATCCAGGAGCAGCCGCCAGGCCCATTCGAGGCCCAGTCGTCCGAGCCACCGCGGTGCCAGTTTCTGGATCCCCGCAATCTGCTCGATCGCACCGCCCACGGCACAGTAGACCGCCGGGGGCAGCGTTGCCAGCCGGCGGGCGAGAACCTGCTCCTGCAGCGGCATGCCCAGCCCGAGCAGCACCAGCTGCGGCCCGAATTCCGCGAGCCACGTGAGCGCCGAGTCCTCGAGCTGGTTGTTCCAGCCCTCCCCCGGCAGTCCGGCCACCCGGGCCTGCGGGACCAGGGCCGCGAGACGGGCCACGGCCTGGGAGTTTGCCTCGGGTCCGGCTCCGATCACGGCAATCCGCTCAAGACCCTCGACGTCCGCCAGCGCAGGGATCCAGTCCGTGGAGCCCAGCCGGTAGTCCATGCCGGGCCCCCCGCCCTGCCGCGCCCCGCTGCCGCGGGCCCAGAACATCAGCACCGGCGCGCCGTCGATCAGGACCACGTCGCTTTGGTCGTAGAACGCCCGGAAGTCGGGGTCGGAGTGGCACAGTGTGACGCTGTGCAGATTGTGTCCCACGACCGTGCGGGTAGTGCCTTCGGCCACGAACCGGTTCAGGACCACTGTCAGTTCAGGAACCGTCAGGGGCGTCGCGTCCACGTCAAGGACGGGGACGCGTTGTCGGGCGAGGATCATGCGGTGCCGGCCCCCGCGCTGGGACGTTGGGCAGCCGCGGCGGGTTCCCCATTTGCCGGTTCCGCATTTTGAGCAGGCTCCATGGTTCCGGCGGGCTCCCCGGGTTCCCCGGGCCCGGCAGTTTCCGCCGTGGCGGCGCCGTCCTCTGCAGCTTCCGGCTCTGCAGCTTCCGGCTCTGCAGCGTCCGGCTCGGCAGCTTCCGGCTCTGCAGGTTCCGGTTCCTCACCGACGCCGAGTACGGACGGGACAACCTCGCGGAGCCGTTCCAGGCTGATGGCGCCTTGGCGGACCACCCGCAGCGGCACGGCGGTGGCATCAACAATGGTGGAGGGCAGGGCGTCGGCGCCCTCGGCCGGACGCGGCCCGCCTTCCAGGTAGACCTCCACTGACTCTGCGAGCTGGGCTTCGGCCTCGGCGGCGGTCAGCGCTGCCGCCTGGCCCGTGCGGTTCGCCGAGGACACGGCCAGCGGCCCGGTCAGCGTCAGCAGGTCCTGGGCGACGTCGTCCGCGGGGATCCGCAGGGCGACGGTGCCCTTGGTCTCGCCAAGATCCCAGTCCAGGGACGGCTGGGCATGCAGGATCAGCGTCAGTCCGCCCGGCCAGAACGCCTCGGCCAGGCGCCGGGCCTCGGCCGGAACGTCCGTGGCGAGGCCGTCGAGGGCATTGAGCCTCGGAATCAGGACCGGGGGCGGCATTTTCCGGCTGCGGCCTTTTGACGCCAGCAGCAGGGTCACCGCCAGCGGTGAGAACGCATCGGCGGCGATCCCGTACACGGTGTCCGTCGGGAAGACCACGCACTTGTGGTCCCTGATGGCCCGCTGGGCATGTTCAAGTCCGGCAGCGCGCTGCTCAGCTGCTGTGCAATCGTAGCTAGTCGTCACTGGCCTATTCTTTCATCACTTCGTTTGCCCGGGTTCACCGCGGGCCGGCCGGGTCGGCAAGGACGGCGCTGGTGGCGCGGTCCCTGCCGTTGAGGTCAGGATGGGTGGCCACCTCGGCCCACAGCCCGGAGCGCTCCAGCATCGCGGCGATCCAGCCGGACTGGACTTCGGCGTGTTCCATCACGAAGTAGCCGCCAGGAACCAGCAGCCGTGCCGCGGAGGCTGCGGCCGCCGTCGGGAGCTCCATGCCGTCCGCTCCCCCGCCGTACAGTGCTTCGGGGGGATCGTGCAGCGCCACTTCGGGTTCGTTGGGGACCGCTTCGGCGGGGATGTAAGGCGGATTGGACACGACGACGTCGAACGTCCCGTTGTGCTCCGGCAGGGCATCGCGCAGATCTCCGCGGATCAGGTGGACGCCGAGCGGCAGCAGGTTCCGGGCAGCCCAGGCGTGCGCAAACTCACTGACTTCGACGGCGTGGACCTCCGCGCCGGGAACCTCGTGCGCGATCGAGCCGGCGATGGCCCCGGATCCGGTGCCCAGGTCCACCACCTTGGGATGTGCCAGGCCCTGCAGCCGGTCAATCACGAGCTGCACCACGGATTCGGTTTCCGGCCGGGGAATGAACACTCCCGGCCCGACGGCCAGTTCCAGGTAGCGGAAATGCGCGACGCCGGTGATGTGTTGCAGCGGAATGCGCCGGGCGCGCTCCCCGATGAGCTCCTGGTAGCCCTCCGGGGCTGCGGTGTCGCCCAGCATCAGTGCCCGGAGCCGGCCAAGCCCGACGCCGAGCAAATGCTCGGCGAGGAGTTCGGCGTCGGCCCGGGGACTCGGCACGCCAGCGGCCGCCAGGACGGCTGTGGCCTCGCGGACCGCGTCCGCGAGGCTCAGCCCGGTTCCTTCTGTCATCACTGCGCGGGCCAGGATCAGTCGCCGATGGCGTCGAGGCGGGCCTGTTCGTCCATCTCGATGGCCGACTGGATGACCGGCTCCAGGTCGCCGTTCATGACCTGGTCCAGGTTGTAGGCCTTGTATCCGGTACGGTGGTCCGCGATCCGGTTTTCGGGGTAGTTGTAGGTCCGGATGCGCTCCGAGCGGTCCATGGTGCGGATCTGTGACTTGCGCTGGGCCGAGTTCTCGGCGTCGATCTGCTCCTGCTGGTGCGCCAGGATGCGGGCGCGGAGGACGCGCATGCCGGCTTCGCGGTTCTGCAGCTGTGACTTCTCGTTCTGCATGGCCACCACGATTCCGGTGGGAAGGTGGGTGATCCGGACGGCGGAGTCGGTCGTGTTCACGGACTGGCCGCCGGGGCCGGAGGAACGGTAGACGTCGATCTTGAGGTCGTTCTGGTTGATCTCAAGTTCTTCGGGCTCGTCCACTTCCGGGAGCACCAGCACGCCGGCCGCGGAGGTGTGGATGCGGCCCTGGGATTCCGTCACGGGAACGCGCTGCACACGGTGCACGCCGCCTTCGAACTTGAGCCGCGCGTAGACGCCCTCGGCCGGATCGTTCGAATTGCCCTTGATGGCCACCTGGACATCCTTGTAGCCGCCCAGGTCGGATTCGTTGGCGGATATCATCTCGGTCTTCCAGCCGCGGGTTTCCGCGTACCGGGTGTACATCCGCAGCAGGTCCGCCGCGAACAGGGCAGCCTCGTCGCCGCCTTCGCCGCCCTTGACCTCGAGGATCACGTTGCGGGCGTCGTCCGGGTCGCGCGGGATCAGCAGCCGGCGCAGCTTGGCCGCCGCCGTCTCCAGCGCAGCCTCGAGCTCCGGCACCTCGGCCGCAAATTCCGGGTCCTCCCCCGCCATTTCCCTGGCAGCCGCAAGGTCATCCTGGATGCCGTGCCAGGCATGGTACGCCTCGACAATGCCGTTCAGCTGGGCAGAACGCCGCCCCAGCTTCCGGGCCAGCTTCTGGTCAGCATAAACAGCAGGATCCCCAAGTTGTGCCTGGATGGCGTCATGCTCATCCAACAGGCCCTGTACGGACTCAAACATTTTCAAAACCTCTTTCGACTCTTACAAGTCTAGTTACTGCAACGCGGGGTCACTTACGGCCCGTCCTGTGGTCCCTGATGGGCTCTAGGTGACCCCGCGTTGCTTCCTGAAGCGGAGGAACCGGTTAACGCAACAACCGCCCGGGTAATTGGCGGCCCGGGAAGGGCCGCCAATTTCCGAGCGGTTACGCGTCGCTACTTGTCGTTATCGGACTTCGCACCGAGCGTCGTCTTCTGCACCTGCATGAGGAACTCGACGTTGCTCTGGGTCTCCCGGATCTTGTTGGTCAGCAGCTCAAGGCTCTGCTGCGTTTCGAGTCCGGAAAGGACACGGCGCAGCTTCCACATGATCTTGACTTCCTCGGGGGACAGCAGGTTTTCCTCACGGCGGGTGCCGGACGCATTGACGTCCACGGCCGGGAAGATGCGCTTGTCCGCGAGCTGGCGGGACAGGCGCAGTTCCATGTTGCCGGTGCCCTTGAACTCTTCGAAGATGACCTCGTCCATCTTGGAGCCGGTCTCGACGAGCGCGGTAGCCAGGATGGTCAGCGAGCCACCGTTTTCGATGTTGCGGGCTGCACCGAAGAAGCGCTTCGGCGGGTACAGCGCTGCAGAGTCGACGCCACCGGAGAGGATACGGCCGGAGGCCGGCGCCGCCAGGTTGTAGGCACGGCCCAGCCTGGTCATCGAGTCGAGGAGAACCACAACGTCCATGCCCATTTCCACGAGGCGCTTGGCACGTTCGATGGAGAGCTCGGCCACGGTGGTGTGGTCGTCGGCGGGACGGTCGAAGGTGGAGGCAATGACCTCGCCCTTGACGGTGCGCTGCATGTCCGTGACTTCTTCGGGGCGTTCGTCCACGAGCACCATCATGAGGTGGACCTCAGGATTGTTGGTGGTGATGGCGTTGGCGATGGACTGGAGGATGAGCGTCTTGCCGGCCTTCGGCGGCGAAACGATCAGGCCGCGCTGGCCCTTGCCGATCGGGGCAACCAGGTCGATGACGCGGGGGCCGATCTTCTTCGGGTCCGTCTCAAGGCGCAGGCGCTCGGAGGGGTACAGCGGGACGAGCTTCGCGAATTCGACGCGGTCCTTGAGTTCCTCGGGGGTCTTGCCGTTGACCGAGGTGACGCGGACCAGTGCGTTGAACTTCTGGCGCGCGGTCTGCTGCTGGCCCCCCTGCGGGGCCTCGCCTTCACGCGGTGCGCGGATGGCCCCGACGACGGCGTCGCCCTTGCGCAGGTTGTACTTCTTGACCTGGGCGAGGGACACGTAGACATCGTTCGGGCCCGGCAGGTAGCCGGAGGTGCGGATGAACGCGTAGTTCTCCAGCACGTCCAGGATGCCGGCGACGGGCAGCAGGACGTCGTCCTCGGTGACCTCGACGTCGTCGACGTCCGGTCCCTGCACGCGTCCCCGACGGCGGTCGTTCCGGTCGCGGAAGCGGTCGTTGCGTGAGGTGTTGTCGCGGCTGTCCTGCCCGCCCGAGCGCTCGGGACGGTCATTGCGGTCACGCCGGTTCCGGCGGTTCCGGCGGCTGCCGCCGTCGCTGTCGTCGCCGTCGCGGTTGTTGTCGCGGTTGGCACTGTTGTCGCGGTTGGCACTGTTGTCGCGGGTGCCGGCAGCCTCGTCGCGGCCGCCGCGGGTGCGGGCGCCCTCACGGCGCTGGCCGTCTTCGCTGCCCTGCTCCGCCTGGCGCTGTTCGGTGCGCTGTTCGGTGCGCTGTTCGCTGCGCTGGTCCGAACGCTGCTCGCTGCGCTGGTCCGAACGCTGCTCGCTGCGCTGGTCCGAACGCTGCTCGGCCGGAGCCTCGACAACGGTTGCGGCCGGGGCTGCGGACTGCGCTGTGTTCTGCCCTGCGCCCTGTCCCGCGGACTGCTCGGCGGCATCGCCGCGGCGGCGGTTGCGGGTGCGCGGCTGGCGGGTGCGGTCACTGCCTTCCGTCGAGGCAGCGGCGGAGCCGTTCTCGGCAGAGCCTGCCTCGGCGGAAGCCCCGGGGGCGTCCGCGGCCGGAGCGGCTGCGGGGGCCTCGGCGGCGGGAGTCGTGATGACGCCGTCGCTGCCGGCGCGGCGGCTGCGGCCACGTCCGCGGGCACGCGGGTTCTCCTGGGCCGGGGCCTCAGAGTCGGCGGCGGGCGCTGAGGCCTGGGCGACGGTACCGTTGTCGGTCGCCTTTTCAGCAGCGCGGGCCGGAGCCTTGCTCACCGGAGTACCGGCGCGGTGGGCGGAAATGGCAGACACGAGGTCGCCCTTCCGCATCCGCGAACCGCCGGAAATCCCCAGCTGGCTGGCAAGAGCCTGGAGCTGGGCGAGCTTGAGGCCGGCGAGGCCGCTGCTCTTGGCGGGTGCTGCCGGAGACGATCCGGCAGCAGAAGATGATGTTTCCACAGCTGAAGACAGCTCAGTGGTTTCGGTCACGAAGGATCCTTCCCCCTCGACGGCGTCCAGGCCAGGAGCTGGACGCGATGATTTGATCTGGGCTGCAGTTCAGATCTGCAGCCGGGATTTCGGCCTTGCCGGATAGATATTGGCCAGCACGGCCGGATATAGCAACACCGGCCGCATTCCGGAAGATAAGGAACGGCGGGCTGACGTTTTCAGGGGTGCAGAGATTGTTCTGCGGATTCCTGCGTCAGACCAAAAGCAGGTGGCACCGGAAAATATTGCGCAGTGAAGATGAGACAGGCAACTACGCCAACATCGCGGTCTTTTGAACAGTAACTGAATTACTGCCTGCGTGATTACCGCCGGTGCACTTCCACTTTAGCACCTTCGACGTCCACAGCCAGCTTCATCACACGCCAGCCCACGTCCGGCGTGTTGCCGGACGCGAACGTGCCGATGAACCCGACGGCGGCATCGGCCTGGGCCTGTCCGTTGGCGAGGACCAGTACGGTGGGTCCGGCGCCGGAGACGACGGCGGCAAAGCCCGCCCGCCGCAGGGCTGCGATCAGGTCCGCGCTGGGGCGCATGGCCGCGGCGCGGTAGCTCTGGTGCAGGTAGTCCTCGGTGCCGGCCAGCAGGAATTCCGGCTTTTGCGTCAGGGCGTGGATCAGCAGAGCCGCACGTCCGGAGTTCATGGCCGCGGCGTGGTGGCCCACCGAGGCAGGCAGCAGCGCCCGTGCGGCGTCCGTGGAGAGTTCGAAGTCCGGAACGGCAACCACCGGAATGACCGCGGAGGCGACCGCCGCGCAGGTGCTGCTGTACTGGTCACTGTCCTGCCACGACAGCGCCAGCCCGCCGAAAATCGCCGGTGCCACGTTGTCAGGGTGCCCTTCCATCTCACTGGTGAGCTGCAGGATCCAGTCCTTGTCCCGGCGCGATGCCTCCGGGACCAAGGCATTGGCTGCGGTCACCGCGGCGACGACGGCACAGGCCGAGGAGCCCAGGCCGCGGCCGTGCGGATTGATGTTGTCTGCCGTGATACGCAGGCCGGCGTGCCGGAAGCCCAGGCGGTGCAGGGCCTCCGTGATGGCCCTGACCACCAGGTGGCTGGCATCGCGGGGCAGGGATTCCGCCCCTTCACCGCTGAGCTCGAATTCCAGCTCGCCGCTGTCCAGGGTTTCCACCGTCAGCGTGTCGAACAGCGTCAGCGCCAGGCCGAGACTGTCATACCCGGGGCCGAGGTTAGCGCTCGTGGCCGGCACGCGGACCGTCACGAGCTGCCCGGCCGGAACCGCCGGCGTGTCGGCGGCGGATTCGGCCGGGATGGTGAGGGTGGTTTCCACGGTTACTTTTCTTCCAGTCCCAGGGCCGTGGCCACGGTGACCACGTCGTTCGAGACCTTGACGGGCTCCACTTCACTGCCGTCCTCGGTGCGGAGCGCCCACTGCGGGTCCTTGAGGCCATGGCCGGTGACCGTAATGACGATCGTCTTGCCGGCCGGCACTTCGCCGGCGGCATGCTTCTTGATCAGGCCAGCGACGCCGGCAGCGGAGCCCGGCTCGACGAAGACGCCTTCACGGGCGGACAGCCAGCGGTGGGCGGACAGGATTTCCTCATCCGTCACCGCTTCGATCACGCCGCCGGACTCGTCGCGCGCGGCGATCGCGGAATCCCACGAGGCGGGGTTGCCGATCCGGATGGCGGTCGCGATCGTGTCGGGTTCCGTGATCGGGTGGCCGGCGACGAACGGTGCGGCGCCGGCGGCCTGGAAGCCCCACATGACAGGGGTCCTGGTGGAGACTGCGGCCAGCGTTCCGGCGGTGACAGACTCAAACGGTGCGCAGTATTCCTTGTAGCCCTTCCAGTACGCGGTGATGTTTCCGGCGTTGCCCACCGGGAGCACGTGGAGGTCCGGGGCGTCACCGAGCCAGTCGACCACCTCGAAAGCGCCGGTCTTCTGGCCCTCGATCCGGGCCGGGTTGACCGAGTTGACCAGGAACACCGGGTAGGACTCCCCCAGCTTGCGGGCAATGTCGAGGCAGTCGTCGAAGTTGCCGTCGACCTGCAGCAGGGTTGCGCCGTGCGCGATCGCCTGGCTCAGCTTTCCCATCGAGATCTTGCCCTCAGGCACCAGCACGACGCATTTGAGCCCGGCCGCGGTGGCATACGCGGCCGCCGAGGCGGAGGTGTTGCCGGTGGAGGCGCACACGACGGCTTTGGCACCGGCGGCGACCGCCGCGGTCATGGCCATGGTCATGCCGCGGTCCTTGAAGGAGCCGGTCGGGTTCATCCCCTCAACCTTGAGGTAGACCTCGCTGCCGGTAAGGGCGGAAAGCTGCTGCGCGTACACCAGCGGGGTGCCTCCCTCCCCCAGGGTGATGACCTTGGTCGCCTCGGTGACCGGCAGTCGTTCGGCGTATTCGCGGATAACGCCGCGCCATTGGTGAGCCACTTAGACTCCTTCTACCCGCAGTACGGATGTAACTGAATTGATGACGTCCAGGCCCTTGACGGCCTCGACGGTGGCTGCCAGTGCAGCCTCACTTGCACGGTGGGTCACGATCCGGAGCTCCGCTGACTCGACATTCGAATCAGCATCGCGGTGGATGGTCTGCCGCATGATTTCAATGGAAACGCCGTGCTCGGCAAAGAGCCGGGCGATCTTGGCCAGCACACCGGGCTGGTCCGCTACGTCGAGTCCGATGTAGTAGCTGGTGACCGCGGCGGCGATGGGAAGGGCAGACACCTTGCCCGTTGTGGTCTCGGCGCGGCCGGGACCGCCCAGGACGATGCTGCGGGCAGCGGAGACGAGGTCCCCCATCACGGCAGAGGCGGTCGGCTTGCCGCCGGCGCCCTGGCCGTAGAACATCAGCTCGCCGGCGTTTTCGGCCTCGATGAAGACGGCGTTGAACGCTCCGCGCACCGCCGCCAGCGGGTGTTCGCGCGGCAGCAGGGTCGGGTGCACGCGGACGGACACGCCCGTGTTCCCGTCGGCTGTTTCCGTGCCTGTTTTTGTGCCTGTTTCCGTGCCTGTTTCCCTGCCTGTTTCCGTGCCTGTTTCCCTGCCTGTGGCCCCCAGCTTCTCGGCGATCGCCAGC
This sequence comes from Pseudarthrobacter linnaei, assembly GCF_055412825.1. Lineage (NCBI taxonomy): Bacteria > Bacillati > Actinomycetota > Actinomycetes > Micrococcales > Micrococcaceae > Pseudarthrobacter > Pseudarthrobacter linnaei. The sequence goes on from NZ_JBVAYX010000010.1 coordinate 20,366, forward strand.
AGCTTGATGACGAAGCCTGCGTCCTTCGCCGCGGCGATGTCGGCGGACGTGACGGAGCTGATGCCCTCGCAGTACACGTCATCCAGCGAGAAACGGGTGTGGAAGGACAGCGAGGCAAGGATGGCGGCCTTGGAGGCGGCGTCGTAGCCCTCGACGTCGGCGGTGGGGTCCGCTTCCGCGTAGCCCAGCCGCTGGGCCTGGGCCAGGGCGTCGGCGAACTGCGCCCCGGTGGAATCCATCTGGTCCAGGATGAAGTTGGTGGTGCCGTTGACGATGCCGAGCACCCGGGTGATCCGGTCGCCGGAGAGGCTGTCCCGGATGGGCCGCAGGATCGGGATCGCGCCGGCAACGGCCGCCTCGTAGGACAGCTGTACACCGGCCTTGTCCGCTTCCTCGTGGAGGGTGGGGCCGTCTTTGGCAACGAGCGCCTTGTTGCCGGTGACCACGCAGGCGCCGTTGCGCATGGCGGTCAGGATCAGGGTCCGGGCGGGTTCGATTCCGCCCATCAGCTCGATCACCAGATCGGCGTCCTTGACGAGGCTCTCCGCGTCGGTGGTGAACAGCCCGCGGGGCAGCTCGACCTCGCGGGCGGCCTCGAGGTTGCGCACGGCGATGCCGGCCAGCTCCAGGCGGGCGCCGGCGCGTGAGGCGAGCATGTCGGCGTCGTCAAGGAGAATCCGCGCGACCTGGGCCCCGACGTTGCCACAGCCCAGCAGGGCTACTTTCAGGGTTCGCAATTCGGTCATTCAGACTCCCATGTCGCGGTTGAGCAGATCTTCTTCGGTTTCCCCGCGGACAATGAGCCGGGCAGATCCGTCGCGCACAGCGACAACGCCCGGCCGGGCCAGATAGTTGTAGTTGCTTGACAGGGCCCAGCAGTAGGCGCCGGTACCCGGTACAGCGAGCAGATCACCGGCTGCCACGTCCTCGGGCAGATATACATCTCTAACAACTATGTCGCCGCTCTCGCAATGTTTGCCCACTACGCGGGAAAGCTGCGGGGCCGCGTCCGAGGTCCGGGAGGCCAGAATTGCCGAGTAATCCGCGTCGTACAGCACCGGGCGCGGGTTATCGCTCATGCCGCCGTCCACCGACACATACCGGCGCGGGTACGTAACGTTTTCGCAGGCTTGGCTGGCTTCGCCGGGTTCTTCAGGTTTGCCGGCTTCGCCGGGTGCCGGTGCATCGACCCGGACGGTCTTCAGCGTGCCCACTTCGTAGAGCGTGAAGGTGGTGCTGCCGACGATCGCACGGCCCGGTTCGATCGAAATCCGCGGGGCGGAAATCCCCAGCTCGGCGCATTTGGAGCGGACGACGGCGGCCATCGCCTGGGCGATTTCGGCGGCCGGGCGCGGGGTGTCCACCGGCGTGTAGGCGATGCCGTAGCCGCCGCCGAGGTCCAGTTCGGGGAGCACGATCGAGTACTTGTTCTGCATCGCGGCCAGGAAGTCCAGCAGCTTCTCCGCGGCGAGGGCGAAGCCGTCCGGCTCGAAGATCTGCGAACCGATGTGGCAGTGCAGGCCCAGCAGTTCGATGCCGGGGTAGCCCGACGCCGCGGCCACGGCTTCCTCGGCCGCGGACAGCCCGGCCTGCTCGGTGGAGTCCCCGGCCATGGACAGGCCGAACTTCTGGTCCTCGTGGGCTGTGGCGATGAATTCGTGGGTGTGGGCGTGCACACCCGGGGTCAGCCGCAGCATGACCTTCGCGATTTCGCCGCGGGCGTCGGCGATTTTGGCGACGCGATCGAGTTCGGCGAGGCTGTCCACCACGATCCGGCCCAGTTTCAGGTCCAGCGCGCGGTGGATCTCGCCGTCGGACTTGTTGTTGCCGTGCAGCGCGACGTCGGCGCCGGGGATCCCGGCGCGGGCGGCGACGGCGAGTTCCCCGCCGGAGGCTGTGTCCAGCCGCAGCCCCTCTTCCTCGACCCAGCGGACCACTGCCGTGCACAGGAAGGACTTGCCGGCGTAGTAGACGTCCACTCCCCCGCAGATGTCAGCGAAGGCGTCGTTGAAGGCATCAGAAAAAGCGCGGGCCCGGGCCCGGAAGTCGTTCTCGCTCATCACAAACAGGGGTGTGCCGAACTGGCGCTGGAGCTCGCTGACGGGGATGCCGTCGATGGCGAGTTCGCCCTCGTCATTCCGGGCCACCCCGGCTGCCCACAGCGGCTCGTGCAGGGCATTGAGGTCAGCGGGGACGGCCAGCCATTCGGGCGCCAGCGGGGAGCCCGCGCCGGCGGTGGTGGACGGGTTCGTGTTCATGGCGGTTACATCCGTTCCGGCGCCGAGACGCCCAGCAGTTCCAGCCCGTTGGCCAGCACCTGGCTCGTGGCGTCGTTGAGCCACAGCCGGGTGCGGTTGAGATCGGTGATCGGTTCGTCGCCCAGTGGCGCCACACGGCAGGCGTCGTACCAGCGGTGATACGCGCCGGCGACGACCTCGAGGTGGCGGGCCACGCGGTGCGGCTCGCGCAGTTCGGCGGCCTTGGCCACGATCGAGGGGTAGCTGCCGAGGTAGGAGAGCAGCTCGTTTTCGGTAGCGTGCTCGAGGAGCGATGCCTCGAAGCAGCTGCGGTCCACCCCGGCGGCAACGGCGTTGCGGGCCGTCCCGCGGGACCGGGCATGCGCGTACTGGACGTAGAACACCGGGTTCTCGTTGCTGTGCTTCTTGAGCAGTTCCGGGTCCAGGGTCAGCGGCGAATCGGCCGGGAAGCGGGCCAGCGAGTAGCGGACCGCGTCCTTGCCCAGCCAGGAGATGAGGTCCTTGAGCTCGATGATGTTCCCGGCACGCTTGGAGAGCTTGGCGCCGTTGACGGAGACCAGCTGGCCGATCAGGACCTCGATGTTGACCTCGGGGTCGTCACCGGCGGCGGCAGCAATGGCCTTGAGCCGGTTGATGTAGCCGTGGTGATCCGCGCCGAGCAGGTAGATCTTCTCGGTGTAGCCGCGGTCCTTCTTGGACAGGTAGTAGGCGGCGTCGGCGGCGAAATACGTCGGCTCGCCGTTCGCGCGGATCATCACGCGGTCCTTGTCATCACCGAAGTCCGTGGTGCGCAGCCAGACCGCGCCGCCGTCGTCGTAGACGTGGCCCTGTTCCCGGAGCCGCGCCACGGCGTCCTCGATCGCCCCGCCGTCGTGGAGTTCCTGTTCGGAGAAGTAGACATCGAAGGCGACGCCGAACTCAGCCAGGGTGCGCTTGATGTCGTGCAGCTGGGCCTTGTAGGCCGCACCGCGGATCACCGGCAGCGCGGCGACGTCGGTCAGCTCACGGATGCCCGGGTGCTGGGTCAGCACCTCATGGCCAAGATCAGCGATGTACTTGCCGGGGTAGCCGCCCTCCGGGACCCCGCGGCCGTGCAGCCGGGACAGGACCGAGTGGGCGAAGACGTTCATCTGCGACCCGGCGTCATTGATGTAGTACTCGGCTGTGACGTCGGCGCCGGAGGCCCGGAGGACGCGGGCAATCGCGTCGCCCAGGGCCGCCCAGCGGGTGTGGCCGATGTGCAGCGGCCCGGTGGGGTTGGCGGAGACGAATTCCATGTTGACCGTGTGGCCCGCGAGCGCGGTGTTGGTGCCGTACTCCGGCCCAGCCTCGACGATGGCCTTCGCCAGGGCGCCGGCGGCGGCAGCGTCGACGGTGATGTTCAGGAATCCCGGACCGGCGATGTCGACGGCGGAGACCCCGTCGATGGACTTCAGCCGGGCACTCAGGACCGAGGCGAACTCCCGCGGGTTGGTGCCCGCCGTTTTGGCCAGCTGCAGGGCGATGTTGGTGGCCCAGTCGCCGTGGTCCCGGTTCTTCGGTCGCTCGACGCGCACCTCATCCGGGACATCGGATGCGGGGAGGGTGATTTCACCGGCGGCGACGGCGTCCTTCAGGCAGGCGGATATGGCGAGGGAGAGTTCTTCTGGGGTCACGGTTCCAGCCTACCGGTGGCCTGCAGTGTGGCGGAATTGATGCTGGTCCACCGGGTGAACCACTACGCTGATTCATACGTTGTCATGGGAGTATCCGCTCGCGGGTCGTTGTCATGGGAGTATCCGCTCGCGGGTCACAGCGCTCGGGTCACAGCTCTCCGTCATTGCCCCTTTCGATCGTCGCCAGAGAAATGAGCAGCCACATGAACACCTCTTTCCGGAAAAGCGTTTTCGTTGGCATCGCAGGGCTGTCCCTGGCCGGCTCCGCGGCAGGCTGCGCGCCGGGGCAGGCCACCGGCACCCCGGCAACGAGCGCCGCACCGTCAGCCGCCGCGGGCGGCGCCAGCTATAAGGACGGCAGCTACAGTGCGGACGGCAACTACGTCTCACCGAACGGCACCGAGACGGTGGGGGTGACCCTGACCCTGGCCGGCGGGACCGTGTCCGACGTCCAGATCACCCAGCATCCGTCGAACCCCAACACCAGGAAATTCCAGGGCGAATTCGCCGGCGGCATCCAGTCCCAGATCGTCGGGAAGAGCATGGACGAGATCAAGGTCTCCAAAGTGGCCGGTTCATCCCTGACCAGCGGCGGCTTCAACCAGGCCGTGGAAAAGATCAAGTCCGAGGCACGGGCATAACAGCACGTCACAACCAGCCAGCAGCCAGCAGGAGGTAACGTGCCGCATCCGGGCTGGACGGATTTCAGTTTCGACGGGATCGGTACCCGCTGGGACATCTCAACACCCGCCCCGCTCTCCGGCGCGCTCCGCCGCCAACTGCTGGCTGCGGTGGCGGACTACGACGCCGCGTGGTCCCGCTTCCGGCCGGACTCCGTAATTGCCGCCGCCGCGCGGCAGCCCGGGCGCTACACCCTGCCGGCCGGGGCCGCCGAGCTGGGGCCGCTCTACGCAACCCTGTACCGGCTCAGCGGCGGGGCCATGACGCCGCTGATCGGCGGAAGCCTCGAACAGCTCGGCTATGACGCCGGCTACTCCCTCCGCCCGGGGGGCCCTCCGCTGCCCGCCCCGGCCTGGGACGGGGTGCTCGACTGGCAGGGCACGGTCCTGACCACCCGGGCCCCGGTGGTGATCGACGTCGGGGCAGCCGGAAAGGGCCAGCTGGCGGATCTGCTGTCCGCCGAACTGCGCGGCGGCGGCATCAGCGAGCACTTCATCGACGCGAGCGGTGACCTGGTCAACGCGGGAGCCGTACCGGTGGAGGTGGGCCTGGAGCATCCCTATGATCCGGCCCGGGCCATCGGCATCGTCAGCCTCGGAGCCGGGGCGCTCTGCGCCTCCGCGGCCAACCGGCGCGCCTGGGGCGACGGGCTGCACCACGTGCTCGACGGCACCACCGGGGCGCCGGTGCGCACCGTCGTCGCCAGCTGGGCGATGGCGGCGAGCGCCATGGTGGCCGACGCGCTGGCGACCGCACTGTTCTTCGTCGAGGGGGCCCGCCTGCGGGAGGAATTCGAATGTTCCTGGCTGACCGTCCACTCGGACGGCCACGCGGAGTATTCGGCCGATTTTGAAGGGGTGTTGTTTACATGACCGCCACCATCTCCACGGCCATCAGTTCGCGGCTGGACACTGCCCTGGGCAGGTTCACGATGTACCGGCTGGTTCTTTGGGTCCTGGCCGTGCTCGCCGGCTACAGCCTGCTGCTCGATGTGCTCGGCTGGCTGACGTTCGGGCTCCCGGAGATGATCGCGCACCTGGCGCTCTGTCTCGGCCTGAGCTACGCGTCCAACCGCGCCCTCGCTGCCATGTTCGGTGTGCGGCCGCACTCCGAGTCTTCCCTGATCACCGGCCTGCTGCTCTACTTCCTCTTCTGGCCGACGCAGTTCCCTTCGGGACTGCAGTACCTGGACCTGGCCGGCGTGGCCCTCGCCTGCGTGCTCGCGTCGGCGTCCAAGTACGCCCTGGCCTGGCGCGGGCGCCACATTTTCAATCCGGCGGCTACCGGCGCGTTCATCACCGGGCTGACCGGACTCAATATCGCCACCTGGTGGGCCGCCACCCCTGCGATGCTGTGGCTGGTGCTGCCGGGGGTCCTGCTGGTGCTCTACCGGGTCCGGAAGCTGCTGATGGCGTCCGTGTTCACCGTGGTGGCCGTGTCGATCGTGTCGGTGGAACTGCTGCGCGCCGGCATGGGAGCGGGCGAAGCGCTATGGCAGTCCGTAGCCCAGCGCCCGGTGCTGTTCTTCGCCGGCTTTATGCTGACCGAGCCGCTCACCCTGCCCCCGCGCCGCTGGCAGCAACTGGCGCTCGCCGCCGTCGTCGGGCTGCTGTTCGCCATCCCCTACAACCTGGGCTTCGTGGCCAACTCCCCCGAGCTGGCGCTGCTCGTCGGGAACGCCCTCGCCTTCGCCGCCGGCCAGCGCGGCCGCATCCAGCTCCGGTTCCGGGGCTCCCGCCCGCTTACCCCGACGACGACGGAGTTCCGCTTCCAGCCCGGGCGGCCGCTGCGCTTCACTCCGGGGCAGTACATCGAGCTGAACCTGCCGGAAGGGAAGTCGGACCACAAAGGCCGGCGGCGGGTGTTCAGCCTGACCAGTGCCCCGGACTCCCCGGAGTTGACCATCGGTGTCGGAACGGCCGAACCGCGGTCCACGGCGAAACGGTCGCTCCTCGCCCTGGAGCCCGGCGACGAGCTGACCGCCACCACCGTGGGCGGCGACTTCGTCCTGCCGCGGAGTCCGGAGGCGCCCGTGCTGCTGATAGCGGCAGGTATCGGCATCACCCCGTATCTGGCCCAGCTGTCCGGGGGCTCCGCCGGCGGCCGGGATGTGGTCCTGCTGTACCTGGCCAGGACTGCCGCCGAGCTCGCCTACGCCGGCGAACTTGAGCGTACCGGGGCCCGGGTCATCGCCCGGCTTGCCGACGGCTCCGCGCCGCCGGCGTTCATGCAGGATGCGGGCGCCGTCCGGATCGACGGCGCCGCGCTGAAAGACCTCGTCCCCGACATCACGGGCCGCATTGTCTACGTCTCGGGCTCGCCGGCGAGTGTCCGCTCCCTCCGGGCCGCCGCCCGCCGGGCCGGGGCGCGGCGGATCCATGTGGACTCGTTTGCGGGCTACTGAGCGCCCGATTTTCCCTTCGAGCCCACCTTCCTGCTAAGCTCTAGGACGTCCCGCCGGTAACGGCAGGAACCCTGACTGCCCTCGTAGCTCAGGGGATAGAGCGTCTGCCTCCGGAGCAGAAGGTCGTTGGTTCGATTCCAATCGAGGGCACACACAAGAACCCCTAGGATCCACTGGATTCTGGGGGTTCTTTCGTGTTGGCTGACAGGGTGCAAGGTCAGAGGCCGCGCTGCGGCCCTACGAAGGGGGCATCGGATGGACGCCGGCGCAGCGCTGCTGTTTCCGTTTCAGTGGCTGGTGTCCGTCATCATGGCGGGACTCCATGACGGTCTGAGCTCCCTCGGCATGCCCGCTGCCAGCGGCTGGACGTGGACCCTGTCCATCATCGGGCTGGTGCTGGTGATCCGCGCCGCTCTGGTCCCGGTAGCCCTGCGGCAGATCAGGGCCCAGCGCCGCATACGGCTCCTGCAGCCGGAGCTGAAGAAGCTGGAGGAGAAATACAAAGGTATGACGGACCCGCTCTCCCGCCAGGCCATGGTGCAGGAGCAGATGGCCCTTTACAAGAAGCACGGCACCAACCCGTTCTCGGCGTGCCTTCCGCTGCTGGTCCAGGTGCCGTTCTTCTTGGCCCTCTTCACCGTGCTGACCGGCATGACGGCGGCGGCCAACAGCGGTAAGGGTATCGGCGCCATGAGCCACGAACAGGTGGTTCAGTTCGACGAATCGAGCATCGTCGGTGCCCCGCTGTCCGCCACGGTGCTGCACGGCACCCCTCCCGGCGGCAACGTGGTCGCGGTGTGGGTCCTCTCGGTCGTGATGATCCTGGCCATGACGGCGGCGCAGTTCATCACCCAGAAGCACATCATGGCCAGGACTGCGTCCACGGAGTCCATGGCGGGCCCGTTTCTGCGGCAGCAAAAAGCGGTGCTCTACGCCCTGCCGATCGTTTTCGGCATTGGAGGCATCATCTTCCCCATCGGTGTCCTGATCTATTGGACCACCACGAATTCGTGGACCATGGTGCAGCAGTTCGTCCTCGATCCGCGGGCTCCCCGGGTGGCCAGGTAGGAGGTACGGAGGTCAGTCCCCTGGCTGCCGGGCGGGGATGGACTCCGTCCGGGGGCATGTTGGGCCCCGGCTGGACCGTACCGGCACCAATGGCCGGCGTGTCCGTGTCAATGTGCCCCCGGTCGGCAGCCGGCTGGGATCCATCCGTCACGCAGCGGCACAACCGTCACCGGATACCGTGTTTCCCGCTGCGTGATTCTCGTCCGGGCCGGAACCGCGGAGCAGGCCGGGTGCTGAAGGGGCCGGGGCGGAATAGGGAACCAGGCGCGCCACCCTGCCAATTGTCGGTGCCCGCTCGTAGGCTGTCTGCATCGGCAGCGGGGTTCCGGCGGCCGGGTGGCTGGACCGGGTGCCGGCCGCCGCACCACCACCGGATCCCGCCGAAGCACTAAGGGGTCTCACATGCACTGTTCCATCATTCCTCCGTACATGCTCCGCCGCCTGGCGGCCCAACGCGAACCTGAGCTCTCCGGCGCCGCCCGTGCGGCGAAGGAAGCCCTGCACCACGTCCCGAGCTTCCAGGCGTCACGCGCCGTGCCCGGCCCCGGCAGCCATCCGGGACTGCGCGAACCCCGGCCGGCCCCGCCGGAACGGACAGTCTACGACGCGGAGTTCGCCGAGCAACTCCCCGGCAGCGTGGTCCGCAAAGAGGGGGAACCGCCCACCGGCGATCCCGCCGCCGACGAGGCCTATGACGGGCTGGGGCACACCCACCGCCTCTACGCCGAAGCCTTCGGCCGGAACTCGATCGACGGCAACGGCCTCCACCTTGAGGCCACGGTCCACTACGGCCGCCTGTACGACAACGCCTTCTGGGACGGCCGGCAAATGGTGTTCGGCGACGGCGACGGCCAGGTGTTCCAGCGGTTCACGAAGTCCTTGAGCGTGATCGGCCACGAACTCGCCCACGGCGTCACCCAGTACTCCGCGGGGCTGGTCTACCGCAACCAGGCCGGCGCGCTGAACGAATCGATGTCCGATGTCTTTGGGGCCCTCGTGGAGCAGCACGTCCGCCGGCAGTCGACGGCGGAGGCCAGTTGGCTGATCGGCGAGGGCCTCTTCACGGACCAGGTCCAGGGGACCGCTCTGCGTTCCCTGAGGGCTCCGGGGACGGCGTACGACGACGACGTGCTCGGCAAGGACCCGCAGCCGGACTCCATGGACAGTTATGTGCACACAAGCGCTGACAACGGCGGGGTGCACATCAATTCCGGGATCCCCAACCGGGCGTTCTGCCTGGTGGCCACGGCCCTCGGCGGCAACGCGTGGGACGCGCCGGGCCGGATCTGGTACGAGACGCTGACGGGCGGCACGCTCGCCCCGACCGCCACATTCGGCGCATTCGCCAAGGCCACTGCCGCCTCCGCCAGGGAGCTGTTCGGGGCGGATTCCGCAGAGCATGACGCCGTGCGGTCCGCGTGGGAAACTGTGAAGGTAAAGTTCCCTGGAGCCAGACGGTAACTAGCTCATGGCGCTCCGAGACCCATAAACGTTGCCGTTTCCCGACGATCCGAGACCAATGAAAATCACTGTCCAGCGCAGCGGCGGCATGGCCGGCATGAAGCGGACGTGGACCGTGCAGCCCACACCGCCGGAGGATACGGACCTCTGGCAGCCCCTCATTGAGGCCTGCCCGTGGGACGCCGTCCCCACGTCGGGCCGGAGTGCCGCCGCCGGCCAGCCGGACCGGTTCCAGTACAACATCCGGGCCGGACAGCACCGCGCAACACTGCCCGAACAGGCCGTCACCGGCCCCTGGCGGGACCTCGTCGAGACGGCCAAAGCGGCGGCCGAGCCCCCGCCGCCGTCGTCGGACGGGCCGCCGGGACTCCCGCTGACGCCCCCGCCTGGCCGCGGCTAGTGGGAGCATCGCGGCTACTGGGAGTATCTAGACTGCCGCAGCCAGGTGTCCGCGGAAGGTGCGGCGGTACGACTGCGGGCTGGTGTCCAGAACCTTGGCGAAGTGGTGCCGCAACAGCACCGAGTGGCCGAAGCCGGATTCGCGGGCGATTTCGTCGATATTCAGGTCCGTGGTCTCGAGCAGCTCCTGGGCCCGCAGCACCCGCTGTGAGTTTAGCCAGGCCGCCGGGGTCGCACCCGTCTCGGAGCGGAAGCGCCGGGCGAAGGTCCGGGGCGACATGTGGACGCGCGCGGCAAGCTCGTTGACCGAATGGTCCTCCCCCAGATGCCGGACCATCCACTGCAGCAGTTCCTCCATGGGCTCAGAGCCGCAGGCCGGGATCGGCCGGTCGATGAACTGGGCCTGGCCACCGTCGCGGTGCGGCGGAACCACCATGTCCCTGGCGATGGCCGCCGCCACATTCGCGCCAAACTCCCGCCGGACCAGGTGCAGGCAGGCGTCGATGCCCGCGGCCGTGCCCGCGCTCGTGATGATCCGGCCGTCCTCGACGTACAGGACGTTTTCATCCACCCGCGCAGCGGGGTAGCGGCCGGCGAGCTCCCGGGAATAGTGCCAGTGCGTCGTGCAGCGGCGGCCGTCCAGCAGACCGGCCCGGGCCAGGGCGAAGGCTCCCGAACAGATGGACATGACCCAGGCCCCGCGGGCGTGCGCCGCCCGCAGAGTGTCAAGCACGGTGTCCGGCAGGTCCTCGTCCCGGCCGTAGGGGGTCATGATGACCAGGTCGGCATCCGCTGCGGCGTCGAGCCCAAGACCCACGTGCAGGGACAGGCCGGACTCCATCGGGACCTCGCCCGGGACGGGGGTGCAGACCCGGAAGTCGAAGGCCGGCACGCCGGTCCCCCGGTCCGACCGGTCCACCCCAAAGACCTCAAAGGCGGTCCCGAACTCGAAGATCGAGAAGTTGGGAACCACCATCATCGCCACTGATTTGATCATGACTCTAGTCTGACAGAAACAGTGGCAGAAATTATGGCTTTTTGGGCATTTCTGCCACTTCTTTTGCCTTCCCGACCGGAGAACCATGGAGGTATGGAACTCATCGGAATCGCCTTCATTGTCCTCATCGTCGTCGGCCTCGCCGCCACCGTCGCAGCACTCCGCAAGGACGGGCTCGGCCACAACCCGCCGGTCCGCTCGGAAGACTACTGGACCGCGCTGGACCTGCCCAGCACCAACTACACCTTCCGGATCTTCTGAACCCCGGCCGAGACCAGATCACACCGCATCCCGTCCACCATCCGCCCCCACCCGCTGCCCGGCCCCGACAGGGACCGGGCACCTCTCTGTCCCGGAACCGCCGCGCAGACAGTTCCCAGTAGACTGTGTGCAGCCATGACACTGCATATCTCCTACCCCGCCGAGCTGCCGGTCTCCGAGCGCCGCGAGGACCTGATGGCCGCCATTGCGGCCAACCAGGTGACCATCATCGCCGGCGAGACCGGTTCCGGTAAGACGACCCAGATTCCGAAGATGTGCCTGGAGCTTGGCCTGGGCGAGAACGGACTGATCGGCCACACGCAGCCGCGCCGGCTGGCCGCCCGCACGGTCGCGGAGCGCATCGCGGAGGAACTCGGCGTCGAGATCGGCCAGGAAGTCGGCTTCCAGGTCCGCTTCACCGGGGAGGTGGGCCGCAACACCAAGGTCAAGCTCATGACCGACGGCATCCTGCTGGCCGAGATCCGGCGCGACAAGCTGCTGCGCAGGTACAACGCCATCATCATCGACGAGGCGCACGAACGCAGCCTCAACATCGACTTCATCCTCGGGTACCTCAAGCGGATCCTGCCGCAGCGGCCGGACCTGAAGATCATCATCACCTCGGCCACCATCGATCCGCAGCGCTTCGCCAAGCACTTCGGCAGCGAGGAGGAGCCCTCGCCCATCATCGAGGTCTCCGGGCGCACGTACCCGGTGGAGATCCGCTACCGCCCGCTGTCCCAGCCGGCCGGCGGGGCCGCCGGTGACAGCGCCGACGACGCTGCAGCTGCGGCCTCCGACGACGAGCTGGAAGAGGACCGCGACCCGCTGGACGCAGTGTGCGACGCCGTCGACGAACTCGCCCAGGAGGCGCCGGGCGACATCCTGGTCTTCTTCTCCGGCGAACGCGAAATCCGCGACGCTGCCGAGGCCCTCAACGGCAGGATCCAGTCCAACCGGAAGCTGGCCGGCACCGAGGTGCTCCCGCTCTTCGCACGGCTGAGCCTGCAGGAACAGCACAAGGTCTTCCATCCCGGCAGCAGACGCCGGATCGTGCTGGCCACCAACGTCGCCGAGACCTCCCTGACGGTTCCCGGGATCAAATACGTCATTGACACCGGTACCGCCCGCATCTCACGGTATTCGCACCGCACGAAGGTCCAGCGCCTGCCGATCGAGCGGGTCTCGCAGGCGTCCGCCAACCAGCGCTCCGGCCGGTGCGGCCGCGTCTCCGACGGCATCGCCATCCGGCTGTACTCGGAGGAGGACTTCGAGTCCCGGCCGCCGTTCACCGACCCCGAAATCCTGCGCACCAACCTCGCCGCCGTCATCCTCCAGATGACCGCGATGGGCGTCGCCCGCGGGCCCAAGGATGTCGAGAACTTCCCGTTCGTGGAGCCGCCGGACTCCCGGGCCATCAATGACGGCGTCACCCTCCTGCGCGAGCTGGGCGCCTTGAGCGCCGCGCGACCTCAGGCTGAGGCGGGCGACGGCGACGGCCGCCCCGGCGGCCGGCCGGCTGCCGGCGGTGCTGCCGGAGGAAACGGCGGCGGGCTGACCGCCGTCGGGCAGCAGCTTGCCCAGCTTCCCGTGGACCCCAGGCTCGGCCGGATGATCGTCGAGTCCGGCAAGCGCGGCTGCGTCCGCGAGGTCATGATCCTCGCCGCCGCGCTGACCATCCAGGACCCGCGCGAGCGACCTACCGACAAGCAGCAGCTCGCCGCTGAGAAGCACGCGCGCTTCCGGGACGAGAACTCGGACTTCACCGGCTTCCTGAACCTCTGGAACTACATTCAGGAGAAGCAGCAGGAGCTCTCCTCCACGGCCTTCCGCCGGCTCTGCCGCGCCGAGTTCATCAACTACCTGCGCGTGCGCGAGTGGCAGGACCTGTTCGCGCAGCTGCGCCAGCTGGCCCGGCCGCTCGGCATCAGCCTGGACAACAAGCGCCTGGCCGATCCGGTGGGCAACCATGAGGGCATCCACATCAGCCTGCTCTCGGGCCTGCTGAGCCACGTGGGCATCCTCGATGAGCGCAAGCGCGAGTACGCCGGCGCCCGCGGCAGCCGCTTCGCGATCTTCCCGGGCTCGGCGCTGTTCAAGAAGTCCCCCACGTTCGTTATGGCCGCGGAACTCGTGGAGACGAGCCGGCTGTGGGCCCGCGTCGCCGCGAAATTCGATCCGCTCTGGGTCGAGCAGGTGGCGCCGGACCTGGTCAAGCGCAGCTACAGCGAACCGCACTGGTCCAAGAAGATGGGCTCGGTGATGGCCCATGAGAAGGTCACGCTGTACGGCGTGCCCATCATCCCGAGCCGCCGGATCAACTACGGCAAGGTGGATCCGGAGCTCTGCCGGGAACTGTTCATCCGGCATGCCCTGGTTGAGGGCGACTGGCAGACCCACCACAAGTTCTTCCACCGCAACCGGTCACTCCTCCTCGAGGTTGAGGAGCTCGAGGCGCGGATGCGGCGCCGGGACATCCTGGTGGACGACGAGACGCTCTTCGAGTTCTACGACGCCCGGATCGGCAAGGACGTCGTGTCCGAGCGGCACTTCGACAAGTGGTGGAAGGAAGCACGGCAGCAGGACCCCGCGCTGCTCGACTTCGACCAGGCGCTGCTGATCAGCGAGGATGCGGATGCCCTGGACGCCTCGGCCTACCCGAAGACCCTGCTGCACAAGGGCTTTGAGCTGCCGCTGAGCTACGAGTTCCACCCGGTGGCCCCCGGCTCGCCACCCAACCCGTCCGACGGCGTCACCGCCGAGGTGCCGGTGCTGTTCCTGAACCAGCTCGATGACGCGGCGTTCCGCTGGCTGATTCCCGGCCAGCGGGTGGAGCTGGTCACGGCCCTGATCAAGTCGCTGCCCAAGCAGGTGCGCAAGAACTTCGTGCCGGCCCCGGACGTCGCCCGGCAGGCCGTCGCGGCCCTCGAAGCGGACTTCGATCCGGCCGCCGACGAACTGGAGGCCTCCCTGGAGCTCGTCCTGCGCCGGCTCCGCGGCCAGGTCGTCCCGCCGAAGTCCTGGAACTGGGACGCTGTTCCGGCACACCTGCGGGTCAGTTTCCGTGTCGTGGATTCGCAGGGGAAGATCCTGGACGAGGGCAAGGACCTTCCCGTGCTGCAGGAACGGCTGGCCCCGGCCACCCGCCGGGCGATCGCCGAGTCGCTGGGCGCCACGCCCGCGACGACGGCCCCTGCCCCGATCGGCCGGTCCAACGGCGCGTCCAGCGGCACAGCGACCGCCACTGCGGCAGCCCAGGCCACCGGCGCGGCACCGGGGACCGCGGCTTCCGCTGTGTCGGCGGCCGCAACCGGTTTCGCCGAGCAGGCGGGGCTGACTTCCTGGTCCTTCGGCACATTGCAGCGCCAGGTCCAGGGCACGGTGAAGGGCCACACCGTCACCGGCTACCCCGCGCTCGTGGATGAGGGCCAGTCCGTGGCCCTGCGGCTGTTCCAGACGCGGTCCGAACAGGAACAGGCCATGCGCGGCGGCGTCATCCGCCTGCTCGCCCTCAAGGTGCCGCCGCCGGACCGCTACGTCCTGGAACACCTGAACAACACCGAGAAACTCACGTTCAGCCAGAACCCGCACGGTTCCGTCACGGCACTGATTGCCGACTGCGCCCTCGCCGCCATCGACAAGCTCACGCCGGCCGAACTGCCCTGGGACGATGCGTCCTTCACTGCGCTCTACGAGAAGGTCCGCGCCGAGCTGATCGACACGGTCTTCACCGTCACCGCCGTCGTGGAGCGCATCCTGGCCAGCACCCGGCGGATCGAGAAGGCACTCAAGGGCACCACAAGCCTTGCCCTGATCAGCGCCCTTAACGACATCAGGAGCCAGCTGGAGCAACTGGTGTTCCCCGGTTTTGTGGCACGCACGGGCTACAGCCAGCTCAGCCAGCTGCCGCGCTACCTTGCCGCGATCGAGAAGCGACTCCAGAAGCTCCCCACCAACGTCCAGCGGGACGCCCAGAACATGGCCGCGGTCCAGGCACTGGAGGACGACTACGACGACGCCGTGTCGGCGCTGCTCCCGGGCCGGCGGGCCGGAGCGGAGTTAACCCAGGTCCGCTGGATGATCGAGGAGCTCCGCGTGAGCCTCTTCGCCGTCGAACTCGGGACCGCCTATTCGGTCTCGGAGAAGCGGATCCGCGCGGTCCTTAATAAGGCGCTGGCGCCGGTCTGACGCCCGGTGACGGGCGGCAGACCCGCGCCAGTGGTGGTCGGCAAGGCCCCTGACTACGAGTCCGGGACGTGGGCCTCGTGTCCGGCTTTCCGGAGGCCGTCGCGGAGCTTCTCCGCGTTAGCGTCCAGCTGCGCGGGGTCGGGGTTCTGGTCCACCGAGCCGAAGTCGAAGTCCGCCATCGTGTTGGACGGCCACACGTGGACGTGCAGGTGGTTGATCTCGTAGCCGGCCACAATGAGTCCGGCGCGCGCGGCGTCGAACACCTCGACCTGGACGGCGCCGATCTTCTGGGCCACCTGCATCACGCGGGCCAGCAGCCCGGGGGACGCATCGGTCCAGCGGTCCACTTCCTCGGTCGGCACCACTAGGGTGTGGCCGTCGGCGAGCGGGCCCACGGTCAGGAACGCCACGACGTCGTCCTCGCGCCAAACGAAGCGGCCGGGGATCTCGCCGTTGATGATCCTGGTGAAGAGAGTGCTCATGCGTCTGCCCTTTCCGAGGGTGTTCCGAGGGTACTGGTGTCCAGGACAAAACGGTACTTCACGTCGCCGGCCACCATGCGGTCATAGGCCTCGTTGAGCTGGTCGGCACGGACGACCTCGACGTCGGAGGTGACGCCGTGCTCGGCGCAGAAGTCCAGCATTTCCTGGGTCTCGGCAATGCCGCCGATCAGCGACCCGGCGTACGCGATCCGGCGCCGGATCAGCGCACCGGGGTTCACGGGAGGCATGTCTTCCGAGGGGAGCCCGAGCTGGAAGAGGGCCCCGTCGACGCGCAGGGTGCGGAAGTACGGGTTGAGGTCGTGGGGCGCGGCGACGGTGTCGATGATGACGTCGATGCTCCGGTTCGCGGCGTCCATCGCGGCCTGGTCGCGGGAGAGGATGACCTCGTCCGCGCCGAGTTCGCGGGCCGCGGCGATTTTGGACTCGGACGTGGTGAAGACCTTCACTTCGGCGCCCATGGCCTTGGCCAGCTTCACGGCCATGTGGCCCAGGCCGCCCAGGCCCACGACGCCGACGACGTCCCCCGCTTCGACGTCGAAGTGTCGCAGCGGGGAGTAAGTGGTGACGCCGGCGCACAGCAGCGGCGCGGCCGCGGCGGGGTCGAGGCTTTCCGGGACGTGCAGTACGTAGCGGCGGTCCACCACGACGGAGGTGGCGTAGCCGCCCTGCGTGATGGCGTCCCCGTTGCGGCGGTCTTTCGCGCCGTAGGTTCCGGTCATGCCGTTTTCGCAGTACTGCTCCAGGCCATCGAGGCAGCTGTCGCATTCACGGCAGGAATCGACCAGGCAGCCGACGCCGACCAGCTCGCCGGGGGTGAAGTCGTCGACGGCGGACCCGACGCGGCTGACCCTGCCCACGATTTCGTGGCCGGGGACCAGCGGGTAGTTCTGGTGTCCCCATTCGCCCCGGGTGGCATGGACGTCCGAGTGGCAGAGTCCGCAGAATTCGACGGCGATCTCGACGTCGTCTTGCTTCGGCGCGCGGCGGGCCACCGTCAGGGGAACCAGGCCGCTGTCGCTGGCTGTCGCACCGTAGGCCGCGGCAAGCCGCGGGCCGTCAGTGACTTCGGGCGGCCCGCCGAGGTCGGGCAGCGGCTTGGCGAGGGGCGGTGGTACGGGGCGTCCAGGAGTCATGACTCGACGCTACCCCCGGGTGACGGGACTTATCCAATCAGCAAGGGCAGCTTGTTGGGGCGACAGGTCAGCGACTCCAAAAGCACCGTTGCGTCGCCCGCTGTCTGACTATCACAGGAACGAAACGGGCAGCGCGGGGTCATTCCGGCATGTCCGACGGGGAACTACGGGCGATACATGACCCCGCGTTGCTGTGGCGGGCAGCCTTGTACTGCTTTGGCCCGCGTCCCTGCGGTGGCAATCAGGCGGGCAAGTCGTGGAAATGCCTAGGGCGGATCAGCCGGCGTCTTATTGTCTGAGGTGCCCGATAGTGTGTTTCCATGGACGGCAATCAGGGGCCCGACGAGGCTCAGCCAAAACAGGTGACGGTCACGGATGTGGCCCGTTCTCTGGCCGCTGTCGGTCCGTGCGGCGGCGGTCCTGAGCTGGATGGTGCGCGTTTGATTGCTGAAATCCGGTCCCTGGAAGACCGAAAGTCTGCCCTGGCTGCCCGCCAGGCCCGCCTGTCCGTCGCCTTCGATCTGCTCCAGCGCCGCGAACAATCCTCCTCCGGGGTGCCGGCGGCGGAGCTGGGATCGGGGGTCGCAGCGCAGATCGCCCTGGCCCGGCGGGAATCCCCGGCCCGCGGCGGCCGGCTCCTGGGCCTGGCGAAGGCCCTCGTCACCGAAATGCCCCACACGCTCGCGGCCCTGGACACCGGGCAGCTCAACGAATGGCGCGCCACCCTGCTGGTGAAGGAAACCGCGTGCCTGACCGCGGAGGACCGGGCCGCCGTCGACGCCGAACTCGCCCCCGACACCGGAACCTTCGACGGCGCCGGGGACCGGGGAATCATCGCCGCGGCCCGCACCGCTGCCTGCCGGCGGGACCCGCGCTCGGTCACCCAGCGCGCCAGCCACGCGGCGGCCGAACGGCACGTCAGCCTCCGCCCGGCCCCGGACACCATGTGCTACCTCACCGCCCTGCTCCCCGTCACCCAGGGTGTCGCCGTCTACGCCGGCCTCACCCGGCACGCGGACACCCTCCGCAACTCCGGGGACCCCCGGACCCGCGGGCAGCTCATGGCCGACACCCTGGTCGAACGCACCACCGGAAAGGCCGGCGGGATCAGCGGGATCGAAATCCAGCTCGTCATGACCGACCGCACCCTCTTTCAAGGCGACAGCGAACCCGCCCGCCTCCCCGGCTACGGCATCGTCCCCGCCGGCCGGGCCCGGGAAATGCTCAAAGACGCCGGAAAAGACGCGTGGACGGGCACAGGCAGGGAGCGAACGGGGGCGGCGGGAACAGGTCCCCACGCGGGGGACAGCACCGGAGAGAAGTCCGGGGACAACGAAATGAACGTCTGGCTCCGCCGGCTCTACACCGCCCCCGGAGCGGGCGAGCTCACCGCGATGGACTCCCGGGCACGGCTCTTCCCGGCCGGGCTCCGCCGGTACCTCACCGCCCGCGACGACACCTGCCGCACCCCCTACTGCGACGCCCCCATCCGCCACTTCGACCACATCACCCCCTGGCACCACAACGGCACCACCACTCAGAACAACGGCGCCGGGCTCTGCGAAGCCTGCAACCACACCAAAGAAACCCCCGGCTGGAGTTCCAGACCACGCCCCGGACCCCGGCACACCCTCGACGTCACCACCCCCACCGGCCACAGCTACCAATCCACCGCCCCGCCACTCCCGGGGTCCCCGGTCCGCCACGCGGAACCGGACCTGGCCGTGGCAAAGAGCCAGGACCACCGCCGCAAACGCCGCCAAAGAGCCAACGATCTCCTCCGCACCCGAAGGCAAAGGCTACCTGCGGCGTAAACGAACGCCCGTGGAGCGACGCTGTCGTCCATGGGCCGTCAACACCGAGGGCTCCACCTGATCTGTTGGTCCACGGGCCTCCGCTTAGTCCGCGGCGGTGCCGTCGGCGTAGGGTGCATCCCCGGTTACAACCGGATTCGCGGCGTTGTTGGACCATTCCGAGAAGGACCCCGGATAGAGTGCCGCAGGGAACCCGGCAATTTCGAGGGCCGCAATTTCGTGGGCGGCCGTGACGCCGGAACCGCAGTAGACGGCGGTGGGGACGTCGGCGCGCACTCCCAGTCCGGTAAAGCGCTCCAGCAAGGCAGCCGGGGACAGGAATCTGCCGTCCGCTCCGAGGTTTCCGGTGGTGGGGGCGCTAACGGCTCCAGGGATGTGGCCGGACCGCGGGTCCACCGGTTCGAAGTCGCCCCGGTACCGCTCCCCCGCCCGGGCGTCCAGCAGCAGGCACCGCTGTCCCCAGGAGGCCGCTTCCCCGGCGTCGATCACGGGCATGGCACCGCCAGTCAGCACAACGTCCCCGGGCACCGTGTGGTATTCGCCGCTTTCGACGCCGAAGCCCGCGCCGCGCCAGGCGGCCAGGCCGCCGTCGAGCAGGCAGACGTCGGCAAAGCCGGCGTTCCGCAGCATCCACCAGAGCCGGGCGGCGGCCTGGTTGCCGCTGTCGTCATAGGCCACGACAACGTCACCGCTGCGGACCCCCCAGGACCGGACGGATGCCTGGAATTGCTCCCGGGCCGGGAGCGGGTGCCGGCCGCGGCCCGGATCCGCGGGTCCGGCCAGTTCGGTGGCGAGGTCCACGAAGACGGCGCCGGGGAGGTGTCCGGCGAGGTAGTGGTCCCGGCCGTGCGGGTCGCCGAGCGCCCAGCGCACGTCCAGCACGACGGTCCGCCGGCCGGTGTTGTCGGCTGCGTCCAGCCGGTCCTTCAAGGTGGCTACGTCCATGAGGGTCTGCATCCGCCAACTCTATCCATCGGAATCTGCCGCCGCGGGTAGGCTGATGCGGTGATCAGAGGGAGACAGCAGGACAGGGCCTGGGCCGCCGAGGCCATCCGCAGAATCAACGCAGAAAACAACCGGTCTGCGGACACCCACCTGTACTCCGTCCCGTTGCCCGGGCAGTGGGGCGTCCAGCTGTACCTCAAGGACGAATCAACGCACCGGACCGGCAGCCTGAAGCACCGGCTGGCCCGCTCGCTGTTCCTCTTCGGCCTGGTCAACGGCTGGATCTCGGAGGGCACCACCATCGTTGAGGCCTCCAGCGGCAGCACGGCGGTATCGGAAGCCTATTTCGCCCGGTTGCTGGGTCTGCCGTTCATTGCGGTGATGGCCCGGACCACCAGCCGGGAAAAAATCGCCCTGATCGAACAGTTTGGCGGCTCCTGCCTGCTCGTGGACCACGCCTCGGAGGTCTATGAGGCCGCCGCGAAATTAGCCCAGCGCACCCACGGGCACTACATGGACCAGTTCACCTACGCCGAACGGGCCACGGACTGGCGGGGCAACAACAACATCGCCGAGTCCATCTTCGACCAGCTGTCCCTGGAGGAGCACCCGATCCCCCGCTGGATTGTGGTGGGCGCCGGCACCGGCGGGACCAGCGCCACCATCGGCCGGTACCTGCGCTACCACCGCCACGACACGGAACTCGCGGTCGTGGATCCGGAGAACTCCGCGTTCTACCCCGGCTGGCGGGAAAGCCGCCAGGCTGCCGACGGCGGACGCCCCTCCGATACGGCGGACCCCGCCGACACAGCCCAAGTTGCCGGCCCGGCCCGGGTCCCCGCCACGTACCGGATCGCCGCCGCGGCCCCGGCGGGCCGGCCCTCCCGGATCGAGGGAATCGGCCGGGCACGGCTGGAACCGAGCTTTGTTCCGGCGGTCATCGACCACATGCTCCAGGTCCCGGACGCGGCCTCGGTGGCCGCAATGCGGCACCTGCTCGAGCACGCCGGCCTACACGCCGGACCCTCCACCGGCACCAACCTGTGGGGCGTCTGGCAGCTCATCGCGGAGATGATCGCCCAGGGCCGCCGCGGCAGTGTCGTGTCGCTGATGTGCGACGGCGGAGACCGCTACGCCGGGAACTACTACAACCCGGAGTGGCTGCAGTCCCAGGGCCTGGACCCCGAACCGCATGAGGCGGCGATCCGGGAATTCTTCGCCACCGGGGCCTGGCCGCAGTAGGGATCGCGGGCTTCCTAGACCTCGACGCTGTCCCCGCTGGAGAGGTGCCGGTATTCGGTGCCGTACCTGGCGCCGAACCGGGTCACGTGCCCTTCCACGATGCCGCGCCCGTTGTCATTGAGCAGGGCGTCGTGGATAGGGAAGGCTGTCGGGGCGCGGACTCCGATCACGAAGTCGACCACCTCCCCCACCTTGTTCCAGGGTGCGTGGATCGGCACCAGCAGCGTCCGTACGTCCGCGCCGTCGGGCCCGATGAACGAATCGCCGGGGTGGTAGACGTTGGAGTCCACCAAATAGCCGATATTGGCGACCACCGGAATCTGCGGATGGATCAGCGCGTGCTGCCCGCCAAAGCACCGGACGGAGAACCCCGCCGTCCTGAAATCCTCGCCCGGGACCACGGTATGGATCCGCGGCCCGGCGCCGGGCGCCTTGTCGCGCAGTTGTGCCGCGACGCCGGCCGGAGCATACAACTGCAGGGACGTGCCGGCCGACAGGGCGGCAGCGACTGCGTCGACGTCGATGTGGTCGGCATGTTCGTGGGTGATCAGCACGGCGTCGGCACCGGCGAGGGCCTGGTCGGTCTCGGAGAAGTTCCCCGGATCGAACACCAGCACCTTGCCGTCCTTCTCAAGCCGGACACAGGCATGCGTGAACTTCGTCAGCAACATCTGGCCAGCCTAGAGTCCCGCCCCGGGGTTGTCCACGCGCCCGGCTGGTAATCTGGGACCTTGCCACCACCCCGTATCGAGACCACCAGCGAAGCGAGTTCCACGATGTCCCACGGCGCCACAACCGACGGCAGCCAGGCCGCGGTGCCGGCTCCTGCCGCGGCCAAGGAGCAGCGCGTCACCAAGCAGCGCCTCGCGGTCAGCGCCGTCCTCGACGAGCTGACGGATTTCGTCAGCACCCAGGAGCTGCACCGCATTCTGCAGGACCGCGGCACCTCGGTGTCCCTTGCCACCTCCTACCGGATTCTGCAGTCCCTTGCGGACGAGGGCCTGGCGGACGTCCTCCGGAACGCCGACGGCGAGGCCGTGTAC
The DNA here is from genome assembly GCF_055412825.1 of Pseudarthrobacter linnaei. Taxonomy (NCBI): domain Bacteria; kingdom Bacillati; phylum Actinomycetota; class Actinomycetes; order Micrococcales; family Micrococcaceae; genus Pseudarthrobacter; species Pseudarthrobacter linnaei. The sequence continues at coordinate 42,418 of NZ_JBVAYX010000010.1, forward strand.
CGGCGTTGCGCCGTCACCGGCCATCACCACCATCTGCTGTGCCGCAGTTGCGGCAAGGCCGTCGAGGTTGAGGCACCCGCGGTCGAGGCATGGGCCGCACGGACGGCAACTGAGCACGGCTTCACTTCGGTGGAACACACGGTCGAGATCTTCGGGCTGTGCCCGGACTGCACCGCCCGGGCTGCCGGCTAGTTTTGGCCCTGCGGGCCGGAACGGGGGCCTCGTCGTCGGCGTCGTTGGCCGTGATCAGGATGTTCCCCTCTGCTACCGGCCGCCGCCCCATCCCCCTAGGCATCTCCGGGGCCAGCTCTGGAGTCACCTGGCTTCAGCTGGCGCGGGCGTGCGGGGCGGTTGCATTGTGGATGACCTCGAAGGTGGCTGGCTCGGTGGAAGGTTCCGGCCGGAGCCGGGCCTGCAGCTGCCAGTCTCCCACGTCGTTCCTGGCTGTCCTCGCTTGGGAAAAACGGACGCCAGAGCAGCACGAGCCTGAGGAATCATGATGACGTGACGGCTGAGCGCCGTGGGATACCTTTTGGAGAGGGCGTCCCGTTGGTCAGCAGGCCGGCTCAGGCGGCTGGCACCGCCGCGCGGCGCAGCACCCGGCCGTTGACACCGCGCCTGGCCCGGATCCCGCCGATCACCCGGCAGACCACATAGATCAGGAAGGACAGGGTGGTCACGTACGGGCTGATGGGAATCCGGCCGCCGAGGGCCAGCAGGATCCCGCCAACCGTGGCCGTCATGGCGAACACCACGCTGAGGATCACCACCAACCGGGGTGAAGATGTCACCCGCATGGCCGCCGCCGCGGGAGTGATCAGCAGCGCCAGCACCAGCAGTGCGCCCACAATCTGGATGGAGAGCGCCACGCTGACGCCGAGCAGCAGCATGAACCCGAGGGCAAGGGCCCGCACGGGCACACCGCGGGCCGAGGCGACGTCGGGGTCTACGCTGGCGAAGGTCAGCGGACGCCACATCGCCGCCAGGGCAATCATCACCACGACGGCGGCGATGGCCAGGACCTGGAGCTGTACGGTTCCGACGGACACGATCTGGCCGGTGAGCAGTCCGAACTTGTTGGCGGCGCGCCCCTCGTACAGGGAGAGAAACAGGATCCCCAGGCCCAATCCGAACGGCATGATGACGCCGATGATCGAGTTCTTGTCCCGGGCGCGGACGCCCAGCAGGCCCAGCAGGAGCGCCGCCACGACGGATCCCACCAGCGAGCCCAAGACGATGTCCGCCCCGATGAGCAGGGCAAAGGCCGCACCGGCAAAGGACAGTTCAGAGATCCCATGGACGGCGAAGGCCAGGTCACGCTTCATCACGAAGGTTCCGATCAGCCCGCCGAGCAGGCCCAGCACCGCGCCCGCCCAAAGGGAGTTCTGCACCAGCGCAACCAGTTCGCCGTAGTTTTCGAAGTTGAAAATTGAATTGAGGAGGCTGTCCAGGTCCATCTAGCCCACCTCCCCCGCCACCGCGTGGGCATCCTCGTGGTGGTGCGTCGTGGCATCCGGCAGCCCGACGACGACCAGCCGTCCGTTGGCGTTGATCACTTCGACGTGGCTGCCGTACAGGTCGGACAGCACTTCCGTGGTCATCACCTCTTCCGGCGGGCCCACGCGGAACCGTCCCCCGGCCAGGTACAGCACCCGGTCGACATAGTCCATGATCGGGTTGATCTCGTGCGTGACGAACACCACGGCACTGTCCTGGTCGTGGCATTGTTTGTTGATCAGGGCGCTCACGGCCTGCTGGTGCTGCAGGTCCAGGGACAGCAGGGGCTCGTCGCAGAGCAGCACCTTGGGATCGGTGGCAAGGGCCTGCGCCACCCGCAACCGCTGCTGCTCGCCGCCGGAGAGCTGACCGACGGGGACCCGTGCGTAATCGGCGGCTCCCACCAGGTCGAGGAGCTCATCGATTCTGCGGTTCACTTTTGCTGTGCCGAGCCGGAGCCCCCAGCGGTGGCCGTCGACGCCGAGCCCCACGAGGTCGCGGGCGCGAAGGGGCGTGTCGGGGTCGAAGGACTTCTGCTGCGGCACGTAGCCGATCCCACGGCTGCCCCGCTCCACCGGCCGGCCCGCGAGCATGGCCGATCCGGCGCTCAGCTCCTGCAGTCCGAGCAGCACCTTGAGGAACGTCGTTTTACCGCTGCCGTTAGGGCCGAGGACAGCGAAGAATTCACCCGGGTTGATGTCCAGATCCAGGCCCTCCCACAACGTGCGTTTACCGAACGCGAGGGAGGCTCCACGGAGGCTCACTACGGGTGTCAACTTGGATTCCTCGAATTCTGCACAAGCCTCCGGCTCACGCTGTCCAGCTAATCTTAGGCCAGTGCCTTGGCGATGTTGTCGACGTTGTCCGTCATCCACTGCAGGTAGGACTTGTCCTCCGGCAGGGTCTCGCTGAAGTTCACCACCGGGACACCGGCGGCTGCTGCCGCGTCCTTGACGGCGACCGTTTGGGGGCCTTCGGTCTGCTCGTTGTAGGCCAGCAGCCTGATGCTGCCCCCACCCATCAGGTCGGTGGCCGCCTTGAGCGCGGCGGGCGGCACGTCGGTGTCTTCTTCGATTGCGGCGGTGTACTCATCCGGGGTCTGGTTTTCCAGGCCGGCGGCTTCGAGCAGGTAGAGCGGCACCGGTTCCGTCACGGCGACGGGCGCCTCACCGGCGGACGCCCTGATTCCCGCCAGCCTGGCCTCGAGGCCGCCGAGCGATTCCTTGAAGGCTGCGGCGTTGCTGCGGAACGTCTCGGCGGAGGACGGTTCAAGCTCGCCGAGCTTGGCCGCGACGGCGTCCGCGAGCCGGGCCATGGCCGGCAGGCTGTACCAGACGTGCTCGTTGAAGCCGGCAGGTGTCTGGCCGTGGCCGTCGGCGGTGGTGGACGGACCGGCAGTCTCTTCCGGGGCCAGCCCGGAAAGCTCCACGGCCGTCAGGACCTTGCCGCGGTCCAGCCCCGCGTCGTCCGCGAGTTTGTGGAGGAAGTCGTCGTAACCGCCGCCGTTTTCGATCACCAGCTCGGATTTGGACACCGCCAGTTTGTCCTGCGTGGTGGCCTCGTAGGAGTGCGGGTCCTGGCTGGTGCGCGCGATGATCGATGTGACCCGCACCTTGTCTGCACCGATGCTGCTGACGATGTCCCCGTAGACGCTGGTGGAGGCAACCACCTCGACGATTCCGTCGCCGGCACCGGCTGAATTCCCCGCGCTGGGATTTCCCGACGTCGGGGCGCAGGCCGTCAGCAGCAGGGTGGCGCAGGCAAAGGCGGCGGCGATGGCGCGGGCAGCGGGACGGTGCACGGAAAACCTCGGATCTGTTATTGAGAATCAGGAGCAATAGCTCGAGTGTATCCCTAAATAGGAATGATTCCTATTTAGGGATACACCGGCAGCTACTGCTCCTGGCCGAGCCTCCGGTAGCCGGTGGCCTGGGTGGCGTCCCGGATCTCGCCGACGAGCTGCTCGATCACGTCCTCCAGGAACAGGACGCCCTGGGTGAGGCCGTCCGGGCCGATCACGCGGGCCAGGTGCGAGCCGGTCCGCTGCATGACGGACATGGCCTTCTCGATTTCGTCGTCCATCGCCAGGTTCGCCAGCGACCGGATGTGGCTCTCCGCGATCGGCTGGTGGTACGCCGCGTCAGGGATGGAGAGCACGTCCTTGATGTGCAGGTAGCCGGAGAGCATCCCGTCGTCATCGAGCATCGGGAAGCGGGAGAACCCGGTCCGGCTTACCGCCTTCTCGAACTCCACCGGGGTGGTGTTCGATTTCAGCATCACGAGCTTGTCCAGCGGGACCATCACATCGGCCGCGGTGTGTTCCGAGAACTCCAGTGCACCGGTGATGAGTCCGGCGTCGTCGTCCACTAGCCCGTGGCGCGTGGATTCCTGCACAATCGACTGGACTTCCTCGAGCGTGAAGGAGGAGGTGACTTCATCCTTCGGCTCGATCCGCATCAGTTTCAGGATGTGGTTCGCGGACCAGTTGAGCGCCACGATCACCGGTTTGACCAGCCGGGCGATGAACATCAGCGGCGGCGCCAGCAGCAGGGCTGCCTTGTCCGCCACGGAGACCGAGATGTTCTTCGGGACCATCTCGCCGATGGTGACGTGCAGGAAGGTGACCAGCAGCAGGGCGACGGCGAAGGCCACAATGTCGGCGATTTCCACCGGGATGCCGACGGCCTCCAGCGGCACGGCCATCAGGTGGTGGATCGCCGGTTCGGCCACCTGCAGGATCAGCAGCGAACAGACTGTGATCCCGAGCTGCGCGCAGGCGAGCATCAGCGAGACGTTTTCCATGGCCCGCAGGGTGGTTTGCGCCCGCTTGGATCCCGCCTCGGCGAGCGGCTCGATCTGGCTCCGGCGGGCGGACATGACCGCGAATTCGGCACCAACAAAGAAGGCGTTGCCGAGCAGCAGCACCACCAGCCAGAGGATTCCTGCCCAGTCGCTCATGCGGCACCAACCTGGCCGTTGGAGTGCTCCCCGTGGTGCACCTGGACCGGCTTGAAGCAGATCCGGTCAATCCTGCGCCCGTCCATGCGGGTGACGGCCAGGGTGCCGCCGTCGACGTCGACAGTGTCCCCCACCGCTGCGATCCGGCCCAACTTGCTCATGACGTAGCCTCCCACCGTTTCGTAGGCAGACTCGTCGGGCATGGTCAGGCCCGGAATCTGTTCGGAGAGTTCATCGGGGCGAAGCAGCCCAGGGAAGTACCAGTCCCCCGAAGCGCTCTGCAGCAGTCCCGGACGCACCTTGTCGTGTTCGTCCGCCACTTCCCCGACGATTTCCTCGACGAGATCCTCCAGGGTGGCGATGCCGGCGGTGCCGCCGTATTCATCCAGCACCACGGCCAGCTGCAGGTTGCCTTCGCGCAGTTCGGCCAGCAGGGCGTCCAGGTGAATGGTTTCCGGAACCCGGAGCACATCGGTCATGATGGCACCGGCCTCCAGCTTGGCGCGCCGGCCCGAGGGTACGGCGATGGCCTTCTTGATGTGCACCACGCCGCGGATGTCGTCCGAGGATTCCCCGATGACCGGGAATCGCGAATAACCCGTGCGGCGTGCGGCCTCCACGATGTCGGAGACCGGCTGGTCCCCGTCGATGGTCTCGACCCGGATACGGGGCGTCATGACGTCCGCGGCTGTCCGGCCCGAGAACTTGAGGGTCCGGGCGATGAAGTTGGCGGTTCCGGCGTCGAGGGTTCCCATCGCCGCCGAGCGGCGCACGAGGGAGGCCAGCTCGGCCGGAGTCCGCGCGCCCGAAATCTCCTCCTTGGCCTCCAGACCGAAGATGTTGAGCACCTTGTTGGAAAAGCCGTTGAGCACCACAATGGCGGGCTTGAAAACGGCCGTGAACATCAGCTGCGGCCGGGCCAGGGCCTTGCCGACCTGGAACGACAGCGCAATGGCCATGTTCTTCGGGACCAGCTCGCCGATCAGCATGGACAGGAGGGTTGCGAAGGCCATCGCCATGACCAGCGACACGGAGGAAACCGCGGCTTCCGGCAGGCCCAGGGCGCCCAGCGGGGCTTCGAGCAGTTTGCCCACCGAAGGCTCCATGACATAGCCGGTGAGCAGCGTGGTGATGGTAATGCCCAACTGGCAGCTGGAGAGCTGCGTGGACAGGGACTTCAGGCACTTGAGCAGTGGCGCAGCAGCAGTATCGCCGTCATCCACCGCCCGCTGGACGGTGGCCTGGTCAAGGGCAACGAGGGAAAATTCGACGGCGACGAAGAAGCCGGTTCCGAGGACGAGCAGCAGGCCGGTTCCGAGAAGAAGCCACTCCATTTAGCGGCCTGCTTCCGGGGCGGCGGCGCGGCGCGGCGCCCGGCTGCCGGGGTGCCGGGTGTCTGGGTACCGGGACGGGCTGCCCGGCGGAGGATGGTCAGCCGCGGCCGGCCCCGATTCCTGGCAGGTCCCGATTTTCTGAAATGCACCTGGCTGGCGCGCCGCCGGGGAGTGATGGGCACGTGTTCGGGGTTTGCCGGCTCTTCGGGTGGACTGCGCGGGAACGGTTTCCGTTCCCGCCTGACAGCCCCCAGGCCGGCACCTAGATTTACTGTCCATAAGAGTTTCAGTCTACAGGAGCGCAGGCGCCGGCCGCCGCCGGGACACCGCAGGTGTCGCCCGACGGCGGCCGCCGCGCAGCGCCGCTGCTCACCAGCTCCGCGGGACCGGACGGCCTTCCTCATACCCGGCCGCGGACTGGATGCCGGCCACGGCGCGTTCCCGGAATTGCGCCAGATCCGCAGCGCCGGCGTAGCTCATCGAGCTGCGGAGCCCCGCCGTGATCATGTCCAGCAGGTCCTCCACGCCGGGCCGCGCCGGATCGATGAACATCCGGGAGGTGGAGATGCCTTCCTCGAAAAGGGCTTTGCGGTCCTTTTCGAACGCGCCCTCGCGCTGGTTGCGGTTCTGCACGGCGCGGGCGGACGCCATGCCGAAGCTTTCCTTGAACTGCCGCCCGGTGGCGTCCTGCTGCAGGTCCCCGGGGCTTTCGTGCGTGCCGGCGAACCAGGATCCGATCATCACCTGGCTGGCGCCGGCCGCCAGGGCCAGTGCGACGTCGCGCGGGTAGCGGACTCCGCCGTCGGCCCAGACGCGCCCGCCGGCAGCCCGCGCGGCCGCCGAGCACTCGAGCACAGCGGAGAACTGCGGCCGGCCCACGGCCGTCATCATGCGCGTGGTGCACATCGCCCCGGGGCCAACACCGACCTTGACGATGTCCGCGCCGGCCTGGATGAGCTCACGGGTTGCCTCCGCCGTGACCACGTTCCCTGCCACCACGGGCACACCGGGATTGAGACCCTTCACCGCGGCCAGGGCATCAAACATCTTCTGCTGGTGCCCGTGCGCGGTGTCGAGGACCAACACGTTGACCCCGGCGGCCAAGAGTTCGGCGGTACGCCCGGCGACATCGCCGTTGATCCCGACGGCGGCGGCCACCTTCAGCCGGCCGGCAGCGTCCAGCGAGGGACGGTACAGCGTGGAGCGCAGGGCGCCCTTCCGGGTGAGGACGCCGGCCAGGACACCGTCCCGCTGTACGGGCGCAAAGTCGGTCCCGGCGGCGTCCATCGCGTCGAAGGCGCGGCGCAGGCCGGCGCTTGATCCCCCGGCGGCCCCGGCGCCGGACCCGCCGCCGTCGGGGCCCTCCTCCAGCAGAGCCGCGTCCAGCACCAGCGGCTGGTGGCGCATCACCGAGGCGAGGGAGGCGAACCGGTCCTGGCCCTCGCAGTCGGCGGCACGGACGACGCCGGTGACGGCCCCGGCGTCATCGACGACCATGACGGCCCCGTGCGGACGCTTTCCCATCAGGTGCAGGGCATCGATGACGGTGTCCGCCGGCGACAGCGTCACCGGGGTTTCCAGGAGGGGGTGGCGGGTCTTGATCCAGGCCGTGACGTCACGGATCACGTCGAGCGGCACGTCCTGCGGCAGCACCGCCAGCCCGCCGCGCCGCGCCATGGTCTCGGCCATGCGCTTGCCCGTCACCGCCGTCATGTTCGCCGCGACGAGGGGAATCGCGGAACCGGTCCCGTCGTCCGCCGCCAGGTCCACATCCAGCCGGGAGGTGACGTCGGAACGGGACGGTACAAGGAAGAGGTCCGAGTAGGTCAGGTCGGTGGTGGGCTCGGTCAGGAAACGCACGGCTGCTCCTTCAATAGGCATTCCGGTGCTCAACGGGTTCTCAGTGTGATTCTAGCGAGGCCAGCCACGGGCCCCGTCACGAGTCCGGGCCACCGCCCCGGGCCGCTCCGGAGGGCCGGATGGGGTGCCGCGATGGCGCGTTGAGACGACTTGATGATTTGAGTCACCCTTATTGGCGGTTTGGCAAGAATCGTCACTAGACTGGCAGAGGTCTGGGTTCACTGGACGCGGAGACTGGTTCGATCGCCGTGCTGAGGCACCGTGAAACCAGTGGGAATCAAACTCATGGAAGAGGCGTAATTCAAGTGCCAGAGCAGCCTAGCCACCGTCTACCAGAGGAATTTGGCGGAAACGAGTGGCTCGTTGACGAACTGTACGAGCGGTATCAGCAGGACAAGAACACGGTGGATGCCAAGTGGTGGCCCCTGTTCGAATCCTTCGATGCCGGAGACAGCTCGTCCACCAACGGAGCCTCAGGCGCAGCGAAAGTTGCGCACCCCGCCACCCGAGAACTTCCCGTAGTAGCTCCGGCTGCCGCGACGGCAACGCAGCCGCCCGCGCCCGCCCCTGCCCCCGCCGCCCCTGCCCCCGCCCCCGCCCCGGCGAAGAAGGCCCCGGCCACCGTTGCCCGCGACGGCTCCAAGACCTCGGACGCCGGCCCCGGCACCGCGCCGATCCCTGCCCAGCTCCCCAAGAACATCAAGGCCCCGACCGCCCCGGAGGAAGACGTCGTCTCCGTCCTCCGCGGACCAGCCAAGGCCATCGCCACCAACATGATCACCAGCCTGGAGGTCCCGACCGCCACCAGCGTGCGGGCGATCCCGGCGAAGCTGCTGATCGACAACCGCGTGGTCATCAACTCCAACCTGGCCCGTGCCCGCGGCGGCAAGGTGTCCTTCACGCACCTGATCGGCTACGCCGTCATCCGCGCCCTGGCCCAGTTCCCGTCGATGAACGTCTACTACGACGAGGTCGACGGCAAGCCTGTCGCAGTCCAGCCGGCGCACGTGAACTTTGGCATCGCCATCGACATGCCGAAGCCCGACGGCTCCCGTCTGCTGATGGTGCCCAATATCAAGAAGGCGGAGACCCTCAACTTCTCCGAGTTCTGGCACACCTACGAGGACCTGATCAAGCGGGCCCGCGCCGGCAAGCTGACCGCCGACGACCACTCCGGCACCACGGTGTCGCTGACCAACCCCGGCGGCATCGGAACCGTGCACTCGGTGCCGCGCCTGTCCAAGGGCCAGGCCGCCATCATCGGCGTCGGCGCGCTGGACTACCCGGCCGAATTCCAGGGTGCCAGCGCGAAGATCATTGCGCACAACGCCATCAGCAAGGTCCTCACGCTGACCTCCACCTATGACCACCGTGTCATCCAGGGTGCCGGCAGTGGCGAGTTCCTGAAGCTGGTGCACCAGCTCCTGCTTGGCGCGCAGAACTTCTACGACGAGATCTTCGAATCCCTGCGCATCCCCTACGAGCCCGTACGCTGGAGCCCGGACCTGCAGGTGGACCCGGCCGACGAGATCAACAAGGTCGCCCGGATCCAGCAGCTCATCCACGCCTACCGCGTCCGCGGCCACCTCATGGCGGACACCGATCCGCTCGAGTACATGCAGCGCAAGCACCCGGACCTGGACGTCCTCACCTACGGCCTCACGCTGTGGGACCTGGACCGCGAGTGGCCCACCGGCGGCTTCGGCGGCAAGCCGATGCTCGCCTTCCGCGACATCCTCGGCGTGCTCCGCGACGCCTACTGCCGCACCGCGGGCATCGAATACATGCACATCCAGGACCCGGAAGAGCGCAAGTGGTTCCAGGACCAGATCGAGCACCCGTACTCCAAGCCGAGCCGCGACGAGCAGCTGCGCATCGTCTCCAAGCTCAACGCTGCCGAGGCCTTCGAGACGTTCCTGCAGACGAAGTTCGTCGGCCAGAAGCGCTTCTCGCTCGAGGGCGGCGAGTCTTTGATCCCGCTGCTGGACGCCATCATCTCCGATGCGGCCGACGACGAACTCGACGAAGTGGCGATCGGCATGGCCCACCGCGGCCGGCTCAACGTCCTCACGAACATCGCCGGCAAGACCTACGCCCAGGTCTTCCGCGAATTTGAAGGCACCCAGGACCCGCGCTCCGTGCAGGGCTCCGGCGACGTGAAGTACCACCTCGGCACCGAGGGCACCTTCACCTCGGACAACGGCAAGGAGACCAAGGTCTACCTCGCCGCCAACCCGTCCCACCTCGAGGCCGTGGACTCCGTCCTCGAAGGCATAGTCCGCGCCAAGCAGGACCGCCTCGACCAGGGCGAAGCCTTCCCCGTGCTGCCGATCATGGTGCACGGCGACGCCGCCTTCGCAGGACAGGGAGTCGTGGCGGAAACGCTCAACCTCTCCCAGCTGCGCGGCTACCGCACCGGCGGCACCATCCACATTGTGGTCAACAACCAGGTCGGCTTCACCACCGCCCCGTCCTCGTCCCGTTCTTCCACCTACTCCACGGACGTCGCCAAGATGATCCAGGCGCCGGTGTTCCACGTGAACGGCGATGACCCGGAAGCCGTGGTCCGCATCGGGCAGCTCGCCTATGAGTTCCGCCAGCGGTTCCACAAGGACGTTGTCATCGACATGGTCTGCTACCGCCGCCGCGGCCACAACGAGGGCGACGACCCCTCGATGACCCAGCCGCTGATGTACAACCTGATCGAGGCCAAGCGGTCGGTCCGCAAGCTGTACACCGAATCACTGATCGGCCGCGGTGACATCACCGAAGAAGAAGCCGAACAGCTGCTGCGCGACTACCAGGAGCGGCTGGAGCGTGTCTTCGCCGAAACCCACGCCGCGCAGACCTCCCCGATCCCGATCATCAAGGCCGATTCCGCCGCGGTGTCCGATCTGGAGCGCCCAATGGCCCAGCAGTCCGACACCGGCATCAGCGCCCCGGCCTCGACGGCGATTTCCACCGAAACCCTGGCGCGCATCGGCAAGGCCCACATCGATATCCCCGAGGGCTTCACGGTCCACGCGAAGCTCAAGCAGCTGCTGGAGAAGCGTGAAGTGATGTCCCGTGAAGGCGGCATCGACTGGGGCTTCGGCGAACTGGCCGCTTTCGGTTCGCTCATCATGGAAGGCGTTCCCGTCCGGCTCGCCGGCCAGGACTCGCGCCGCGGCACTTTCGTGCAGCGTCACGCCGTCTTCCACGACCGTGCCAATGGCGACGAGTGGCTGCCCCTGGCCCACCTCTCCGACGACCAGGCCAAGCTCTGGATCTACGACTCCCTGCTGTCGGAATACGCGGCCATGGGCTTCGAGTACGGCTACTCCGTGGAACGCCCGGATGCCCTGGTGCTCTGGGAAGCGCAGTTTGGTGACTTCGTCAACGGAGCGCAGACCATCATCGACGAGTTCATCTCCTCGGCCGAGCAGAAGTGGGGCCAGAGCTCCTCGCTTGTGCTGATGCTGCCGCACGGTTACGAGGGCCAGGGACCGGACCACTCGTCCGCCCGGATCGAGCGCTTCCTGCTCATGTGCGCCGAAGAGAACATGGTCGTGGCCAATCCCACGACCTCGGCGTCGCACTTCCACCTGCTGCGCCGCCAGGCGTACAGCCGGCCGCGCAAGCCGCTGATCATCTTCACGCCGAAACAGCTGCTCCGGCTCAAGGCCGCGGCGTCGTCGGTGGAGGACTTCACCACCGGCACCTTCCGGACGGTCATCCCCGAGCACGAGCAGCTGCAGGGTGACGCGGTTGAGCGTGTCCTGCTGGTGTCCGGCCGCCTGTACTACGATCTGCTCTCCACCCGGCAGAAGACCGGCGACAAGACGACGGCGATCGTCCGGGTTGAGCAGCTCTACCCGCTGCCGGCCACCGAGATTGCCGCCGAGCTTGCCAAGTACCCGAACGCGGAGGCCGTCTGGGCACAGGACGAGCCCGCCAACCAGGGTCCGTGGCCGTTCATCGGCCTCAACCTGCCGGATGCCCTGGACCGCCGGGTCCGCCTCGTTTCCCGCCCCGCCTCGGCTTCCACCGCGGCCGGATCGATGAAACGCCACGCAGCCGAGCAGGACTCGCTGCTTAAGCAGGCTTTCGCACGTAAGTAAGGTCAGCGCTGCCCGGCCGGAGATGGAAATACGCAACTCCGGCCGGGCACCGTTGTTTAACCGGCTTTGTCCCCTCCGTCGCGGATGCTGGGGACGGCTTAATGGACGCTCTGAAGTGAAGAGGTAGTCGTGGAAGATCGAAAGCTGCGGATCGCAGCCGTGGGCGATGAAATGCTGGCCGGGTTGGGAGATCCCCGCGCGCTGGGCTGGCTCGGGCGGGTGCTGGCGCGCACGCCGCAGGACGGGCTGGCCCTGGAATGCTATTCCCTGCCGTGCCCGCAGGAAGGCACGGAAGGGCTGGCCGGCCGCTGGTTCCAGGAAGCCGGCCGGCGCTTCACCGACCGCCACGAGAACCGTCTGGTGATCGGGCTGTCCGGACGCGATGTCGAGTTCGGGCTCTCTACGGCCCGCAGCCGGCTCAACCTCGCCAACATCCTCGACTCCGCGTCGCAGAACAAGATCGAGGTCTTCGTCGTGGGACCGCCGCCGACCCTGGACCCGACCCAGAACCGCAGGTTGGGCGAGCTCAACACCGCCTTTGCCGACGTCACCACGCGGCGCAAACATCTGTACGTCGACACGTTCTCCCCCCTGCTCAACCACGAGCAGTGGCGCCAGGACCTCGCCGCCAACGGCGGCACCCCGGGCCAGGCCGGCTACGGACTGATGGCCTGGCTCGTGCTTCACCGCGGCTGGTTCCAGTGGCTGAGAATCGACGCCCCGGAGTAGCGGGACCCCTACGGCCACCGGGAACTTCGCGATATATCTTGACTCTGCAAATTCGGCGATATATCGTGACTTTATAGTCACGATATATCGCAAGGATTCGCGGAAGTATCGCCCGTTCGGAGGAACCATGGCAGAGAACTACTGGACCGTCACCGGTCCGCAGACCATCGACGTCGACGGCGTCAGCTCGCTTAAACTTGGCATCGTCCGGGGCCGGTTCGACATCGTCAGGCACGATGAGGCCGTCACCCGGATTGAAGTGTCCGACGTGCACGGGGATCCGCTGGCGATCAGCCTCGTCGACGGCCGCCTGGAGGTCAGGCACCAGTTGCACGGGCCGCAGGGCTGGTTCAAGAACCTCATGGGCACCGTCAACAACAGCAGCAGTAACTCGGTGGTCATCAGCATCGCCCTGCCCGCCGGCGTCGAGGTCGAGGCCGGCACCGTCAGCGGCGACGGCATGGTCTCCGGGATCAGCGGGCGAACCCGGCTGAACACGGTGTCCGGTTCCGTCCTGGCAGACGGTACCTCCGGGGACCTGTCGGTCAGCACCGTGAGCGGCGAGGTGATCGCCCGCAACCACCACGGCGTGCTGACGGCCAAGAGCGTATCCGGGGAGGTCACGGCGTCCGGCGATTTCAGCCACATCCGTGCCAACACCGTCAGCGGGGACCTGAGCTTTGACCTGCACGGCTTCACCGAGGACTTCGGGGCAAATTCGGTCTCGGGTGATGTCACCATCCGCCTCCCGCACGACGTCGGCGTGGACATCATTGCCAAGTCCGCCAGCGGGGCCATCGTGATTAACGACCAGAGGTACAACCAGCCCAGCGGTAGCGTGCAGACCATTGCCGGCCCCGACTCCCAGCTCATGCTGGTCCGCACCAACTCCGTTTCGGGGAAGACGTCGATCTTCCACGGGCGGCCGGGCTCGGATCCCACGAAGGGTCCCTGATGGCGCCGGTCTTTGCCCACGGGGCGCTGCGTCTCTATCTGCTCGCGCTGCTGGAGTCGGGTCCGAAGCACGGCTACGAACTCATCAAGGCGCTCAGCGAACGCTTCGGCGGCACCTACTCCCCCAGCGCCGGCACCATCTATCCGCGACTTGGCAAGCTCGAGGAGGAGGGGCTCGTGGCCACCCACACCGAGGGACGCCGGACGTATTACAGCATCACCCCGGAGGGGCTTGCGGAGCTGAACAGCCGGCGGGACGAACTCGCCGGCGTGGAGAACGACATCTCCGCCTCGATCCGGCGGCTCGCGGACAACCTGCGGCAGGACATAAAGGTCAACATGCGCGGGCTGCGGGCGGATCTGGCCGCCACGGCCGAGGCAGCGCGTTCCTCGGCCCGTGCGGCCGGATCGACGGTCGCCGCGCTGGCAGGCCAGCGCTACTCACAGGAGGGCGACAGCCGGCTGCGTGAGGCGGAGATGCTGGTGCAGGGCTTCCGCGATGACATCCGCGTGGAACTGCGCCGGCACGGCGGCCGGCATCCGATCACGCCCGTGACGCTGGAGACGGTCAAGACGGTGCTGGACCAGGCCCGGATCTCCATTCGCAACTCCCTGGACTGATTCGGCCGCTCTATGCTCCCCCTGTGGCGCCCCCCGCCCCCGCCGGTTCGCGGCGGGTGCCCTGATGTGGGAGACTTGAGGGCAGCTCTTTTGAGTACCAAAAATTAAGGAGGCCAGCTATGAGCAAGCGTGCACGTAAACGTCGTGACCGTAAGCGTGGCGGCGCGAACCACGGCAAGCGCCCCAACGCCTAAGCAAAGCTTGGAATGACAGCTTTAACCGAATGACCCCGGAAACCTCACGGTTTCCGGGGTCATTCGTTTTGGCGGGCGGAACGCCGGGATGTCCCCGCAGGGTCAGGCTTGGACCGGGTTGCTGTTGTGAATCCGGTCCAGGATCGAGTTTTTGAGGTTCTCCGGGGCAGCCTCGGTGCAGGAACGCTTCACCATGACGCGGATGACACATTCGAGGTCGTACTGCTCAAAGCACTCCGGGCACCCGTCCAGGTGATCCTTGATCTCGGCGATGTCATCGTGGGTGAGGGCACCATCCAGATACTCGTAGATACGTTGCATCCGGGCGTCGTCGCAATCGCCCAGTCCCTGGCAGTCGCTCATTTCCTGTTCTCCTGTTTGTTGCTTCCGGCCGCCGCAGTGGCAGCGGCGCCCTTGAATCCCCGCTCGGCGGCGTAGTCGGCAAGCATGTCCCGCAGCATCTTCCGTCCCCGGTGCAGGCGGGACATCACGGTACCGATCGGGGTATTCATAATGTCTGAAATTTCCTTGTAGGCGAAGCCCTCGACATCGGCGAAGTAAACCGCCAGCCGAAACTCCTCCGGGATGGCCTGCAGGGCGCGCTTCACGTCCGAGTCCGGCAGGTGGTCCAGCGCCTCCGCCTCCGCCGAGCGGAGCCCGGACGAAGTGTGGGACTCGGCCCGGGCGAGCTGCCAGTCCTCAATGGTGTCCGAGTTCGACTGCAGCGGCTCGCGTTGCCGCTTGCGGTAGAGGTTGATGTACGTGTTCGTCAGGATGCGGTACAGCCAGGCCTTCAGGTTCGTGCCGGGCTTGTACTGGTGGAACGCGGAAAACGCCTTCGTGTACGCCTCCTGGACCAGATCCTCGGCATCAGCGGGATTCCGGGCCATCCGCATGGCTGCGGAGTACAGCTGGTCCACGTACTGCATGGCGTCGCGCTCGAACCGAACGCGGCGTTCCTCCGCGGTTTCCGTGGCCACGTCCAGGGCCTGCCCGTCCACGATCGTCTCCCGGGCGGCAGCGTCCCGCACGGCGTCTGTCGCTGCGGCATCCGTTGCCGCGGCAGCGCTGGCCGGCGGTACCGCTCCAGCCTCCGGGGCAGATTCGGGGAGTGCACCGGCGGGGCCGGATACAGGTGACTTCGCGGGCGTGGCGCCGTTTCCGGTGACCTCGTGCATGGCCGCAACGGCCGGATCCATGGTGCTCATTGCGTCCCAGTCTACTGTCACCTTGCGGCGGGCGCCCGGAACTGCCGGAATTGCCGGACTTCTTCGATCCTGCCGGGCCATGGGCCACAATTCCGCAGGTTCCGCCTCCAGTTGCGCGTCCTTCACCAGAATCAAATGTCCGCCTCCCTGCTCGTCATCGGCCCGTTATCGGCTCCTCGTCCGGCCGCAAACCGGCGGCCGGGACCTTTCATGCACAACCCCGCCCGGCAGGCAAATATTCCGCAAAAGTGCAAGACTAGAACCGGTTCTCCCGCATTAATTCCGCGGTTCGTCCATCCAGGAGGAAATTCATGTCGTTTGTTCGCTTTCTCGCCCGCCCCATGCTCGCCTCCAGTTTCGTCCTCGCAGGCATGGACAAGCTCAAGAACGCGGATGACACAGCCACGCAGCTGTCACCCCTGCTGCGCCGCGCGGCTGATTCCCTGCCGTTCCAGACCAACGAAAAGGTCCTCGCCCGCGTTATCGGCGGCACCCAGGTCGGCGCGGGCGTGCTCTTCGCGCTCGGCAAGTCGGCACGCCTCGCCGCAACTGTCCTAGCCGTCATCTCCGCACTCAACGCCTACGTTGAATGGCGCAGCGCCGACATCACCTCCAAGGAGGGCCGCGATGCCCGCCGCAAGCAGCTGCTCAAGAACGTCTCGCTGACCGGCGGCGTGCTGCTGGCTGCCGTCGACACTAACGGCCGGCCGAGCCTGGCCTGGCGCGCCGAGCACCTTGCCGCGGACGTGAAGAAGTCCACCGGCCACCTCGCCGCCGACGTCAAGAAGACCACCGGCAAGCAGCTGAAGAAGGCCGACAAAGCCGTACGCAAAGCCGTAGACCACACCGGCGGGGCTTAAGACAGCAATGACAGGCGCCACCCCCACCGCAGCTGCCCACGCTGTTCCCGCCGCAGGCGCTCCGCCCTGGCGGGCGCCGTTCGCCGGACAGCCGCTCGACGCAACGGTCACCGTCCCGGGATCCAAGTCCCTCACCAACCGGTACCTCGTGCTGGCCGCGCTCGCCGACGGACCCTCGCGGTTGCGCGGCCCGCTGCATTCCCGGGACTCAGCGCTCATGATCGAGGCACTGAGGCAGCTCGGGGCCACCATCACGGAGCTTCCGGGGGACGGCGATTTCGGTCCCGATCTGGCCATCACACCCGTCAGCCTGGACGCCGCCGGGGCCCGGACCGGTATCGACTGCGGACTGGCCGGGACGGTGATGCGGTTCGTCCCGCCCGTCGCGGCCCTGCGCCGGGGAGTGACACTGTTCGACGGCGACCCGCACGCGCGCACGCGCCCGATGGGGCCGATCATCGAGGCGCTGACGGGGCTGGGCGTCGCCGTCACCGCGCCCGACGGCGGCCCCGCGTCCTCGCTGCCGTTCGCCGTCGACGGCACCGGCGAAGTGCGGGGCGGCCACCTCGTCATTGACGCCAGCGCTTCCTCGCAGTTTGTCTCCGCGCTGCTCCTGGCGGGAGCCCGCTTCACCGAGGGACTGCACCTCGAACATCAGAGCAGGGACCACGCCGGGAAGCCCGTCCCCAGCCTGGACCACATCAACATGACGGTCGCCGTGCTCCGCGGAGCCGGGGTGGCCGTGGATGACTCCCGCCCGAACCACTGGATTGTCTCCCCCGGCCCGATCCGCGCCTTTGACCTCAGGATCGAAAAGGACCTCTCCAACGCAGGCCCCTTCCTCGCGGCTGCCCTGGCCACCCGCGGCACCGTCCGCATCCCCAACTGGCCGGCCGAGACGACGCAGGTCGGCGATTTGTGGCGCAGCATCCTCACGACGATGGGGGCCACGGTGACGCTCACGGACGGCACCCTGACCGTCACCGGCGGCCCGGAGATCAAGGGTTCGGACTTCGCCGAGACCAGCGAGCTTGCCCCCACCGTCGCCGCGCTCTGCGCCCTGGCCAGCGGCCCCTCGCGGCTGAGCGGCATCGCCCACCTCCGCGGGCACGAAACAGACCGGCTGGCCGCCCTCGTCGCCGAGATTAACCGCCTGGGCGGCGACGCCGAGGAGACCTCCGACGGCCTCATCATCCGGCCCGCCCCGCTGCACGGCGGCGTCGTCCGCAGCTACGCCGACCACCGCATGGCCACGGCCGGCGCCATCCTGGGCCTCGCCGTTCCCGGCATCGAGGTCGAGGACATTGCAACCACCGCCAAGACCATGCCCACCTTCCCTCAGCTCTGGAAGTCCATGCTCGCCCAGGGCGCCGCCGGCAGCGCAGCCCCCGCAGACTCAGCCGCCGCAACGAAGGGCACCTCCGGTGGCACGCAGCACTGACTCCTGGGACGAATCCGACGTCCGGATCCGCCCCAACAAGAAGGGCACGCGGCCCCGCACCAAGGACCGGCCCGCCTACGACGACGCCGTCACCGGGCGGATCGTCACCGTTGACCGCGGACGCTACACCGCCGTCGTCGCCGAGGGCACCCCCGAGGAACGCAAGATTATTGCCGCCCGGGCCCGGGAACTGCGCCGCAACCCCGTCGTCGCCGGCGACTTCGTCTCCCTCGTCGGGGACGTCAGCGGCGAACCCGACACCCTGGCGCGGCTGGTCAAGATCCAGGACCGCAAGACGCTGCTTCGGCGCAGCGCGGACGACACGGACCCGATCGAGCGTGCTGTGGTCGCCAACGCCGACACCCTGGTGATCGTGGTGGCGGCCGCCAATCCGGAGCCCCGGACCGGGTTCATCGACCGCGCCCTCGTGGCTGCGTATGACGCCGGCATCGAGCCGCTGCTGCTCGTCACCAAGGCCGACGTCAAGGATCCGGCGGAACTCCTCTCCAACTACCAGCACCTTGCCTTTCCGGTGATCATCTCCAAGACGGCGGACTCCGCCGCCTCCGGCATCGATGCCCGCTCGGATGACGGGCTCTCCGCCCGGCTGGACAAGGACGCCGTCTCCCAGTTGCGCGCCCACCTCGACGGGAAGGTCACCGTCATGCTGGGCCACTCCGGCGTCGGCAAGTCCACCATGGTCAACGCCCTGACCGGCGCCGAGCGCGCCACCGGCGGCGTGAACGCCGTGACCGGGCGCGGCCGCCACACCTCCTCCTCCGCCCTGGCCCTCAAGGTCAACGATGCGCCTCCGGGCAGCTGGATCATCGACACCCCCGGCATCCGTTCCTTCGGCCTGGCCCATGTGGATCCCGACCGGATCCTGCGGTCCTTCCCCGACCTCGAGCCCGGCACCGACGACTGTGAGCGGGGCTGCAAGCACGATTCCAGCGCCGTCAACTGCGGGGTGGACGCCTGGGTGGCCGCCGGCCGGGCCGGCGAATCCGGGCCCGCCCGGCTCGCCTCACTCCGCCGCCTGCTGGGGACCGACCCGCGGATGGAAGCACAGGACGTCAAGGAACTGGGGACCGTCTCGTAGCCCGGCACTGCGGCGGGCCGGGCCGTCAGCCAGCGCGCGGCGGGCCGTATCCCGCGGCATCCCGCGGCGCAGCCACGTGGCCTCCCGCCCCGCCGCCCGCTTTGGCGGTAGTTTGGAACCATGAGTCAACCCGCTTCGAGCTACAACGATGACCTGCGCCTTGCCCATGTACTGGCAGATTCCGTAGATTCCCAGACCATGAGCCGCTTCAAGGCGCTTGACCTTCGGGTTGAGACGAAGCCGGACCTGACGCCGGTGACGGATGCCGACAAGTCGGTGGAGGAAGCCATCCGCGGCCAGCTCTCCCGCTCCCGTCCCCGCGATGCCGTCCTCGGCGAGGAGTTCGGCAGTTCCGGCCACGGCTCCCGCCGCTGGATCATCGACCCGATTGACGGGACCAAGAATTTCGTCCGCGGCGTCCCCGTCTGGGCGACGCTGATCGCCCTCGTCGACGAGGGCGAACCTGTCGTCGGCGTGGTCAGCGCCCCGGCGCTGGGCAAGCGCTGGTGGGCCGCCAAGGGCGCCGGAGCCTACATGGGCCGTTCGCTGGCGGCCGCGACCCGGCTGAAAGTCTCCAACGTCTCCGAACTCTCGGACGCGTCCTTGTCCTATTCCAGCCTGGGCGGCTGGAAGCAGCGCGGCAACCTCGACGAGTTCCTTGGCCTCACCGAAGAGGTCTGGCGCACCCGTGCGTACGGGGACTTCTGGTCCTACTGCCTCGTGGCCGAAGGTGCCGTCGACATCGCCTGCGAGCCCGAACTGAATCTCTACGACATGGCCGCGCTGGTCCCGATTGTCACGGAGGCCGGCGGGCGCTTCACCTCCCTCGAAGGCGAGGACGGCCCCTTCGGCGGCAACGCCCTGGCCACCAACTCCATCCTGCACTCGGAGGTCCTCAAGCGCCTCAACCCGGGCCTGGACGACCTGCTCTAGAGAAGTCCCGTAACAAAGCGCTTCACATTCCTGCCCCGTCTTTTCTGCAGCAGCGGGCGTGACCTACGCTCGATGCAGGTCACGAGTGCCAGCGCGAAACCCCGGTTTGCTGGCCGGCAACCCTCCATTCGCGGCGGGGTGCCCCGGGTGACGACCTGGCCGGTCCGGTCCGGACCCGGCAAGCGCGGATCCCCGGTGCGTGGGGTCCTTTTCGAGCGAGGTCCCATGACGACTGCCACCATTCCCGCCACTCCTGAATTCCAAGCCGGCGCCAGCCAGGCCCGTCCCGACGCGCGGTTCGCCGTGGCCCGCCGCCCGCTGGCCGCGGTGACCGGCGCCGAGATCCAGGCACCGCTGATCCAGGGCGGCCACGTCCGCTACGCCAACCTGGACTACGGCGCCTCGGCCCCTGCCCTGTCCGTCGTCTCGGCCTACCTCAATGAGATCCTGCCGTTCTACGCCAGCGTCCACCGCGGCGCCGGCTACGCCTCGCAGATCAGCACTTCGGTCTACGAGAACGCCCGCACGATTGTCCGGGAGTTTGTGGGCGGCCGGCCGGACGACGCGGTGATCTTCACCCGGAACACCACCGATTCCCTGAACCTGCTGGCCGGCTGCCTGCCCGCCGCCGGCGGCGTGCCCACCGGCGAGGTGCTCTACCTCGACATCGAGCACCACGCCAACCTGCTGCCGTGGCAGCGCGTCCCGCACCGCAGCGTCATCGCCGCCCCCACGCTCGCCGCCACCCTGGAACTGCTCCGTGCGGAGCTCGCCCACGGCGGCGTCAGCCTGCTCGCCGTGACCGGCGCCTCCAATGTCACCGGCGAGATCCTGCCGATCCGGGCCCTGGCCGCCCTGGCCCACGACTACGGCGCCCGGATCGTCGTCGACGCCGCCCAGCTGGCGCCGCACCGGCGGATCGACATCGCCGCGGACGACGTCGACTACCTCGCCTTCTCCGGGCACAAGCTCTACGCACCGTTCGGCGCCGGGGTTTTGGTCGGCCGCCCCGACTGGCTCGACGCCGGTACCCCGCACCTGGCCGGCGGCGGGGCCGTGCAGGACGCCCGGATTGACAGTGTCAGCTGGACCACCGGCCCCGCCCGGCATGAAGGCGGCTCCCCCAACGTCCTCGGCGCCGCTGCCCTGGCCCGGGCCACCCAGGTGATCGCGGACCTGGACGTGGACCAGTGGCACGCGCACGAAAACGCGATCCGGTCCTTCCTCGTCGAGGGCCTCGCCCGGATCGACGGCGTGACGGTCCACCAGATCTTCCCGGACAGTGCATCCTTCGACTCTCCGGCAGGCGCCGGGCCTGTCAACGCCGCGGGTACCGGCACAATCGGCGTCGTCAACTTTTCGGTGGAAGGCTACGACGCGGGCCTCGTGGCGGCGTACCTGTCGGCCGAACACGGCATCGGGCTGCGGGACGGCCGCTTCTGCGCGCACCCCCTGCTCCGGCGGCTCGGGCTGCCCTCGGGCTCCCTGCGGGCCAGTTTCGGCCTGGGATCCCGGCTGGAAGACGCCCAGCGGCTGCTGGCCGCCCTCCAGGAGCTGCGCCGCACCGGCCTCGGCTGGGACTACGTCGTGGATGCCGGACGCTGGGTGCCGTCCAACGACACCCGCACCTACCCGCATTGGGCCCCCAACACGCCCGGCACCGCCGGCGCGGCGCCCTGCACCCAGCACTGACGTCCCCGGTGAGGTCCCGGTGAGGTCCCGGTGGGGCTCCCCCGGGTGTCACGGAGGGGTCCCGGTGAGGTCCGGTGGGGGCGACGGCCCTGCCGCGTGCGGTAAATTCGAAAGGTACCAACCCGGACCTGCCGAAGGAGATCGCACGTGACACGCGGCGGACCCAAGCTGCATCAGGAACGCCGCCAGGAGCTGGGGCAGAGCTTCCAGGACGGCGGGGAACACTACGAACGCGTCCGCCCCGGGTACCCTGCCGACTCGGCTGACTGGCTGATCCCCGCGGGCGCGGGGGACACCGCGGACCTCGGCGCCGGAACCGGTAAGTTCACGGCACTGCTGGTCGGGCGCGGCCTGCACACGGTCGCGGTGGACCCTTCCGCCGACATGCTGGACCAGCTGCGCCGGACGCTTCCGGGCGTCACCGCCGTCGTAGGGACCGCCGAGCACACCGGGCTGCCCGCCGGGGCGTTCGACGTCGTGACCGTCGCCCAGGCCTGGCACTGGTGCGATCCGCTCGTGGCCAGCACGGAGATCGCACGGATCCTCCGCCCCCACGGTGTGCTGGGGCTGATCTGGAACCAGCTGGACACCTCCGTTCCCTGGGTGCACCGCCTCTCGCGCATCATGCATGCCGGCGATGTCCACAAGCCCGATTTCAGACCGCCCCTCGGCCCGGAATTCACGGGGCTTCAGAGCCACCTCACCCGCTGGGAAGATCCGGTGTGCACCGCTGACATCATGGAGCTGACGAAGTCCCGCAGCTACTATCTGGCGGCCAATGAGGCGACCCGGGCCAAGGTCCTGGGCAACCTCGACTGGTACCTGCACGAGCACCTCGGCCACCACCCCGGAGAGGTCCTCCCGCTCCCTTACCTGACGCAGAGCTGGCGGGCCGTCCGGGCCTGACTCCGGCGGGGGCCTGACTCCGGCGGGCCGTCGGGGCCTGACTCCGGCGGGGCGGCACGACTCCGGCGGGCCGTCGGGGCCTGACTCCGGCGGGGCGGCACGTCAGAAACGCCGGCATGGCCCCGGACAGGCAACCCTGCCCCTAGTATTTTCGGTGTAACCGATAACTATTTGTAGGCGTTAGCAAATTCCGGTGCCGCCGCCCATTTCCGCAACCGGCCGCGTCGTTGTCGACGCACCTACCCAGGGAGCCCGCCGTACTGGAAGTATCAGGAAAAGAATCTACGGCGCCGGAAGCACCCGTCCGGCGGAAACCGGGTGGCCGCCGGGCCATGATCGGCCTGCTGGGCCCGGCGTTCGTCGCCGCGATCGCCTACGTGGACCCCGGCAACGTTGGGGCAAACCTCACGGCCGGCGCCCGGTACGGCTACCTCTTGGTCTGGGTCCTGGTGGCGGCCAACCTCATGGCTGTACTGGTGCAATACCAGTCCGCCAAGCTCGGGATCGTCACCGGGAAGAGTCTTCCCGAGCTCCTCGGCGAGCGGCTCAAGCCGTTCTGGCGCCGTGCGTTCTGGGTCCAGGCCGAGTTCGTGGCCGCCGCCACCGACCTTGCCGAGGTGGTGGGTGGTGCGATCGCGCTCGACCTGCTTTTCGGGCTGCCCCTGCCCCTCGGTGCCGTGATCGTCGGCGGGGTCTCCATGGCCCTGCTCGCCGTGCAGGCCCGGAACAGGCAGCGGCCTTTCGAGTTCATCATCATGTTCCTGCTCGGCATCATAACGATCGGATTCCTGGCGGGCCTCTTTGTCAGTCCGCCCGACCCTGCGGGTGTCGCCGCGGGACTGATACCGGGCTTCCAGGGTCCGGACACCGTGTTGCTGGCCGCCAGCATGCTCGGCGCCACGGTGATGCCTCACGCCATCTACGTCCACTCTGCCCTGTCCAGGGACAGACACCGTCCGGACCCAACTCTCCCGATCTCCGCGCAGGCCCTCGCCCGCCTCGTAAGGGCAACCCGCTGGGACGTCGGGGCGGCCCTTGCCGTCGCCGGCATCGTGAACATCGGCATGCTGCTGCTGGCCGCATCGACCCTGGGCGGTGTGGAGGGAACGGACACCATCGAAGGCGCCCATGCCGCAATTACCACCAATCTTGGCCCGGTCATCGGCGTCATCTTCGCCGTCGGGCTGCTTGCCTCCGGCCTGGCCTCAACGTCCGTGGGCTGCTATGCCGGTGGATCCATCATGCAGGGGCTGCTCAAGATCCGGATCCCGCTGATGATCCGCCGTGCGGTCACGCTGATCCCGGCCGTTGTGCTGTTGAGCATCGGATTCAATCCCGCCGCCGCCTGACGGTAGGCTGGAAACTGTGAAGACCAGCCTGCCCTCCTCCTCGATCGAGGACTACGTCAAGGTCATCTACTCCTTTACGGAGTGGCAGGACAAGCCCATTACCTCCACCCAGCTGGCCCAACGACTCGGCGTGGCCAACTCCTCGGTCTCCGAGATGGTCCGCAAGCTCAAGGACCAGGGCCTCGTGGACCACCAGCCCTACAGCGCCATCACGTTGACGGCCGACGGCGTCCGGCTGGCGCTGTCCATGGTCCGGCGGCACCGGCTCATTGAAACGTTCCTGGTCCGGGAGCTCGGCTACCGCTGGGACGAGGTCCACGACGAGGCCGAGCTCCTGGAACACGCCGTCTCTGAGACATTCATCGAGCGGATGGCCGCCAAGCTCGGGAACCCGGTACGGGACCCGCATGGCGATCCGATCCCGGCGGCGGACGGCTCCGTCCAGGTGCCCGCGGCCCACCGGCTGAGCGAACTCGATGACGGGCACACCGGCCGGATCACGCGGATCAGCGACGACAACCCCGAGCTGCTGCGTTACCTCTCGGCCGAGGAGATCGATCTGGACGCCGAGGTCGAGGTCCTCGGCCGCAAGCCGTTCGGCGGCGCCCTGGTGGTGCGTATCGGATCCGGTGCGGCCCGGCACGAATTCGACCTCGCCGAGGAAGTCGCCTCCGCCCTCTGGGTCCACAGCGAGTCCGGCCATCCCGGCTGCAGCCTTGAGCGAAACTAAGGGCTGGCGTGCGTGGGCGGCCGTCGCCGCCGGCGGCCTGATCGGAACGGAACTGCGTTACGGTGCCGGTCTGCTGTTCCCCGAGACAGCCGGCACCATCCCCTGGACCACCCTGGTGATCAACGTCGTCGGCAGCTTTGTTTTGGCGGCGCTCACCACGGTCTGGATCGCACGGCCGAAAACAGCGTTCTGGCTGCGGGCCGGACTCGGGCCCGGACTGCTGGGGTCCTTCACCACCTTTTCGGCCGTGGTGTTCGCCATCGGCCAGCAGTTCCGTGGCGGTTTACATGCCAGCTGGACGGCTTACCTGGCCCTGTCGCTGGTCCTGGGCCTCGGCGCCGCGGCCGCCGGCTGGAAAACCGGCAAGGCCCTGGCCGATCTGGGCGGTGGAAGCGCATGATCACCGCCGTGCTGGTGGGAGTGTTCGGTGTCGCCGGCGCCCTGCTGCGTTTCGCCGTCGACTCCTGGTTTGCGCACCACCCAGGACGCCATCCGCACTGGCCCTGGGCGACCCTCACCGTCAACGTGTCCGGCTCCTTCATCATCGGCGCCGCCCTGGGGATCACGGGGCAGCTGGGCCTTGGGACCGAGTGGCAGACCGGCCTCACTGCCGGGCTCGCCGGCGGCCTCACCACCTTCAGTTCCTGGACCACAGCGACGGTGCGGCTGGTCAGCGAGAAGCGCTACCGCGCCGCCGCCCTCAACCTTGCCGCGAACCTGCTCGCCGGCTTGGCGGCGGCAGCGCTCGGAACGGCCCTCACGGGGCTGTGACGAACCTTACCCGGGCGTCCTGACGGCGGTTCGGGGACGTTCCCATCCCGTATCGTTGAAGGATGATTACCCGTCGTGTTGCAGCCCAGATCCTCGACATTCCGCTGGAAATGGCCCACCGTCACGGTATCCCGCCCCGGCTGAGCGACGCCGAGCTCGGCGACCTCCTGGACAACCCGCCGGCATGGCTTGTGCAGTCCAAGGCCAACCGCACCGGCAAGCGCCCCATCTGGGTCCAGCTGACGTGCGCAGTCTGCGGGTTCTCCGAGGCGGCCCGGCCGAAGAAGTGGTGGCCGGAGTTCACCTACGTGTGCTGCGCCCACCACGCGCCCTACGAGATCCCCGGCTTGGCCGCCGGGCTGGTCCGCAGCGAGTACGAGGGTGTGGGCAGCCGGTTTGTCGGCATCGTGGACGTTGCGGTGCCCGAGGCGTAACTTAGTACCACAGGGGCTATCCCGGCCCCCGCTGTGAGGGAGCGCCCACATGCCTGACAAAACGCCGCACCGGAGCACGGCCAAGAAGGCCGTGAAAACCATCAAGGAAAAACGGGCCGAGAAGAAGACCAAGAACGTCGCTGAGACGCACGCGGACCCGGTCGCCCACATCAAGAAGCGCTGAGCACGGCCCGCCAGCCGGGCTGTACAGGCAAAGCAAAAGGCCGGAAGCTGACGCTTCCGGCCTTTTGGGTGGAACTTTACGGGGTGGAGCACCGTCTCCGGCACTCCGATGGTGGAGATGGGGGGAATTGAACCCCCCTAGGCAACCCTGGAAACTCGCGGATTTCCGGGGTTTTCCATACCCTCCAAGTTGTGTTTTCTTGGGTTGGATTCATGCCTCTTATGCCCGACTGCTGACGGCGTCAGCACGACTTTCCTGCCGTAACTTCGCGTAGTGGCGGACGTCCCGGGGCAGCACGTTCAGCTCATTCGCAACAGCGGCCACGGCATCAAATATCCGGGTTGCAGACTCAAACTCACCCGGCGTGATCAGCACCCGCGCAGCCCAGTCCGAAGCCTGGCGCTCCTGCTTTGGGGTCGTCCCAACGTGCCGGTAGAAAGCGTGCCCCAGCTCGTGAGCCAACGTCGATCGGCGCTGCACTGGCCCCAGATGCGGGCGGAGTGTCACCTCGTGCCTGTCGGGGTCATAGAAGCCCCACCATCCATGCGGGCACGGACGCTCCACCACAGTGACCCCCAGTCTGTCTATCCAACGTTCGACCCTCATGCGCAAACACTCTACGAGCCGGCGCCGACAGAATGCGCCGCCTCAGTCTTGAGGGCTGTCCTCCGGCCCAATTCCGTCCTCTCCACCCTCGGATGCCGCCAGGCGCATGTTGCCCCGCGCACGCTCAGCCTCGCGACGGGCCAACTCGGCAAGCAGCGCGGTGGATGGATATTCAGAAAGCGACGTGGCCGGAGTCGCCAAGGACTCGTCACCGTGCATGTGAGCGAGTGTCAGGGTCGCGGGATCAACCTCAAGTGCCTCGATTTCCTCGATGATCCCCTCCTTCCAGCCGAGCAGATGCTCCAACTGGCTAAGGGTCTTGTGCCGCGGCCAGGCAACTCCTGATTCGAAATTCGCATAAGTGTTGAACGAGATGCCTTCGAAGCCATTGAAGAACTCTTCACGGGTTTTCGCCCCGCGCTGCCTCTTAGCCAGCAAGGTTATCTGTTTCCGAGTTGCGTCTACTTGTGTCTGCACGTGTTCCATCGTATGCGGAAATGGGTTTTTCTGCCCCAATAATTCCCTCTACTTCCCAGTGCTGGCGCGGTACTTGCCTTCTCCCCGAACGACACCGGTGTAATTACCTGCTTGTAAGTTGGGTCTACTTGTGTTTAGCTTGCTCCGCACACAAGTACACACAACTTAGACCCAGAAAGGAGGGTATCCGTTGGACAAGCTCTACACAGTCCCTGAAGTCGCTGACAAGTTTCGATTCACCACCGAGACCGTCTGGAAGAAGTGCCGAGAAAACGCATGGCCTCACCTCCGCGAAGGCCGCAGCTACCGATTCACGCCGCAGAATATCCGCGACATCGAAGAGCTAATGAGCCCCACGCCGGCGAAACGCAAGATCCGCAACGCTCGTCAGCAGTTCAAAGAAAGCATCTCCGCCTAAGGCACCACCCGCCGCAGCGTAACCGCCGGCACCCGCACCACCTCGCCCGTCTCAGGGCACACCCCCCACCGCAGTACCCATCACTTACCTCTAGGTACTTTCTGGAGAGATAGGGGCCTTTGTCGTGCCCAATTACCTTTCACTCGTCATGCAAGTTGCCGCAGATGAGGGCGTACAGATCACGTTCTCGCAGGCTCGGTACACCGCTCGCCGCATCGAAAAGCGAGACGACGCCAAGGACGTGATCGACCCTTACGCCTACGTCTTGCAGCACTGGGACGAAACCGGCGAGTTGGCCATCCGGAACGTCCAGGACGAGATCAACGCGGCAGCTGCTGCGCGCCGTCTGGCGGTGGCGGCGTGAACCGGCGCCCGTGGACCGACGAGGAGGTGGAGCATGTCGCATCCACCATGGACCGGCCCGCACGTGAGGTTGGCGACCGTCTAAGCCGTACGGGAAGCGCTATTGGCCAGATGCGCCACAAAATTCGATCCGGCTGGGTGAGGAAAAACTTTGCGTGGACGGCTGACGAGGACGAAATTATCCGCACGTCAACCATGACGAGCAAAGATCTCTGCAAGATTCTCCCCGGCCGCGCCGTTGCTTCGATTGCTCAACGGCGACATCACTTGGGCGTAAAGGTTGGACAGTTCGGTCTTAGAGACCCCATGGCACCCTCTGGCCGGACGCTCATAGCTAAGACCTGCAACCAGTGCGGGCTGCTGCTCCCCGGCGAATGGTTTTCCCTGCGTGGCGATAACACCAATGGCCGTAATGGCTCATGCCGGAAGTGTCGGAGCTCTAACGCTAAGCAGTACGAATCTCAGTCCGGGCAAAAATCGTCCGCATGGAACAGGTCCGCGCAGGCCCTAACCCTAGAAACCGCAACGCGCAACGCGGAGGAGTACACCGAGTTCGACCATGAGGTGCTATCTGACCCGACTCGGACGATCCTCAGCAAGGCGCTTGCGTTGGGTCGAACATACGTTGCGGTTGCGTCGGCCGTAAGCCGCAATGGCTATCGATCCAGCGTATGGCTTGGCGATACAGCGTTTGACCAGTGGCTGATAGACAACCCGAACCTTGACCGTGTCGATGACATCACCGCGGCCCTCCTGCAGGCCGCCGCATGAGCGACCCGACGCACCGCGCTACCCGGCGCCACCTTGCAACCCATCCGATCCCCCGCGGCAAGCCCCACCCGAAGAGTCTCCGGGGCAACCTGAAGCTCGCGGCGGATGAGCTGACCATCGCCATGGAGTTGGCCCGCGAGATGCGGATCAAAGACGACATCGCCGCCTACGCGATAAGGAAGAGGACAGCATGAGCGAAACACCGATCTACGACCAGATGCAGCGCGAGGCCCGGACGGCGCGCGTCAACGAGTCGCTGGACACCGCCGACGCCCACACGCTCGGCCGCCTGTACGCGGTGATGTCCGCGTGACCAGGGCCGCGGTGCTGGAAGAGTCCCGCGAGTTGTGGCTTGCGGATGCGGTGGCCGTCATCCACTCGATAGCGAATGAGCGCGGGACCGTGGACGCCGACGATCTGCGCCGTGAGATGCGCCCGCCGGCACACGCTAACTGGTCAGGCCTCGCGTTCGGTCTGGCGTTGAGCCGCGGCTACATCACCTCGCATGGACGTAAGCCGTCCACTTTCAAATCCCGCAAAGGTGCCCGCATTGACGTGTGGGCCGCAGTAGGGAGCGAATCATGAACGGTTTCCATGTCCTCGTTTTCGCCTTCATCATCGTCGGCGCGATTGTCCTGATCCCCCGGGCGATCCGGCATGACCGGAACTTGGCCGCACTGGAGGCCCTCGATGACGAGCGCCTGGCCGCTGAGGCCGCGGACGCATGGAACCGCGGTGAGTGGTCATGAGCATCCCCGGTTTCGAGTCTGCCCAGCGCCACTTCGAGAACATGTTGCCGCCCGAGGATGTTGAGGATTGCGGGGACGGCGACTGCGACGAGTGCGAAACGTGCCTCGCCGCACGCGCCCAGGACGAAGCCGAAGACTACGCCGAAATGCAACGCGAAGAAGCCCGACTCGAAAGCCGGTACGGAGCATGAGCGGCAGCTACTGGTGGTGGCCGTCATTGTTCGGCCCGTCAGACTTTCAGGCCCGGCTCTCCAACAACGCGGCGCCGCAGACATGCACGTCTTGGTACGGGCATTCCTTCCAGAAGTTCGATGCGACAACCATCTACTGCCCCACCTGCGGGCTAAGCAAATCGGCGAAGGCATGATCGACCACGATTCAGCCGCCGCAGTTGTTCGGGCGGCTTCACTCGCACACGAAATGTTGACCGCGCAGATAGTCGCCGAACCACACGGACCCATCGTCGCCGAACTACAACGCATCGCCGACAACCTCGAAGCCATCGTCAAAGACAACAACAACCTAATCGCCCGACTCGAAAGCAGGACACGATGAGCAACCACGCACGCTACCCGAAGCACGCCGCCGAACAGTCAGCCGAGACCCGGATCCGCGAACACCAGGCATGGGCGCTCGTCCGTGTCGGGCAGACCATCCCCGGCACCGGCAAACACCGGAAGGAATCATGAGCAGCTACGACGAACACCTCATCAGCATGGCCGGCGGCGACGGGGACGAACTCGACCAGATCCAGCGCCGGGTGGACAGGGCGACCGAGGGTCCGTGGGAGATGAAGGCGTGCGCACCGTGCACCGCTCGCGGGCGGCTGGACGTTTCCGTCTGGGCGCATGGCGGGAACATCCAGATTGCAGACTGGTGCGACGAGGACGAGCTCACCAAGGACGACGCCGAGTTTATCGCGCACGCCCGCACGGACGTCCCCCACCTCCTCGCGATTGTCCGCAACCAGCAGGCGCGGCTCGCTGTCGTTGCCGAACTTGCGAACTGGTCAGCCAAGCACGGATGGAAGATCGACGCCGCAGCCCTCCGCGCCGCCCTGGAGCCGACCCCATGAGCCAGCGACGGGCATTCACGCCCGCACTAATGATCGGTTGCTACACCGCATGTTGGGGCTGCCGGTTCGGTTGCTGCAATCGCGGATGGCACACGTCAGCCGACGCCGACGACGTATGGGACTGGGAGCATGGCGCACTCTCAGCCGATCCGAGTCTCAAGCAGTGCGGCTGCTGGTGCCAGTACTACGAGCCGAAGCAACTTATCCACAAAGGACGGAAGCCGTGACCCAGTACCAAGCCCAGCGGATCCGGTTTGGGATTCTCGCGGCCCGGCACCTGTTCGAACGCGGGCGGCTCACGGCGGGTCAGGTAGAGGACTTGGAAGGGTTCGTCCTCGCTGGTTGGAAATACCGGGACGCGCAGAAAGCATTCGATCGGGAATGGCACGGCGCGTTAGACCGAGAGATTGCCAGAGTCGAAGAAGTGAGAGTCCGGTTGGCGCTTAGGGAACACGGTAAGCGGGCCGCCGAGCTACGGGAAAGGTGGATGGCATGAAGTACTTCACGACATCGTCCAGGATCTTCGGGCGCGACTTGATGCGGCGAAGGGACACGACGATCCACTGGTTCCGCCTGACAAAGCGAATCGCCATCATTTGGGATCGGCCAGACCGTGGCTGAGTGTGAGGCGGGCCTCCGGGACAACCACGCCGAACTCGTCGCCGCCATCCACACCCGCCGAATCATCATGTGCCGGCGAGTCGATAAGCGGCACGTTGAAGGCGGGAAGTGCCCATCATGCGGGCTCTAGGATGCACCTGCCCACGGTCCGTATACAACCCGCGATGGCCGCGGACAACTGAACCCGACTGCCCAGAACATGGGGAACCGGAAACGACTGAGATTGAAAGATCAGCTACCGCCAGATAGGCGGTTTTTTTATGCCCAGATTGGGGACACATGAGCTTGCAGATTTTCAAGGACCTAGAGCAGGGATCGCCCGAGTGGCTGGCTGAACGGTGCGGCCTCGTGACCGCATCCGTCGTCGGGCTGCTCGTCACTTCCCGCCAGCCGTCAGCGATAGAAACCGACTGCCCCGAATGTGATGCATCAGCGGCCGACCCATGCACCGGGAAACGCTCACCGGGCCCGCTGAAGACACTCCACCCGGCACGCGCCGCAGCGGCACGCGAACTGGACAAGGTGATCACCGTGGACCGCACCAGTGACACGGCGCGCGGCCTCGTTCTGACGCTCGCAGCCGAACGGATCACCGGCCACGTCGAACCGGTACCGACATCGCGGGCCATGGAGCGCGGCACCCTGGATGAGCCCTACGCCAGAGACGTCTACTCCGAACACCACGCACCCGTCACCGAACTCGGGTTCATGGTCCGGGACTTCGAGGGCTTCAAGATCGGGTACTCACCGGACGGACTCGTCGGCGAAGACGGACTGATCGAGATCAAGAGCCGGGCCCAGAGGATCCAGCTCAAAACAGTCCTCGCCAATGAGGTGCCGGCCGAGAATATGGCGCAACTCCAAACCGGGATGCTTGTCTCCGGCAGGGCTTGGATCGACTACACCAGCTACTCCGGAGGCATGAAGCTCTGGAGGAAACGGGTCTACCCAAACCCTGAATGGCGGGCAGCGATCATCGCGGCCGCGGCCTGGCTTGAGATGGAAGCCGCCGAAATGGTGAGCACCTACCTCGCCGCCACCGCGGACATGCCCATGACCGAACGTGTGGACCACTTCGCAGAATTGGAGATCGTGTTTTAGCAATGGACATCTCGAAGGCACTAGTAGCCAAGTCGGATCAGCTCAACGCGTCGGACCTTAGCGGCGCGCCCATCGTGGCAACCATCGCCGCCGTGCGCCGAGGTGATGCGGTCAAGCCAGTCATCATCGACCTCGCAGGCATGGACGGCCGCCCATGGAAACCATCAAAGGGCATGCTCCGAGTCGTCGCACACGGGTGGGGTGTCGAGTCGGACGTATGGGTTGGGCGGTCCGTGAAGCTCGTCAACAACCCCGAAGTGATCTACGCGGGCGAGCCGGTCGGTGGGGTCGAGGTGGTTGCCATGTCGCACATTGACGCCCCGTTCACCATACCGGTCCGCCTCAGCCAAAAGAAGGTCAAGCAGCACCACGTTGACCTGCTCGCCGAGCCGCCTACCGAGCCGTGGCGTGCGCAGTGGCAGGCAATCACCAACGCACTAACCGCCGCCGGCTACGAAGGCGACGGGCCCCAGATGATCGCAACGGCAGGGCAAGTCATCGGCGCCACATGGGACCACCCGAACAAGATCAGCGCCGAGGACGCACAGAAAATCCTCGCCGCAGTACGAGAAGACAACCACCAGGAGCAGAGCAAATGAGCAAGGACCTCTACCCGTCCGTGACAATCGTTGCCGGGCCGATCCAGCCACCATCCGGGCCGTCAGTCGTGTCCGGCCACATGCTCCGGATGCACGACGGCGCGACCTACATCCACATCGACCCCGAAACCGCCCGGCAGTGGATCGGCGTGCTTGAACAGATCGCAGAGGAAAGCAAGTGACCCGCATCAAAACGACCATCGAGCACGAGGGCAAGACTTACAGCGGCCAGATCGGCACCATCAAGAGCACATCGCTGGGCACGCGGGATCACGGCGTCATGACCGCCATGCTGCACATCGAGTGGAAGGGCGGCGGGATCGGAGTCGGCGGCTACTGCTTGGACGAGCCACGCAAGGACGACGACGGCAAGCACATCGGCCGATTCGGGACAGCCTACGGACTCGACCACATCATGCGGATCCTCGAAACCGTCGGCGTCGATAAGTGGGAAGACCTGCCCGGAGAGCATGTCATCGTCCTCTTCGATGGTCCGAGCTGGCTGGGCTCCACGGCAAGCGGAATCGCCGGGATCACCAACGAAAAGGTGCTGGACATCAAGCTCCACGCCGAATCATTCATTGCAGAGGAAGCCAATTGAGCCAGGAAACCTACCTCACCATCAAGGGCCGGCTGACCGCTGACCCCGAGCTGCGGTACGCGCAGTCCGGATCAGCGGTCACGAACTTCACCGTCGCAGTCCGGGCCCAGAAGTTCGACAAGCAGGCCAACGAGTGGAAGGACCAGCCCACCAAGTTCTGGCGATGCGCCGCATGGGACCAGGGCAAACTGGCCCGCGCCCAGAACATCGCCAACCTGACGAAGAAGAGTGACAACGTCATCGTCTACGGCGAACTCGTCACCCGCGAGTACGAAACCAAGGAAGGCGAAAAGCGTTCCGTTGACGAGATCCGGGTCGAGTCCATCGGCAAGGACCTCACCTTCCACGGTCAGGCCTTCGCGGCCAACGAATCGCCCGAGCATCGAGACGGCGGCAACTGGGGCGGCAACCCCGCCGATCAAGGCGGCGGCTGGGGCAACCAGTCCAGCGCCAACCAGACCACCAACCAAGGCGGCTGGGGATAACCCCCACCGCACCACCACCCAAGGCGCCCATGAGGCGCCTTTTTCATGCCCGGCGTCCAACTCAGTAGTAGTAGGAGTATTCCTCCTACTACTACTGAGCGGCGCCGCAACCCCGAAAGGACGCCATGAACCACCCCACACAGGAACTCGCCGCCGCCGCAGTTTGCGTCTATACCAAGTACGACTGCAGCCAGTGCGACCTCACTAAGAAGATCCTCGACCGCGAGGGCGTCGTCTACACCACCGTCAACGTCGAAGAGGACGCCGACGCCTACCGGTACGTCACGGAGACCCTCAACTACCGGCAAATGCCCGTCGTCGTCGCCTCCACCATCGAAGGCGACGTTGTTTGGTCCGGGTTCCAGCCGGCCATGATCCGCGAGCACATTACGCACCGCGCCGATGCCGCATGAAGCCGCTGACAGTCTTCAACGACTACCACCCCACAGTCCGCAAGCGCTTCAATCTCGACGTCGAAAAGCACGAGATGACCGTCCTGCATGACGACGGGCTGTACCGCCACCTCCGGTTCTCGGATCCGAATACCTCTATGGGCTGGTTCAGCATCATCACCACCCCCGGCCAACTGACAATCTTCGGGGACATGGGCACCTACGTGTTCGCCCGCGAACAGGACATGTTCGTCTGGTTCAACTCCTCGTACGTCAACGCGGACTATTGGGCCGAGAAGCTGCAGGCCATCGACAGGAACGGGGACGTCCGGGAGCACAGCGAGGACCTGTTCAAGCGCTGGGTGCTGGAGAACTTCTGGGAGCGCCGCGAGGAATACGAGCCCGACGTCGCCGCGCAGATCTGGGCGGACATACGCGACAGCCTCTTCGACCCGTACGAAGACGAATCCGCCGCCGGCCGCCACGACGTGATCGCCCGGTTCATCTCCAGCGGCTTCCAGTACCACGACTCGTGGGAGCTCAACTGGGACGAGTTCGGCTTCCGGTTCCTCTGGTGCTGCCACGCGATCCTCGCTGGCATCCGCCACTACAACGACGCCCGACTGGCCGAATCCGCATGACGCGGGATGTCTGTTGCTACATGTGCCGGTCACAGTTCGGCTGCATGAACTCCAAATGTGAGCACCACGTCACCGCACGCCGCACCGAGGACGCCGACGAAAAAGCCCGCCGCACCGTCCGAAGACCAACCGAAGACCAAGCAATCGCCAACGTCATGCGCGCACAACGCGCCAAACCAAGGGCCGCCAATGAGCGGCCTTTTTCGTACCCGAAGGAGGGCCGATGAGCACCACCGATTACACCGAGTTCTTGAAGGCAAAGGCGGACTTCGAACGCGACTACGGGCAGCCCGTCCCCGCCACGGCCGTCAATCCCATCCTCAAGGAACACCAGCGCGACATCGTCCGGTGGGCGGTCGAAGGTGGGCGCCGGGCAATCTTCGCCGCCTTCGGCATGGGCAAGTCCATGATGCAGCTGGAGACGCTGAAGCTCACCCTGGCGCACGCCGGCGGCCGGGCCCTGATCATCGCCCCGCTCGGCGTCCGCGGCGAGTTCATCCGCGACGGCCGCAAGCTCGGCATCGACGTGACTTTCATCCGGCGAGCCGAGGACATGGCCGGCGACGGCATCTACATCACCAACTACGAGACGGTCCGCGACGGGAAACTTGACGTCAACCTGTTCACCGCGGTCTCACTGGATGAGGCCGGGGTGTTGCGCAGCTTCGGTTCCAAGACCTACCAGACGTTCCTCAGCCTCTTCGCCGACGTCCCCTACCGGTTCGTGGCCACCGCCACCCCATCCCCTAACCGGTACAAGGAACTCATCCACTACGCCGGGTTCCTTGGCGTCATGGACACCGGTCAAGCGCTCACCCGATGGTTCCAGCGCGACTCCACCCAGGCGAACAACCTGACCCTCTACCCGCACAAACGGGAAGAGTTCTTCATGTGGCTGAACTCGTGGTCGATCTTCTTGCAGAAGCCCTCCGACCTCGGCTACTCCGATGAGGGATACGACCTCCCGCCGCTGGACGTGGACTGGATCGAAGTGCCGGTTGACCACTCCACCGCAGGGGTGGACCGCGACGGGCAGGTCAGGCTCTTCCGCGGCGGCGCCAAAGACCTACAAGGTGTGGCCAAGGAGAAACGCGACAGCCTCCCGGCCCGCGTCGGGAAGCTCATGGAAATGGTCATGGCGCACCATGCCAAGGATGACGGGCAGATCATCCTGTGGTGCCACCTCAACTCGGAGCAGGACGCCATCGAGCGGGAGCTAAAGGCGGCCGGACTCACCTATTCCAGCGTCCACGGTTCCATCACTACGGACGAGGCCGAACGCCGCCTGGACCAGTGGCGGGACAAGGAAACGTACGCTCTCATCGGCAAGCCCATCCAGCTGGGGCAGGGCCTGAACTTCCAGCAATGCAATGAGGCGATCTTCGTTGGAGTGGACTACCGCTTCAACGACATCTTCCAAGCCTGGCACCGCATCCAACGCTTCGGCCAGGCCCGCCCCTGCACCGTGCACCTCATCCACGCCGAATCCGAAGGCGAGGTGGTGACCGCCCTCAAAGACAAATGGGCGCAGCACAGAGAGTTGACCAACACCATGACCGACATCATCAAAACGTACGGGCTGTCCCGGAACTCCATCACCGAAGCCCTCACCCGCTCCATGGGCATCGAGCGCATCGAAGCATCCGGTGACGGCTGGACCCTCGCCAACAACGACTGCGTTGACGAGGCAACCAACCACATGGCCGAGAACTCCGTGGACATGGTCGTCACGTCGATCCCCTTCTCCAACCACTACGAGTACACGCCCAGCTACAACGACTTCGGGCACACGGACGACAACGACCACTTCTGGGCCCAGATGGACTTCCTCACCCCGCAGCTGCTCCGGGTCCTGCGACCCGGCCGGATCTACGCCTGCCACGTCAAGGACCGCATCAACTTCGGCAACGTCACCGGGGCCGGCATCCCCACCGTCAGCCCCTTCCACGCTGAGGCGCTCTTCCACGGCATCAAGCACGGATTCGACTACATGGGCATGGTCACAGTCGTCACCGACGTCGTCCGCGAGAACAACCAGACCTACCGGCTCGGCTACACCGAGATGCGCAAGGACGGGACCAAGATGGGCGTCGGCTCCCCCGAGTACATCCTGCTCTTCCACAAGCCCCAGACCGACCGGTCCAAAGGCTACGCCGACGACCGGGTCACCAAGGAGAAAGAAGACTACTCACTCGCCCGCTGGCAGGTAGACGCGCACGCCAACTGGCGCTCGAGCGGCGACCGGCACCTCACCCCGGACGAGCTGGCCGCCCTGCCCGTCGATCAGCGGTCCAGGCTGTTCACCGAACAGACCCTCCGCGAGGTGTACGACTACGAATCCCACATCGAAGTCGGCGAAGCACTGCAGGGCAAGGGCGCACTTCCGGCCACGTTCATGTCCCTCATGCCCGGGTCATGGGCGCCCGACGTGTGGCACGACGTGAACCGGATGCTGACCCTCAACGGGGACCAGAAGCGCCGCAACGTCCAGATGCACGTCTGCCCGCTCCAGTTCGACATCGTAGACAGGCTCATCGAGCGGTACACCAACCCCGGCGACCTCGTCTTCGATCCCTTCGGAGGCTTGGGGACGGTCCCCCTGCGCGCCCTGAAGCTGGGCCGGAGGGGCCGCAGCTCCGAACTCAACGCCGGGTACTTCCTCGACTCCGTGAAGTACCTCGAGGCTGAGGAAAACAAGCAGGCCCTGCCCACCTTGTTCGACCTCGAAGGGCTCCTGGAAGCGTCATGAAGCCCTACGTGTACCGGGATCCTGGCCGTTTGCGCGGGCGCCCGGCGCACGTGCCAGAGGACGTACCGGCGACACCCCCGGCCACCGTCCAGCCCGTCAAACCAGCACCGCGGCCGCCTGCACCACCCAAGCCCTACCACCCGCCGGCCAAACCCACACACCGCCCACTGCCGCCGCCGATCTGGGGCGGCCGTCGCGGACTCGAAATGGCCGCAGCAGAGTCGGCCGACCTCGACTACCGCACATCGCTACTCGCGCCAACAGAAGCAGACAACGAATGGGTGCGCGAATACCGGCGCACCCGCGACATCCACTGATTATGGGAGAACCAACCATGAAGTTCACACTCACCGCCGACGCCCTCGCCGACGCCGCCGCATTCGCATCGAAGGGCATCAGCCCCCGCCCGCCTGTCCCGGTCCTCTCCGGCCTCCTCATCGAGGCGCAGGAGGGCGGGCTCCGTATCTCCGGGTTCGACTACGAGAAGTCCGCCCGCACCCAGGTAGCCGCCGAGGTGACCACCCCGGGCACGGTCCTCCTGCAGGGCCGCATGTTCACGGACATCATCCGCAAGTTCGGCAAGAAGACCGTCACCGTCACCGTGGACGGCACCAAAGCCACCCTGACCGCCGGTAGCGCAGTGTTCACCATGCACGCCATGCCCGTGTCCGAGTTCCCGCCCATGCCCCCACTGCCGTCGGCTGTCGGCACGATCGACGGCGACGTGTTCGCTGCAGCTGTCGGGCAGGTCATCGGCGCCACGTCCAACGACGACACGATCAAAGTCCTGACCGGCGTCCACATCGTCTCCGAAGGCGACGAGCTGACCATGCGCACCACCGACCGCTACCGGCTTGCTGAGGCTGTCATCCCGTGGCGCCCGACCGGCGACGACATCGACGTGCTCGTGCCCGGCAAATGGTTGGGCGACCTTGTCAAGACACTGGCCGGCGAGGCGACGATCCTGTCCGAGGGCAACCTCATCGGCATCCGCACCGGCAACCGGGCGACGACCTCGGTCAAGATGGACGGCGACTTCCCCAAGATCAAGGCACTGTTCCCCGACACCTCGCACACCGAGGTCACGGTGAACCGGGCCGGGTTCGCTGATGTCCTCGCCCGCGTGGCCCTCGTTGCCGAACGCAACACGCCCGTCCGGCTCACCGCGTGCGACGGCGAACTGATCGTCGAAGCCGGCACCGGTGAAGACGCGCAGGGCCGCGAGACCCTCCCGTGCGAGATCGACGGGACCGACGTCGTCGTGGCCGTCAACCCCATGTACCTCGCATGGTCACTCTCCGTCAGCCCGGCCACCGACGTGGTCCTCGAATTTCAGGAGAACCTCGGCAAACCTGTTCTCCTGTCCGGCCACGACGGCATGCGGCACTTAATCATGCCCGTGAAGCTCTGATGGCCGCGCCAACAGCGGACTCGATCCAGGCCAACTGGATCGAGTCCGACAGTGGGTGCTGGGAATGGACCGGGCAACTGTCCACTGCGGGATATGGGCAGCTATTCATTGATGGCAAGAACCGGCCGGCGCACCGGATCTCATACGAGGCTCACGTCGCACCCATTCCGGACGGCCTCCACATCGACCATCTCTGCCGGAACCGGAAGTGCGTCAACCCGCTACACCTTGAGCCGGTCACGCCACTGGAAAACATCATGCGGGGCGAAGGAATCATGGCGCAGAACGCGCGCAAAACTCACTGCCACCGCGGCCACGCACTCGAAGATTCGAACGTCTACATGACACCGATCGGCGGCCGCGCATGCCGCAAGTGCCGATCCATCGCAAAAGCGGAATACCGGGCCCGGCTCCGTGCGGCCGGGAAGCCCATGGACTGGGTACGCAAGCGCAAGCCCCTAAGAACTCAGGAGACAGCATGACCACCAAGACGCCAGCCCAGAAGCTGGCCGAGATCCGGAAGACCATCCAGGCCGCCAAACGTGATGAGCAAAAAGCTGTGAAGGAACTCCCCCGGGAGGAATGGAACCGGGACTACCAGTGGCGAAAGGGCGGCATCCTCTCAGGGTCCAAGACGGTGGACGTCGAAGTTGATTTCGAGATCGAAAAGGAAGACCTCGAAGCCCTCGGCTACCACCACGAGGACGACTGCGGCGGCACCTACGACGACACCGACGTGCCCGACCACGAGACGAACCGGCGCGCGCTCTCCGACTGGCACGACACGGCCCACGGCCTGAGCCTCTGGGCCATGTGCGTCGCCGAACCATGCAAGCACCTCACCGACGAATTCAGGAGCACACCATGAGCGAACTCGCAGGGCAGTCGACACTGCCCGCCGCGTTCCCAGCGCCCGTCATCACCGCCGACATCCTCATCAACAAGAGCATCATCGAAGGACTCGCCCAGCTGGAGTACTTCACCGACTGCATTGGCCCCGACCCGAAAGACGCCGACGCGGCGGCCAAAGAACGGCGCCTCCTCAAAGGCAACATGCACCTCTTCTCCTACCTGCTCGACTCGGTCATCGCCGACATGCTCATCCAGATCCAGGGCGTCAACCGCACGTGGGCTGACAAGGCCGCCGCCGAACTCGACGGCAAACTCGAAGGCGGCGACTACTACCCCGAGATGCTCTGGGAATGGGCGACCGAGCGCGGGCTGGACCCAGAAGCCATCACCGAAAAAGCCAAGGCAAGAATCGCCGAGAAAGAGACGACATGAGTGAGATTACCGTTTCCGACTTCTTTTGCGGTGCCGGCGGTTCCAGCACCGGGCTCTCCACCATCCCCGGCGTCGTGGTCAAGCTGGCACTCAACCACTGGCAGCGCGCCATCGAGTCCCACGCCCACAACCATCCGGACACCGACCATGCATGCGCGGATATCTCGCACATCCGGCCCGAGTTCATCCCCAGGACGACCATGCTCTGGGGATCACCCGAATGCACCAACTTCACGGGCGCCAAAGGTGTGAAGCGGGACCTTTGGGAGGGTCAGAACGTCCTATTCGGCGAGCCGATCCCGGACGAGGCTGCCCAGCGATCCCGCGCCACGATGTACGACATTCCGCGTTTCGCTGAGATCCACGACTACGAGATCATCATGACCGAGAACGTCGTGGAGGTCACGGCGTGGCGGCCGTTCCGAGGCTGGTTGCAATCCATGCATGACCTCGGATACGAGCACCACATCATCTCCATGAATTCGATGCACGCCCAAGCATTCGGTACTGGCGCGCCGCAGTCCCGCGACCGCGTCTACATCGTGTTCTGGAAGAAGGGCAACCGTAAGCCCGACTTCGACCGGCTCCGCCCGCATGCCGAATGCCCGACGCACGGAAGGGTCCAGTGCATCCAGTCATGGAAGAACCCACTCCGCACTGTCGGGAAATACCGCCAGCAGTACAGCTGGAGGTGCCCTTACTCGTCATGCCGTAACCAGATCCTCGAACCGGCCGTGCGGCCCGCCGCGGATGCCATCGACTGGACCTTGACAGGAAAGCGCATCGGGGACCGGCCCAAGCCATTGGCCGCCAACACGCTGGCACGCATCGCGTCTGGCATGCAACTCCACAAGGCGGCCGATAACTTCCTCATCGAGTACTACGGCGAGGGTGGTTCCCGGCGCACTGACGTCCCATTCTCCACATTCACCGGACGGGACCGGCACGCGCTCATCGTTCCGCTGCGCAAGCATGGCGTCGCAAAGACCCTGGACAAGCCTCTCGACACCATTACGGGCGGCGGAAACCACCACACGCTCCTCGAATACACGGATCCGCTGATCGATGACGCAATGTTCCGCATGATCCAGCCCCATGAGCAGATGTGGGGCATGGACTTCCCGCGGGACTACACGATCCTCGGGACAAAGACTGAGCGGACCTTGCAGGCTGGTAACGCCGTTACGCCGCCCGCAGCGCGCGACATTGGCACCATCTGCGCCGAAACGCTCGTGGCGGCATGATCGACGAACACCAACCAAGAAAGGACTAGCAATTGAGGATCCGTAGCACCAAGCCGGAGTTTTGGAAGTCTGGCAACTTGTCAATTGTCGATAAGCAGTCATGGAAGAAGTGGGGCATGGCAAACCCCGGAGGGGACTTCCTCTATCGACTATTCGACAAGGACATGAACCTGCTGTACGTGGGATATACGTGGAATCCATTCGTCAGGTGGACGGCACACAGTCGATCAAAGACTTGGTGGAACGAGGTCTCTTATGCGGACCTGTGGCACTGCCCATCAACTCGCGATGCTCGCGACTGGGAGACCTGGTGCATCAAGAACCTTGATCCCAAATACAACATCCACCAACACCCAAGGAGGTTTCTAAGTGGCGCGCATCAGGAATTTGAAGCCTGATTTTTGGACGGATGAGAAGTTGGTGGAGTTGGAGCCGTGGGAGCGGCTCCTTTTCATTGGACTATGGAACTTTGCTGACGATCAGGGGTACATGCCTTTTTCGCCTAAGCGAATAAAGATGCAGGTCTTCCCGGCCGACTCTCTAGAGGTCTCTAGAGGATTGCAGAGTCTTATATCCATAGGCGCACTTACTCTGTACGACTCCGAATCAGGCCAAGTCCTCCAGGTGACGAATTGGCACAAGCACCAGAAGGTCTCCAACCCCTCTCGGTCGAAATATGACGACATGGACCTGTCTTTGGTGGACGTTGCCAAGCAAAAACCCCGGAAACAAGCGGAAGATACCCGAGAAGTTCCAGAGCCCTACATAAGCCCTGCCGAGTCCTCTAGAGGACTACATAAGGAAAGGGAAGTGGAAGGGGGAATGGAAAGGGAAGTGGAAGGGGAAGGGAATGCGGTGGTTCCGTTTCGTAACTACGTAACAGAGCGCGGAAACGAAATTTCGCAACGATCCCGCATTCACCTCGGAGCGTCGATCGTGAATTCGTTCAACGACCACATCCCCGAGACCCTGCCGTCGAAGACCCGACAGGACCTCACAGCCCATGTGACCGTCGCACTTCAGGACGGGATAGCTGAGTCGTTCATCCGCCGCGGTATCGAGCTCTGGTACGCCAAGGCGCTCGGCCCCGGCGCGCTTCCCGGTTTCATCTTCGAAGCCCAGCGCGAAGCCAACGGCGCCGGTGCATCAATAAAGTCCCGACGCGCAACCGGAACGGAACGCGCAATGGCCGCCATCGAGCTGGCCGACCAATTCAGAGAACAAGAAGCCATGGAGGCCAGAAGTGTTGAAGAGTGAAACCGCCCAACTGCTGGGCAAGGCGGCCCTGATCGACAACCGCAAGGTGGATGCGGCCACCGTTGAGGCGTGGCATGAGGTCATCGGCCACATCGACTACGGCATCGCACTCGCCGCGCTCACCATCCACCGCGGAACATCGGCCGACTACCTGATGCCAGCCCACATCATCGCGAACCTCAGCAAGGCCCGGAATCAGCGCGCCCTAGCCGAAAGCCGCAACCGGGCGCTCGACCCGCCCCGGCCATCACCCCGCACGAAAATGCCCGAATGGTTCCGCGATGCCCTCGCAAACTTCGGCAAGACACCAGAAAGCGAGCCCAACAAATGAGCGAACTAACCACACCGGAACGCGAGGCGCTGATTGCCGCCGCGGACAAGCACGAGGCGGAAGCCAAATCCGTCCTTGAAAGCGCTGAGCGACTGAGAGCCGCCGGCTACACCATCTATGCACAGAAGCTCAAGGAGGCGGTCGTCCAGATCATCTGCTTTGTTGACACTGCACGCGAAACCGCCAGGAGGGAATCATGAGCAATGAGCCGCGAATCAGCACGACAGCATCAATGACGATCACGGGAGGGTTGACGGCCGCATCCCTGCTGACGTTCGCCCAATCCGTGCCACCGGATGCCAGGGTCTCAATCAACGTCGATCGCGGCGGCGGGCAGATGGACCCGGGATCAACCACGATCACCGCGACGTGGGCGGGCGCAACGAAAGCCCCCGGGGTGCTGCCACAGTCCAACACCGCGGGAGCGCGCTGATGAGCGTCCCGGAATCTGCGGTAGAGGCGGCGGCGGCTGGAATCTTCGGCTACATGGAAGATGCGCCATGGGAATCGGCCGGGCCGGAAGAGATCCCCTTCTTCCTTGCTTCAGCCCGCGCCGCCCTCGAAGCCGCCACCCCGCACGTGCTGGCCGAGGCGTGGGAGCTGGGCATGGTGACGATGTACGCGACTACCGGCGGCGAATGGCCGCTGATCCCAGAACAGAACCCCTACAGGAGCAAAGCATGAGCATCGACGAACTTGTCCAGGACATCCGCGACATCCCCGTGACAGTCATCAGCGGACCACCCGTTGACCTGACCGAAGTCCTCGCCCACCACCTCCACAAGCTCGGCTACCAGAAAGTCGCCAAGTGATCCCCGAGGCTGCGGTGGAGGCGGCGGCGCGTACTTGGTTCGAGCGGTCCACGGGGTGCGCGTGGGGTGATGAGGCTGAGCAGACCAAGCGCGGGCACCGGGGCGACACCAGAACCGCCCTGGAAGCCGCGGCCCCGCACATGCTGGCCGAGTTCCGCCGGAAGATAGCTGCGGACCGGGACGGGGCGGATGAGCATATCCAGTCCATGAACAGAAGGATGCACGCCGCCCAAACACTCCGGGAAGCGTCCGCCGCCT
Source organism: Pseudarthrobacter linnaei (assembly GCF_055412825.1). Lineage (NCBI taxonomy): Bacteria > Bacillati > Actinomycetota > Actinomycetes > Micrococcales > Micrococcaceae > Pseudarthrobacter > Pseudarthrobacter linnaei. Next base: position 86,517 of record NZ_JBVAYX010000010.1, read on the forward strand.
ACCCGCTCGAAACCGCGTACGGCGGCGCAGAACACGCCGTCCAATGGCTCAAAGCCCGAGCCGACCACATCGAAGCCGTCCCAACCGGGGCGGCTTCACTCGTTGAAGGAGACAATCCATGAGCGACACCGAACTGCGCGCTGAGATCGAGCGCCTGACCACACTCAACGACAAGCTTGCCCGCCAGGTCATCGGCATGGGCGAGAGGCTCGAATCTGGCCGCCGGGAGCTGCTGGCCACCGGCTGGGACGCCGGGATGGCTCGCGGCGGGGAACTGGCGTCATGGGCCATCGGGGAACGTCCCGACGCCGAACGCCCGGACACCACCAACCCGTATCGCAAGCCGCTCGACCTGATGGGATTTGACCAGTGACCAAGTTCCGCGCAAACGATCACGTCCGGATCATCGCCACCCCGTGCATGTATTTCGACCGTGTCGCGACGGTGGCCGATGTCGTGGAAGGCAAGTACCGGGTGGACTCGTTGGAACCGTGGCCGCTATGGTTCCGCGCCGACGAACTCACGCTGGCCGAGCACGATCCGGTGGTGGGGCTGTGAGCGCCGCTAAAGGTGCCGGTGGGGTGGAAGTGCCGGATGACTTCCCCTGTTGCGGCAGAGAGGCGCACGGCCTCCGCATCGTCGTCCACGGCACACCGGCATCCCAAGGCAGCAAGAACAGTTACGGGCGCGGGCAAATGGTCGAATCCGATAAGGCACTCCCCGCATGGAGGGCCGCGGTGAAAGCCGCCGCGCAGTTAGCGGCCGGTCCTGACTGGGAGCCAATCGACGACGCCGTGAAAGTCAGCGGCGAAATCAGGATCCGCAAACCGAAGACGACCAAGTTCCAGGACTACCCCGCCGGACCCAAAGACCTCGACAAGATGCAACGCGCAATCGGGGACAGCCTGGAATCCGCCGGCATCCTCACCAGCGATGCCCGGATCGTCCACTGGGACATCCGCAAAGTCTGGGCAACTGGAGTGCCCGGCGCCGACATCACCATCACCCAGGAGGAACCGTGAAGCCCTACGTGTTCAACGCGAACTACTACGTGTGCCGGACTGGCCGCCGCACCCCTTGGTCCGATGCAGACAAGAAGCCGTGGTGGGTTGACATCGCCGGCGCCGTCAAGAAATTCAGGACCCACGCGAAAGCAATCGCATACGCCGACAAAATGGCGCGAAAGGAGCAGGCATGACGCGCGCAGCAATCACGGTTTTCATCGAAACCGACCATGAGGGCGATCAGGTAGACGCCGGGTTTCTGTTCCGGCTAGCCCTCCGCAAAGCCCTAGACGGCAACCATCTCAGCATCACGCCGCCCAACTGGAAGACCGTCAACATCACCATCCACGACGTAATGGAAACAGGACTGGCGGCAGGCAACGGCTACCTCTGGATTGAGCCCACGAGTAAAGCGTTTCCGAGATCAAGCGAGCAGGAGCCAGCTAAGTGACCGACCACAGCATCAGCCTTGAGCACACCGCCGAGGACAAGAAAACCGGCATGACCCTCGGCGCACTCTGGGTCTTCGCCCAAGAAGCCCTCAACCACGGCATCGACCCCAGAGAGCCCATCAAAGTCGCCACCGGATGGCGGCTCCAAATCATCAAACTCGAAGCAGGAGGACGGAAATGACCTTCTACGGCAAGGACCCGGAACCGAAGACCACCCCGCGGATCAAGACCTTCAAGTACCGGCTGGCCGGCGACCAAAAGCCCCGCGAGGTCAAAGCGCAGAACGTCTACTTCTACGACTCCGGCCACATCGGATTCTGGAACGACACCAACGACGGCGAGGACCGTGTGCTCGTGCTCGCCGTCAAAGCCGAAGATGTTTGGGAGGAAGAATGACGCTACCCGACAATATTTTCAGGTTGACCACTGAGCACCTGACCATGACGGAAGGCGTGCCGGAGAAGGTGCCCAGCCTGATTGACCAGCTCGACGCGGCAACGACGGACAAGAATGGCCGCACGGGAGGCGGCGGAGGCACGGCGCTGCCTATCAGCGACGCGGCGTACTCACTGCGCCAGGACATCGAATGGGCAGCTCGCAATGAGCACTACCAGCGCACCGGCTCTGACGTCGGGATGCTGGTGGCAATACTCCAGTCATGGGCGGGCGAGCAGGATCCGGAGATGGCCTACTATCTGGAGCACGTCACGCTGGACTGGATAGATCAGATTGGGGCGATCCTCAGTCCGGTCAAGCCGCCATGGAGGCCCGCCGTTCCATGCCCAGCGTGCGGGCTTATCTACGACCGAGACGGCAATGGCCCGGGCATGCGAGTCCACTGCTGGGGCGAGGATGAATCGATGCTTCCACCGGGCGACTGGACAGCCGAGTGCATCCACTGCAAGGCGGCCTGGACGTCGGAGAATATGCCGTGGCTCGCGCGCGTGTTGGAGCTTGCCAGTTGAATGACAGCCGTGTAAGTTAGGTCTTGCTTCGGCATACGTGTAAGAGTTTTCAGGTCGGTCCAGAGGATCGGCCATTTTTTATGCCCAAAAAACTTGAGGCCCGCGATGGCCCCCATACTTCGCGGGCCTCAACACCACAACCGAATAGCGCCGGCCAGTAACCCTCTCAGGACTGGTTGGGCATGGATAGGTAGCCCATCTGGTGACGGGCCGGGTTTGATCCCCAGCGAGGCAGGTTCGATTCCTGCACTATCCACGGGGACTACATGGTCCCCCGATCTAGGTGCAGCAAAAGGCCACGTCGAGAGACGCGCACGCCCCGGGTGCTCTTCCGCCCCGGGACACAAGGCAGTAGAAGAGGCAAGGTGCCAGGGCTGGATGTAAACCGGTCCACGGTAGGTTCGATTCCTACTGCTGCCACTGATCGAAAGCCAGCCGACCAACCATCGGGTAACGCGGCCATCGCCAGTAGATCACCACATTGAGCGCGGCTCCCACCAACGGTGCACCGGCGACGTCTTACGCACCCGGGATGAATGGCCCGTGCGGCAGCCTAATCGGAGCCGCGCTCAACACAAGGAGGCGAGCATGAGACGACTACTCAATGCAGTGTGTACGTGGCTCGAAGCATCAGCAGCCGCCATGAATGAAGAGCAAGAGCCGCACCCTGAGGGCAACAACTTCACCCAAGCCGAACACGCACACTCCTACAGCACCGAGCCCGAGCTGCACATCCGCAGTAACCACGAACCCGCCTATGACGACGAAGACCGGGCACGACGGACGCGGCCCATTGGGTTCACCAGGCGCTGACATGGCATCCTCACGCACCGGAACCGCGGCATGGTTCAAGATCCGCGACGAACGACGACGCATCGCACTAGAGCAAGGCATCTTCAACTGCCCCATATGCAACGTCGGACTCGACTGGATCTATTCAGGCCGCCCCAACAGCGTCGAAGTCGACCACATCATCCCCCACACAATGGGCGGACAAGACGCCATCGAAAACACGCGGGTCCTCTGCAAGCGCTGCAACGCCTCACTAGGCGCACGCGGCAACAAGGGCCGACGACACACCACAAGGCCCACAGTGACCCCACTCAAGACCTCACGGCGGCAAACCTGACCCCTGGGGGTAGGGGGTGAGGGCGTGGTGCCTGCCCTAGCATCCTCTGCCATAGCTATCTATTTTCAGCCGAATCCGCAGATGGTTTGTCCGCCAGGAATCGATTTTCCACACACGCGAAGGGGTTGCTCATGTCTGGGAAGAGGCAGCTCCGCCCTGTTGAGCCTGATGAGCGTGCGGCTCCCACGACTGTTAGTGGTGCGGCGGCGTCGGGTACGCGCCTTGATGAGCTCCGTGCGATGCGCCGTGTTCTGGCCGCGCATATTGACAGCGCCGACACTCTGGCCCGTGACCTTGCTCCTTTGATGAGGCAGGCGCGCGAGATTTCCAAGGAGATCGAGGCTCTTGCGGCGCAGGAGGCTGAGCGGTTGAAGCTTGTGAGCGAGGGTGGTGCTGATGGTGGTGCCACCGACGCTGACTGGAAGCACCAAGCCATCTGAGCGGAAGCTTTCTGAGGTTGCCCGGCACCTGATTCTTCCTTCGGGGATTGTCACGACTGGTTGGCCTCAGGTTGAGCGCCAGCTGCGGAAGATGAACACGCCACTGGACGAGTGGCAGCGCGGACTGGTCAAGTCGATTGTGGCTAAGCGGGCTGATGGTTTGTATGCGTGCGGCATTGGCGGCTCTGTCATTTCCATCGCCCGGCAGTCCGGGAAGACCTACACTGTTGGCGCGCTGATTTTCGCGCTGTGCCTGGCTAATCCTGGCACTCTGGTTTTGTGGTCCGCTCACCGGGCGAGGACGCACAATGAGACCTTTCAGTCCATGGGCTCGATGGCTGACAAGGCGGAGATCGCCCCGTTTGTGAAGCGGGTGCTGACCGGCGCCGGCACTGAGGCTGTCGAGTTTCTGAATGGCTCCAGGGTGTTGTTCGGCGCGAGGGAGAACGGCTTCGGTCGAGGTTTCCCGGGTGTTGACGTTCTGGTTTTTGACGAGGCCCAGATCCTGACCGAGTCGGCCATGGAGGACATGGTTCCGGCGACGAACGCGGCACCTAATGGCCTTGTGCTGATGATGGGCACACCTCCCCGCAAGAAGGACGCCGGCGAGGTGTTCAAGAGCCGCCGCGCCGCCGCCCTTTCCGGCGAGGACGAAGATGTCCTGTACGTGGAGTTTTCCGGCGACAAGGACGCTGATCCTAACGACCGGCGCCAGTGGGCCATCGCCAATCCCTCCTATCCTCACAGGACCACCGAGACGGCCATTCTGCGGATGCGGAAGCTACTCGGTTCGATCGAGGCGTTCCTCAGGGAGGGCATGGGGATCTGGGATGAAGAGGCGATGGCCACTAAGGCCGTCGACTTTTCGAAGTGGGAGAAGTTGGTCGAGGCTGACCCTGATCCTGACTGGCCGTCTGTTGCGTATGGACTGGACATGAATCCTGAGCAGACGAAGGTCTCGATTGTTGAGGCTTCCCACCGTCCCGATAATCGGGTGCATCTTGAGCTCACCGCCGATGCGCTTTTCTCCGAGGCTGGCACCTCGACGCTGGTGGAGTACTTGTGGGATCGGTGTAAGCGCCGGGTGCCCGTGGTCTTCGACGCTTTCAGCCCGGCCCGCGACCTTCTGGAGACGAAGCTCGTCAACCGTGGGATCAAGGTTCATGTCTTGTCTACGAGCGATTACGTTTCGGCGTGCTCTTTGATGAACGAGGCAGTGAACAAAACGGGCGCTGTCACCCACTTCGATCAGGAGCAAATGAATGCTTCCGCGAAGGGGACTGTGAAGGATTACTTGAAGTCCCGCCCGAACTCGTACAAGTGGAATCGGGATTCCCTGGACGATGACATTGCCCCGTTTGTGGCTGCGACGTGCGCCCATTTTGGTGCTCAGAAGTTTGCCCGTCGTCCGCGTTCTAATTCTGGCGTGAAGCGTCATGCGATTGTTTTGTGAGGGTGGTGCCTGATGGTTCGTAGTCTTGATGCGTCTGAGGCGTCGCTGTTCAACGGCATGTTGCGGCGGATCCGTCAGTGTGAGCGGCGGAACGTGTTGCGCCGTAACTTGCATGACGCGAATTTCCGGCTGGACAAGGTCGGCTTTTCCGTCCCCCCGCACATGGTGGATTTCCAGACTCCGCTTGGTTGGGGCGAGAAGGTCGTCTCGGTTCCGGCGGCCCGCATTTATCGTGAGGGGTTCCGGCTTCCTGGCGATTCGTCGCTGCTGGACGATCTGGGCGTCATCTTTGATGGCGGGTACACGGCACGGTTGGAGGCCGGCGCGGTGAAGTCGTCACTGCGTCACGGCCCCGCGTTTATGTTCGTCACCCCGGGCGATGAGTCGAAGGGTGAGCCGCCGGTTATCTTCTCGGCGAAGTCGGCCCTTGAGGCTACGTGTGTGCAGGATCCGCGGACTGGTGTTGTGAATGCCGGACTGGAGCTGGTGGCCCGCGATGAGGCGCTGCTGTACGTGCCGGGGAATGTCCTCGACCTGAAGCACTCCCGCGGTGAATGGATGGTCGTTGCGGAATACCCGCAGCCGCACGATCTGGTGTTGTGTGAGCCGTTCGTGTGGGACTGGGATTTGGACCGGCCGTTCGGTCGTTCGCGGATTACGCGCCCGCTGATTGGTTTCATCCAGGCGGGTGTACGCACGATGCTCCGGCAGGAAGTCACGGCGGAGTTCTTTTCCGCCCCGCAACGGTCACTGCTTGGCGCGTCCGAGGAGCATTTCACTGGCGCCGATGGTAAGCCGATTGACTTGTGGAAGGCGATCACGGGCGGCGTGTGGGCTCTCCCTGACGTTTATGACGAGGATGAGGGGAAGCTGGTTCGGGCGCAGTTGCAGCAGTTGCAGCAGGCGTCGATGCAGCCCCACTCTGAAATGTTCGAGTCGATCGCGTTGAAGGTTTCGTCCGAGTCGTCCCTGCCGATTGGCTACCTTGGCGTGGTTCAGAATCAGCCGTCTGCTGAGGGTGCGATCAAGGTCGCTGAGGTTGACATGGTCGAGCTGATTGAGGCTCAGATCCGGAAGTCGTACCAGTCTGCTTCGGAGAACCTGGCGCGGAAGGCCCTGGCCGTTTATCACAAGGGCCTGTCCCCGGCGATGGCTAAGGACTTGCGGGGGCTGTCGGCTCGTTACGCGAAGCCTGGCACGCCTACCGAGTCTGCTCGAGCGGATGCGGCGTTGAAGTATTCGACGGCGTTCCCGGACGGCGATCCGAAGCTGGCGATGGAGATGTACGGGCTGACCGATGAGCAGATCAAGCGCAACACGGATTGGGCAAAGGGCCTCAAGTCCGGGAGCGTCCTTGACAAGCTGATCGCTTCCCGCTCCACCCCGGCCGCGGCTGAGACCCCTATGGCTGTCGCAGATGGTGCGGCTGCTGAGCCGTCTGCCGACGAGTCGGCGACAGCTAATGCTGCGGTGTTGAAGGCGAAGTTCGATGCACTCGGCGTGGCGGTTCGTGCTGGCGTTGAGCCCGCCGACGCCGCCAATCGTCTCGGGCTTGACGGCATCGAATTTACCGGTGCTACGCCTGCTTCATTGAGGCTCCCGGTTGATGACGCTGCGGACCTTGAGGCGCGCTAATGGCTGCAGTTCTTGATCGTCTGGTTGACGTCAATGATGCGATCGCGGCCGAGGTTGATTCCGAGCTGCGGGCCGCGATGTTACGTCTTGACTTCACGGATCCTGTTGCGGCGCGATCGGCGTTGTTTGAGTTGGTCCCCGCGCTGGTTGCCAAATGGGGCGACGTCGCTGCGGCGGCATCGGCTGAGTGGTTTGAGGAGTTCCGTGTGGTGGAGGGCGTTTCTGGCCCTTTCCGTGCGGAGCTCTCGGCCGCGGTCCCGCTGGAGAAAGTCAATTCGCGGATCGGTTTTGTCACTCGAGACTCCGGGAACTTGTTCCTTGGTAAGTCCGCCGAGGTGCAGGACTTCCTTTCGTTGATGGCGAATGAGTACGTGATGCAGCCGGGCCGGGACACGATTGCGGATAATGCCCGCCGTGACGGCGCCGCGTACGCCCGTGTGCCGGAACCTGGCGCGTGCAAGTTCTGCCTGATGTTGGCATCCCGCGGGTTTGTGTATTCGAAGAGTAGCGCCAGTGTCCGCAAAGACGGCAAGAGCTTCCATGGCCACTGCAAATGCCATCCGATGCCGGTCTATGACGAGACCCGCGCCCGCGTCGAGTACGGATACGATCCGGCCGCGATTCTGAAGGCGTACCGGGCGACCGTTTAGCCCACCACCCCCACATTCCACCCTTGCGCGCGACGTGCCGGGGTTATTCGCCGTGCGATGCGGCACATGAAAAGGAGCACTACCCATGAAGCGTTTCCCCCACGGCATCGACATCACTGCTCCGGGCGGCGTTGCTGCCCTGATGGCTTTTCACCGGCTGACTTTTGGTGATGCCGTCATGGAGGTTGACGCGGACGCGGCGGCGAAGGTTGCCGCCGATGCTGCCGCCGATGTTGCGAAGGCAGCGGCCGATAAGGCAGCTGCCGATGCGGCTGACGAGAAGCTGGGCGAGGGCGGCGTGAAGGCGCTCAAGGCCGAACGTGAGCGGGCAAACGCCGCCGAGAAGGACCTCGCGGAGGCCAAGGCTGCACTGCAGAAGATCGAGGACGGGAAACTGTCCGAGATTGAGCGGGCCAAGAAAGAGCGGGACGACGAGGCTGCCGAGAGCGCGAAGCTCAAAGTGTCCGTTGCCCGGCTGACTGCGCTCGCTGAGCATCCTGTCCCCAAGGAGTACCAGCACCTCGTGACTGGTACGGACGCTGACAGTTTCCTGGCGTCCGCCAAGTCCGTCAGTGAACTTGCGGCGCTCGCCGCGGGGAAGGTCGGCGCTGGCGTCGTCCACAAATCGGGTAGCCGCTCCGGCGAAGGAAGCACATCGGGCGGGTCCTTGACGGCCGGCCGCGACTTGTACGCGAGTCGCAAAAACAAGAAGTAATCCACTTACCCCTTTAGGAGGGAACCATGGACATCTCTGTAAAGAGGGCGTCTTTTGGTCAGGACGATCAGTCTTGGCTTGGATCTGCGCACGGCACCACGTCGGCGCAGAGCATCACCCTGGACGTTTCGACGTTCACCAAAGCAACGCACTACCCGGACGGCTACCTGAAGTCGGGACTTCCCCTTCAGAAGCTGCCCAGTGGCAAGTTCGGTCTCTGGCTCACGACCAAGACCGTGGCGGGATTCCTGTTCACTCCGGTGTCCGCTCCGGCCGATCCCGCGTCGCCGGTTGGCGCCGCACTGCTTGAGCATGGCCGCGTCATCGCCGCCAAGCTGCCCGTATCCGTTGACGCCGGCGGGCAGACTTCTGCCGCTGGCCGGATCATCTTCGCCTAAGGAGGCGCACCATGTCACTTGTTCTTTCCAGTGATTACATCACTCCCACGGAGCTGACCGGATACGTCCGCGAAGCTCTGGCTGATCTGCCTCAGAATGCGTTCGGGCTTGAGGCTTACCTGCCGAACGTCGCTACGGATGACATCGACTACCGGGTCACGGTCGGTGGCGGCGGTCTTGCCCGCGCCGCTAAGTACCGTTCCTGGGACACTGAGGCGCCGATCAGCGGCCGTCGCGGTGTTGACCGTGTGAGCGGTTCCCTGCCGCCCATCTCGGAGAAGCGCCGGCTGTCGGAGTACGACCGGCTGAAGATGCGCAAGCTTGACTCCGGCATTGTCGACGCGATCCTCAACGACGCCGTCGATCTGGGCAAGAGCCTTTACGCTCGCGTGGAGATCGCCCGCGGCCAGGCCATTTCCGAGGGCAAGGTCACGCTCGCCGAGAACGGGCTCGCACTTGAGGCAGACTTCGGGCGCAAGGCGACTCACACGCAGGTTGCCGCCGTGAAGTGGAACGTTGACGGGTCCAACCCGATCAACGACTTCCTCAGCTGGCAGGCCGTCTACCTGGCTACCAACGGCGTCCGCCCGGGCGCGACGCTGGGCTCTCAGTCGGTCCTTTCGTCCCTGATGCGCAACGCTGCGATCCGCGCCATGACGCTGCCGGCTGGTTCCACTCAGCAGGTTGTGACCGTGGACGCGATCAACGCACTGTTCCAGTCGTTCGGCCTGCCGTCGTTCTCCGTGTACGAGGCGCAGGTTGAGGGCGACGACGGCAACGCGAAGTCGATCATCGACCCGGCCAAGGTCCTGTTCCTTCCCCCGTCGGATCGGAAGCTCGGCGAAACCCTTTGGGGCGTCACCGCCGAGGCCCTGGACTCTGACTACCAGATCGACGACGCCGACGCCCCCGGCGTCGTCGTGGGCTCCTACTCCGACAAGGACCCGGTGGCCCTGTGGACGAAGGCTTCTGCCATCGTCCTGCCGGTTCCGGCGAATGCGAACCTGACCCTTTCCGCGACCGTCCTTTAGTCGCGTTGGCGGCGGGCACTTTCAGTGCCCGCCGCCTAGCTTGTCCCCTTGGAAGGAGACACCATGGCTGTTCTAAACGCTTTCGTTTCACTGTGGGGCAAGTCCGGAGAGCTCGTGACGCTCGCCCCCGGCGACGAGGTCCCAGAGTGGGCTGATGGTCTGGTTGGTGACCATTGCCTTGACGGCGATGTGCCGACCGCGACTGAGCCTGAGGATGTCCCGGCATCCGAAGACCCCGATCCCACCACCGAGCCGGCCGATACTGAGCCGGTCCCCGATTTCACCGGCACCACTCCCGTTCGCCGCGGCCGCCCGCGTAAGCAGTAGCCGTCATGGCCGCTGACTACGCGACACTGGCGGACCTTAGAGCGCACTGGCCGGCGCTGCCTGCCGCGGGCGAACCCGAGGCCATCCAGAAGCTGCATGAGGCGTCGGTTGAGGTTCGGGGTAATTACCCGGATCTTGATCAGCGGCTGTCCATCCCTGTTGCGGATGGTGGCATGGACCCTGACATTCCGCGGCTGGTGGTGTGCCGGATGGTGAAGCGGGCGATGGATGTTGCCGAGGATGCGCCGCCGCCGGGCATGGAGTCTTTCACAGTGGGCACGGGCCCGTATCAGTTCGGCGGAAAGATGAGCAACCCGGACGGCAACATCTATCTAACGGCGGCTGATAAGCGGCTGTTGGGTAAGTCGAAGCCTAAGGGTAGGGCGTTCACCATCGTGCCGGGCGGTTACCGATGAACCTGCTGGCCCGCTTCCCGCGTTCCTGGCGCACCGATGTCATCGTGCTCCGTGGTGGCGGCCGGGATGCGAAGGGTAATCCGTTGCCTGAGGCTGAGATCCCGCGGCCGGGCGTTCTGGTGGGTGCGCGGTCTACTGCGGAGCCGTTGGACCGTTCGGACGTGACAAGCAACAAGGCCGTCCTGTATGACAGCGGCACCGCATTCAAGTACTTGTCCACGGACAGGGTCAGGGTTCCTGCGGGCTCCCGGATGGCCGGCACATGGTCGGTGGATGGGCGCCCTTCCGAGTGGCCGTACGGGTCTGAGGTTGGGTTGGTGGGTTCGTAGTGGCAGGGAATCCGTTGAAGATCGATCGAGCTGCGATCCGCGCACTTCTGGCCGGTTCCGAGGTTGGTAAGGCGAGCATGGAGGTAGCCCAGCGTCTTGCCGGCAACGCGAACGCTGTCGGCGATTCGAAGTATGAGGCTGCCCCGGCGACTGTCACGGGCGGTTGGCGTAATGAGCGCCGGGCCGGTGCGGTGGTTCGGGAAACCGAGCCGTCGTGGAAGGACGCGCGCGAGGAGATCCTGTTGCGTGTTGCTGAGCAGATGGAGGGCGGCCAATGATTGATGGCACGGTTTTCCCTGATGCCCGGCAGTGCATGACTGATCTCATTGACGGTCAGGTGCATTTGGGTAAGTACGTGACAGCTGTCTGGCATCTCGCCGCTGACTCGTACACCAATCCTGACCTGTGGCCGCTGGTGCTGGTCTATACGGGCGATGGCACCGAGGGTTACGTGGACCGCGTGGACCGGGTGACGCTCGAATGCTATGCGCCCGGCACTCGCGCCGTGGACACCCTTGAGTCGATCAAGTCCCTGATCTGCGGGACCGGCATCGATACACCTCACGGCTACCTGGATTCCATCACCGTGGACCTGGTACCCAAGGACACTGATTTGCAGTCGGACATCCTGAACCGGGCCAGGGCAACGTTCCTCGTAACGTCCCGGCCCCGCTAGTAAACAAGCACAGAAAGTTAGCCATCCCGGTCTGGGGTGGCTTTTTTATTGCCCGCAACCAGCGGGCGTTCTGAAAGGAATACCCGCTCATGGCTCCAACGTTCGACGCGCTCCGACAGGCAAGCGATGACCGCACTCTCATCAGGAAAATTCAGAAAGCAATGGTGCTGCTCCGGGTTGCCGGCGCGATCCCCCTCCCCTCCACCCTGTTCGGCGCCGGTGGCCTCGTGGACTTCAAGGCTGACGGCTGGCTCCCCGCCGGCATCATCACCCCTGACGGCATCGAGTACGGGCGGGATGTCTCCGAAGAGGATGTCCCGGCCCTCGGTTACTCCGGCCCGGTGCGGTCGGACGTGACTGAGGTTGCCCGCTCGGTGAGTTTCACCCCGCTCGAGTATGGGCGGAAGCACATGCTGGAGCTCGCGTACGGCACGGACCTTACTGCGGTGAAGCAGACGCTCGCGAACGGTGAGATCGTCTTTGACGAGCCGGAGATGCCCATCAATCAGGAGTACCAGATGCTGATCATTGGCGTCGACGGTCCGGCCCTGAATCAGTGGGTCCTTGGCCGTGCTTATGGCGCGGTGAAGATGTCGGCCTCTGACAACCAGACGTGGGGTTCGACTGATCCGGTTACGACGCCGATCACGTTGAAGGTCCTCACCGACTCCGTGACGGGCGCCCCGCTGCGTCACTTCATTGGCGGTACGGGCGCGAAGGCCGCGAAGATCAACCTCGGCTTCGCCCAGGGCACCGTCTAACCCTCCCCAAGCTGCGGGCCGCGTCATCTTCCGGGTGGTGTGGCGCGGCCTGCATTCCACCCACCACCCGGAACCACCAGGAGCGGTCATGTCTATTCCCAGAACTGTCATCGAGTTCGTTGATTGTGGGCCGTCGAACGGTAACGCGCCGGTCGCCCACAAGACCAAGGAACTGCGAATCAATGGCGTCCCGGTGCTCGTGGCGTCGGATTCCGTATATCTCGAACATGGACCCAATGAAGTCACCAAGTTGACGGTGACGATCCTCCCCACCGAGATCCATTTCAATCACGATCACACGACCCCCAAGGAGTCCTGATGCCCAGATTCACTTCCAAAGACGGCGAAGTAACCGTCGAGACCGCCGTCCCCACCGAGATTGTCGCCCTGCGCTCGCAAGGATTCTCTGAGACTTCGGCCAAGACCGCCGAGGTCAAGCAGGCCGACGCGGACGCTGCGAAGACCGCAGGCAAGTAAGCCATGAGCCGCTACCTAGTAGAAGGCGTGATGCGCGACCTAGCCAAGGGCTTACGCGTCGGCGTTGTGGCTCACTCGATGGTCGGCGCCCGCGAAGTTTTCGCATCGGTCGCTGAGGCCATGAAGGACGAGGCGGAGAAAATCACGCGAGCGAACGGCAGGGAGCGCATCACCTCGAAAGAGGGCGGCGACTTCCGAGTATTCTCCCGCCAGTCAAAGGGCATGCGCGGCGTTTCCCTCGATGTCCTAGTGATTGCCGACCGTGGCGCATACACCGACGAGCAGTTCTCCGAGCTGATGGAGGAAGCGCTGCCCACTTTTGCCGCCAGCCCCAACTCCGAACTCATTTCCGCATAACCAAACCACCACCACCCGGAGGTATCACCATGACTGATTCAGTAAAGATTGACCTGACTCTCGCGGATCTTGCGCGGGAGGTTGGAACGCCCGAGCCTTTCCAGTTCGCGCTGCCCGGCAGCAAGCGCATCACGTTCCAGGACCCTTTCGGCTTCAAGCTGTCCGAGCGCAAAGAAGTCCTGGACATCTACGAGAAGACGCAGCGCGGGGAAGCCGATGACCTCGATTTCCTGAATCGCATCATGTCGCCGGCCGATGAGAAGACGTACCTTGCCGCCGACCTTCCCATTCGCGTTCACTCCGCACTCGTGCAGCGCATCATGGCGCACTTCCAGCCCCCTCGTGGTGACGAGGGAAAAGGACGCGGCTAGGGGAACTCCTAGCCAGGTTCCTCCCGCAAATCCGCTGTGACCTGTCCGAGGTTTACGGCGTCGATGTTGCGGTGCTCGTCAACGCCGGGAGGTGGGCGGCGGTCCTCGAATACATCGATGGCCTGCCGTCCGCTTCCCGGTACAACGAGTCGATCATGAATGACCCTGAGACGGCCGAGTACCTGGCGCAGCTCAGCATGGAGCAGGGCGAGGAAGGCCGGGATTCGTACGCGCCGCGCCTGTCCGAGTGGGATATCCACGCCACCCTGCAACGGGAGATGGTGGACGCGATCAAGTCGCTGACCGCCGTGACGCTCCGTGTGGCCGGTGGGAAGCCCGGCGACGTGAAGCCGTTCCCCACCCCGCGCACTGCCGTGGAAGCCGCGAAGAAGGAAGCCGAACGCCGATGGGCGGTCGACTTCGGTGCGCAACTCGGGTTCTCCGCGGAGGACTTCTAGAAACTACATATTGGAGGCCCCGCCGTGGCAGTTATTGGTGTTCGCGAACTGCTGGTGAAGCCGGTCTTTACGGGCGGCGGGCAGGCCATCGCCAAGCAGTTGGGCGGGTTTGCGTCCGGCGCGGGGATGGCCGCCGGGAAGTCCATGGGAACTGGCGTGTCGAAGGGCTTTTCGGAGACGGCGCAGAAGCTCAAAACTGAGGTGGCCGACCTTGAAAAAGCAATGTCGAAGTCGGCGGCGCAGATCAGTACGGCAAAGGCGAAGATCGTTTCATCGTCTGAGGCTGAGGCGAAAGCTGTAGGCCTTGTCCGCGTTGCCGAGCTGAAGCTGCAAGAGGTTCGGGATAACTCGAATGCATCCGCTTCCCAGATTGCCGCCGCTGAGGAACGTCTCGCTGAGGCCCGCCGCAAGGCGGACAAGGCCACTGGCGGGCGTATCGGTGCGGAGAATGCACTCCGGGAAGCTACCACCGATTTGGAGGCCGCACAGAACCGCTCAGCCACCGCCTTTTCTGAGCTCGAAAAGGAGCTCAAGAAGACGGGCGACGGGGCCGAAGGTGCAGGGAAGCAGTTCGGTGGCCTCGGCGACGCGATGGGCAAGGCCGCCAAGGCCGGTGCACTGGCCGTAGGTGCCGGCGTGGTTGCTGCAGGTGCACTGATCGCTACTAGCGTCGTGGACGCGATGGGTATCGAGGAGGGCGTCTCCAAACTTGAGGCGCGGCTGGGCCTGACGAAAGAACAGTCCGCGGTTGCTGGCAAGGCTGCCGGCTCCGTGTACGCGCAGAACTTCGGCGGGTCCATGGAGCAAGTGAGCGCCGCTACCGAGGCCGTTATTTCCTCGGTCAAGGGCATGCGGGACGCCTCGCAAGCCGACGTTGAGGACATGACGAAACGCATGTTGACCCTCGCGGACACCATGGAAATTGATGTGTCGCGCGCGTCGCAGGTCGCGGGCCAGCTGATCACGACGGGCCTCGCTAAGGATGGTGTTGAGGCCGCCGACCTACTCACATCGGCCCTGCAGAGGGTCCCGGCCGCCGTCCGTGAGGACATATTGGATGCCGCTGACGAGTACGGCCCGTTCTTCGCGAACCTTGGAATCAAGGGCGAAGAGGCGATGGGCATGCTCGTCATGGCCTCCGAAAAGGGCATGTACGGCATCGACAAAACCGGTGATGCGCTCAAGGAATTCACCATCCGGGCGACCGACATGTCCGCCGCGACCCGTACCGCCTACGAAGATTTGGGCCTCAACACCGACAAGATGACCGGCAAGCTCCTCGCCGGCGGGGACCAGGCGAAGGAAGCATTCGGCACGATCATCGGCAAGCTGCAGGAAATGAAGGATCCTGCCGCGCAGTCCGCGGCGGCGCTCGCATTGTTCGGCACGCCGCTTGAGGACCTGTCCGTCTCGGAGATCCCGAAGTTCCTTGGCGCACTGGACCCGATGGGCGACAAGTTCGATTCCGTTGCGGGCGCTTCCGACAAGGCAATGACCGCGCTTTCCGATAATGCCGCGGCTGGATTTGGTTCTTTCAAGCGTCAGGCTGAGGGCGCGCTGATCAAGTTTGTGCAGGAAAACATCATGCCCGCCGTGGGCGGGTTCGCGTCGTTCCTGGCGAACGATGTCGGCCCGAAAGTCTCCGGCTTCCTTGACCTGCTTTCCGGCGCCGGGTCGATCCTGTTTCAGGGCGACTTCAAGGGCGGCCTGATGGGGATTGAGGAAGACCACCCGCTCGTTGATTTCCTGTTCAGAATCCGCGAAGGATTCATGGCCGCGGTAACGGCACTGAAGGACTTCGGCAGCTGGGTCGTCCAGAACAAGGACTGGCTGGGTGCGCTCACTGTCGGGGTACTGGCGGGCGTTGCTGCATTCCAGGGCTACCTGATCGTGAACCGTGTCGTGGCCGCTATTCAGGCATTCAGTGCCGCCACGACGATAGCCGCGGTCAAGACGTGGCTATTGAACACTGCGCTGTTCGCTAACCCGATCGGGCTGGTCATCGCCGGCATCGTCGCCCTTGTCGCTGGCCTGGTCTGGTTCTTCACACAGACGGAGCTCGGTCAGCAGATCGTACAGAACGTGTGGGGCGCGATCCAGTCGTTCATTGGCGGAACGGTTTCATGGTTCCAGACCTATGTGCTGCCCACCATCCTGACCGTATTCAACGCCGTCGGGGCCGTGTTCACCTGGCTGTGGGAGAACATCATCAGCCCGGTGTTCGGCTTCATATCCGGGGCTATCAACGCTTTCTGGATGGTCGCATCCTATGTCTTCGATATTTTCGTTGCGCTGATCCAGAAGGTTGTCGGCCCGGCCATTCAGGCGCTCTACAACATGTTCGTGAAGCCAATATTCGACGTGATCGGCGCAGTGATTTCGTTCTGGTGGAACAGCATCGTCATGCCGGTGTTCAACGCCGTTGTCGGATTCGTCCGCGACGTACTCGGCCCGGTATTCACCACCCTCTTCAACGTCTTCATCAAGCCGATCTTCGATGGCATCGGCGCGACGATCAACTGGGTGTGGGAGAACGTCATCAAGCCGGCGTTCGATGCCCTGTCCAATGGCATCACGAAGACCCTGCCGGACGCATTCAAGTCCGGGGTGGACATCATCAAGGGCTTCTGGGAAGGGCTCAAGGCGGTAGTTCGCGCGCCGATTGATTTCGTCATCAACAAGGTCATCAACGAGGGCCTGATCAAAGGCCTGAACACAATCGGCGGGTTGCTCGATCTGGACCCCCTCCCTCCCATTCCCCAGCTGCCTCAGTTCGCTGACGGCGGCTACACGGGCCCGGGCGGGAAGTATCAGCCCGCCGGCGTCGTGCACAAGGGCGAGGTTGTGTTCTCTCAGGATGACGTCAAGCGGCACGGCGGCGTCGGCGCTGTGGAGGCGTTGCGCCGCGGTGCCGGCTACTTCATGGGAGGCATTGTTGCCCCGCTGAAGAACCTTGCGGTGACGCAGGGTTACAACCGGACACACAAGGGCATCGACTATGCGGCCAGCGTGGGTACGCCCGTCTACGCGACACAGGACGGCGTCGTGTCCCATGCGGGACCGGGCGCGCGTGCACCTGGAGTGTGGGGCGGGCAAGAGGTCCACATCCTCGGTAACGGCATCGAGACGTGGTTCGCTCACCTGTCCCAGATCGGCGCCCGCGTTGGTGAGCAGGTCAAGGCCGGGCAGCAGATCGCCGCATCCGGCGACACCGGCATCAGCTCCGGGCCTCACCTGCACTTTGGTGTGTTCGGCGGCGGCTGGCCTAACGACATGGACCCGAACGCATACCTGGGCGGGGCTGGGGTGCCTGACGGGAAGCCGTGGAACCCGATCGCCGGGATCGTGGAAGGGCTCATGGACTCGTTCAAGAAAACCTTCCCGGCCGCGGGCTTCATCGCCGATGTTGCTATCGGCATGGGCAAGAAACTCTTGGACGGCGCGGTTGATTTCGTCACGGGCAACCGTGGCGGGGACAAGAACGTGTCGGGTGCCGCCACGGGCCCGTCATACCTGTACGACAACGGCGGCGTCCTGCCACCGGGACTCACCCAGACCCTGAACCGCACCGGCAAGCCTGAGGCGATCTACACCAACGATCAGAACCGGGCGTTGCAAACGCTCGCGGCTCGTGGCACGGCTGGCCCGTCATCGGCGGCAAGCCTGGACGGAGCGACTCTCATGCTGCAGGCCGGATCTGAATTGATGCTGGCAAGGGTCGTCCATAAGGGCGTTCATGTGGCGAGTCGCGGGACGAAGGGAATCCTGTGAAAGCTTACATAGGCTCGCTTGGCAGACTCATAGAGCTCCCTTACGTGTCCTCTCAGTCCATTGCACTCCCCGAGGATTACACCTTCGAGGAGACCTTGGGTGGCCGCGTGAAGGCGCAAGCGAGGATCACGAAGCGGCGCGCATGGTCGGTGTCCGCGAGCCGGTATCGGTCCGGCACGCAGGGCACGCTCATGTCGTTCATCAACGGCGAATGGGGGCGAGGTCCGTTCGTCTGGATCTCCGTCGATTCCCAGGTCACGAATATGCTGACCCCCGCTCAGGGTTCCTGCGATCCATCCACGCTGTATACGGCGGGAGTAACCGCTGCAGGGCCACTGAATCTCGGGGCTGATGGGTGGGCGGGGCGTTCTTTCACGAACGCCACGCCGACCAACCAGTTTTACTTCGGGTCGCAGAGTGCGCCGGTTATCCCCGGGCAGGTCGTCACAGCATCTGCGTATCTCGTGGGCGCGGGAGCCGCGGTTCGGATTGTATGGCTTGACAGTGCGGGCGCCACGATCGTTGGAGCGTCCGCTACTGGTGCGGGTTCCGGCGTCGTCGGCTCGGTCAGGCGTCTGTACGTGACGGCGGTCGCCCCGGCCAATGCGGCATCGGCCCTGATCCAAGGCGTCAACGCCTCCCAAGGCGCGCGCCCAGCCCTGACATGGACTGACACGCTGCTCGAATGGTCTGACGGTCAGGGCTGTCCCAAGGCTGTCATCCATTCCATGTCCCGTGAGCTACAGATGCTGTCGAAACTGCGTGACGGACTCCGCACTGCAGATATTGGATTCACAATCACCGAAGTGGGGTAATTCATGCTGCCGGGTTCCTTGATTAGTTCGGACGTCTCGGCCTTTACGTCTTACGTGCTGGTGAACGGGGTAGTCCGGGGTCACAGGTCATGGTCTGTGGACCGTGACCTTGTTGGTGATCTGCCGGAGCAGGTGGTCGCGGTGTCGGGGATCAGCCAGGCTACGGGTTCGATTGTGTGGGCTGAGGGCCCGGACGTTTCGACGACGGCCGTGAACCCGTGGAATGAGGCGTCGGGCTGGTTGCCGAAGCATGGTGACCGGGTGGAGATTTGGGCCGGTGACGGCGACACCTACTGGCAGCAGTTCACCGGCGCCGTCGATGAAACCAGCGGTGACGTGTTCGGCCTGCCGCAGTCGTCCATCATTGACGACTATGACAGGTTGAACGCCCGATTCTCCCATGAACCTCTGATGCGGATCATGCCTCCCCGGGCGAGGGGCGCGGCGGATTACCGGGCGATCGGACTGTCGCATTTGTATTACGCTGATGCGGCACTGCGGGTGGCCGGCTTCCATGCGACACCTCCGAAGGAATCCCGGACGATCTTGTCTGTTCCGGCTCAGTCTTCGATGTGGCCAGAGGTCGGGGTTATGACGTCGGGCGTGCTCGGAGGTCCTGATGGTGGCGCCACGGTCTGGTGCTCCACGTACAACGGGCCGTCAGGGGTGTCGATCGCGGACGTTCTGAACACCTATTCCCCCGCGTTGGCCTACCCGATGACTGAGCCCGTCCGGTTTTCCATGACGGTTGGCGCAGATCACGGCGGCAACACGAGCATGAAGGCCTACTACGGTGCCACCGACTACGTGGAGCTGGCCGTAGCCGGATCCAGAACGGCATTTGCAAGGCTGAATGGCGTGCAGATTTGTTCGCTCGTCATGGGCGCTGCAACAGCGGTTTCGTTGCTGGTCAAGTCTGGCGTTTGGACGCTGCGGACCAACACGGGGCTCACTGCCGCTGGGTCAGTAGCGGACCCTACGGCCGCGGCGCTGGACCGCATTACGGTCAGCGCCGACGCCGATTCTCGGGTTGCAGGGTTCCATGCCGTCCATACGTCCGTTTCCACGGAGAACCTATACACGAACCATTCCCCTACCGCCCGTTATCGAATGGAGAACCTCCTGCACCTCGGCCTGATGGATGCCGGGCCAACCATTGAATCAACGACATGCCGGGAAGTTTTGGAGCGCATCAGCAAGGCCACCCTGGCGGGCATGTGGATTGACGAGAAGGGCGTGTTCCAGTGGGCTCCCTCAGTGGGGCTGAGGGCGCAAGCCAGCGTTCAGACATTGACCGACCTTGACGACCTCCGTTCCCTGTCGTGGTCCTCATCCTTACTGGGTGTGCGTTCCAAAGTGGAGGGTACTTACGACCTGCCGGGCATCAGCTGCTCCCGCTGGGACAACGTCCTCTGGTATCAGGGGAACACGGAGACGCTGGAATCCGGACAGGCAAAGACGGAGTTCATCAGCCCGCCCTCAGGGACGGACTGGGTATATCTCTCGCAGGATTACCTGATCTTGGGTAACCCTGGCGGGTCGGCACCGTCCAACAGTGGGCATGGGTCAGTTACTGGCGGGCAACTTGCGGACGAGACGACGGAAGCGCTTGGCAATTCCTATCTCACGTCAACGCTGGAACAGATCAACGTCAACACCTACAAGTTGGTGCACACGGCAGGGGCGCTCCCGGCGGGTAAAAAACTGGAACTTCGCTACCCGACCACTTCTACGACCATCTGGCCTCGGTGGCTCAAGGAAGCATTCCCGCTCATCCGCGGGTTCGGTAAAACGGACTGGGCTAAACAGGCGCTCACTTCAACCATCGCCGGACCGGCCTACGCGCCGGTGCTCGCACACGACTGCGGGCCGTGGCTGTCCAGGGAGGCGAACGCGACTGTTGTGCAGCGGGTCGTGGACTACCTCGCGGCTCAGGTAAGCGCCCCTGCGCCGGTGATTACCGGTATGCGGGTGGGCTTCGACCCGCGCCGGCAACTTGGGGACGTGGTCATGGTCAGTTCCCCGGATCTGCTGGGTATCACCCTGACCGCGCTGATTGTGTCAGTGAAGAACGGCGCGGATGGATCCTACTCGCAATCACTCGGCGTTCGGATCATCTCGGCAGGCACCATGTACACCACCTACGCCCAGTTCGAGGCGGCCCACTCGGACACCCTCACGTACGAGCAGTGGCGTCTGCTGTTCCCGGACACGGCCACCTACTCGACGTTCAACAACGATCCTTTGAAAGGGGCATAAACGGTGACGACTTACACGACCCCGCACAGCCTGCCGATACTGGAATCTACTGACAAGATTGCGGCGTCGGATGACGGGCTGCGGCAGGACATCAACGCCGTTGCTACGGCCGCCAATTCCGCCATCAGCCAGGAGGGTTTCAGGGCGGAGGGGGCAGCGGTCACCTCGGCGGCGAGCTACGCGGACTCGAAGGATGCTTCGAACCGTGCGGCATGGGCATCCGCGGACACCGCCAAGCTCACCGACGCCAAGGCGTACGCGGACGCCAAGAAGTCAGAGGCTATCGGGGCTGCGGCAACCGACGCCACGTCCAAGGCGAACACCGCCCAGTCGAACGCCATCTCCGACGCGACCACGAAGTACGGCGGGCTGTCCGGGCGGGTCACCACGCTGGAGGGCTGGCGCGAGTTCCCGCTCATCGTCGCCGCCACCAACTCGGACGCCAACGAGTTCCGGGCCCGCGGGCACTACCTGGTGGCGTCGACCACGATTGCGGCGACCATTACCGGGCTGCCCGTGCAGGCCGCAGGCATCCTCGAAACGGAAGCAACCCCCGGCGGGCTTATCTTCCAGACATACCGCGCGTACGGGTCAACGGGTGGTGTATGGACCCGCCGCACCTCCGCAACCTCCCCGTCACCATTGCCCTACACGGCGTGGAAAAAGATTGACGCGGATGCCACTGCGCTCGCCTACACCACGCTTGCGGGCACTGAGGATTTCAACAACCTCCGCACCCCGGGAAAGTACCTGGTCAACAGCGGCACCATTGCCGGGACGATAGCGAACGTGCCCGGCAACATCCGGGCAGGTGTCCTCGAAGTAGACGCAACCGGCGGCGGTTCTATCTTCCAGACGTACAAAGAATACGCCGGGTCGATGTACTACAGAGCGACTTCCGCAGCATCTCCGACACCCCTGCCGTACACCGCCTGGGTTGACTTGGGCGCTGCTGGCTCAACCACGCCGGTAGCTGACACGAGCCCCCGGAATGTTGGTTTGACGAACGGAGCGCAGGTTGATGCTTTCATCGCGGCTCGGGGAGGCAGTATCGGAACTGGCGGCAAGGCATCCATAGCGTTCCGCTATGACCACGGGCTGGCGAACTTCCGTGACCTAATCCTTCCCCTGCACCAAGCCCGCAACATCCCGTGCGGGCAGGCCATCAACACTGCCAACTGGGCGAACGTTGAAAACGGTGGCGTGACCCCGGCAATCTTCAACGACTGGATTGTCAACTCAGGCGTGCAACCCCTGGCGCACTCCCACACGCACGGGCCCGCCTCGACGGACGCGGAAATCTATGCCGAAGTGGACAATCAACTGCCGGTCTTCGCTACCGAATTCCCCGAGGTGGTGTGTGAATACTTCGCCCCACCAGGCGTATCCGCAGCGGCCCCGGCTAACTGGCAAGGCTGGACTACCGCAGACACGGTCAAGCACTTTACTGATGACTACACTGCGGCGAAGGCGGTCCTGCGCCGGTTCGCTGTCACCGCCGGGTACCTGGGAGGGGTTTACCGCCCGCAGTCCGGGAGGGTTCGTCAGGGGCTCGCGCACATGACAATGGACGGGCTCAGCACCTTCGCCGACTGCCAGTCCGTCATCGACACGGCAGTGGACAACGGTGCGGCCCTGCAGATCATGCTCCACCCGTCCCTGGTAAACACGCCCGGGTACATCACAGACGCAATTATCGGGCAGATGCTCGACTACGTGGCGCTGCTGCGGGACGCCGGCAAGGTAGTTCTCCTCTCGCCGTCCGGGCTGGTCCTGGCCGACGACTCACACAGCCGCCGACACGATCTGCTGGTCTACGGCAACTTCGCCGACATCACCAAATGGAGTGCCAGCGGTTACACGTTCTCCGGGAACGTTGCCACGTCCACAGGGTCGGCTGGTGTCATGTCCCGCTCCGTCAGCCTGAGCAACTTCAGATATGCGCGGGGCCGGCATCGGGAGCTCGCGGCAGACTTCACCGCACCCACAGGCGCCGTCGTCCGGTTGCTCGTGGAATCAACGACGGGCGGGCTGTCCGTAAGTAAGGACTTCACATTGCCCGCATCCCCGGACCCTGTGCGGAAGCGCATCACAGCCCTGATGCCATTTACTGCGGGCGCGGTCACAGTCCGCCTCGGCAGGATTTCCGGCGGAGCAATCACCGTCCGCAACGCTGGAGTCTACGCACTCTAAGTCGCCGAATGCCTTGTGGCCCCGGGTAGCCCCGGGGCCACGCCCATATCCAGACACACCCGCCGAGGAGGCCCGCATGATCCCCACCCTGCACAGACTCTGGCTCCGCATTCAGGAGCCCCGCAAGCAGACCACCGTCTATTTCTTCGTCTACCTGCTGACGACCACCCTCGGCGGAGCGATCCTCGCCGACCCGCCACGCAGCCTCCAGGGCACCATCGGAGGCTCACTCGTCCTGATATGGGCCGGGATGCTGGTACTCGGCGGAGGCACGGGGCTGGCGACCGTCCTCCAGGGCTGGTGGTGGATGGAGCGGGCAGGCGCTGCCTTATGCACTTTTGCAATGGGCGTCTGCGGCGTCGCCATCTGGGCGCTTCCAGTGACCCAGGTCAGCATGCGCCTAGTGACCCTTTGCCTCATGATGCTGGCCTTGCTCCTCTTCGTGGCACGACTCCTCAAGACACGGCACTATTCCTACGATCCCGAAAAGTAGGCACCCAGTGGACTCTTCCCAGCAGATTTGGGCCGCGGTCCTAGCATCCACTGGTCTTTTCTCGTTCCTTGGCCTCATCGCCAATGGCATCATCAAGCACGCCAACGGCACCGCAGGTCGGGAACGCATCCGCAACACAGGCCTCAAGCAGCAGCGCGACGAGGCGTGGGCGCTGGTCCGTACCGAGCGGGCACGCGGCGACCGGGAACGGGACCGGGCGGACCTCTCCGACGAACGCGCCGACGTCGAAGCCTACAACCGCCGCGTCACCGAGGAGTACGCCTCTCAGCTCCGCCGCGATTGCACCGAGCACGGCGTGACCGACCGCGAGCTCCGGCCCTGGCCGGCCCTCAAGAAGCCCCCGCCCGAACCCCAGCAGTAACACCCCAACCATCAGGCCCCGACCCCGGGGCCTTTTTCATGCCCGGAAAGGGGCCCGCAATGACCACCTTGAGAGACGGCACCATTGTTGACGAATCGATCAACGCCGCCAACTTCACCGACGACTTGGACGTACCCGCCGTATTCAAGCAGGGTCCGCGCCGGGAAGAATCCATCACCATCCACCACTGGGGCGACCCCGACCAGGACTTCGACGCCGTAGTCCGCTACCTGGCATCCCCAAACCCCCGCTTCAGTTCCGCCCACGCCGTCATCATGGCCGGCCGCGCCACATCCATCGTGTCCCCGGATGAGGCCGCGTGGCACGCTGGCAACGCCTACGGCCAGGCAACCTCCATCGGCCTTGAACTCCGCCCGGAAGCGACAGACGGGGACTACGTCACCGCCGCCGCCTACATCGCGTTCCTGCGGGGCATCTACGGCGACCTGCCCCTCATCCCGCACAACCACTGGAAAGCGACCGCGTGCCCCGGCAAATGGGATCTGGCACGGCTCGACGCGCTCGCCCGCAACGGCGCACCCGCCGCACCCGTTGCGCCCGCCGCGGTGCCGGCGAACGCTCCAGCCCCGATCCAGCGCCCTGATTCGGAGCTTCACTGGGTCGTGGACCGTGGCGACACCCTCGGGAAGATCGCTGCCTACTATGGCATCCCCAAGGACGTTCAGCGCATTGCCGACTACAACGGCATCGGGAACGTCAACACTGTCCACGCCGGACAGAAGATCTTCATCCCCGGCCCGCTCGTGTGGATCATCGAGGCCCCGGACACCATCCGGTCCATCGCCGCCTACTACGGCCTCGACGCCGGCTACCTCGCCCGGCTCAACGGCCTGCCCGGGCCGGACGCGACGATCTACATCGGCAACCGCCTGACCATCAAGGAAGGCTGAGCTATGGGAGACCACGCAGCCGGAACAGTCGCAGTAGCCCCTTGGTGGGCAGTTCAGAGGGACGCCATGAACCGCGCCTGGCGCACCCTCTACACCGGGTTCGTGCTCGATGCCCTAGTGCTGATCGGCGCCGGTCTCGGGAACTTGCTCCTTGAGCAAGAGGTCACGAGTGAAGCCTTCTGGATCACACTCGGGATCCTCGTCGGCAAGTCCTTCATGACCTCGCTGGGTTCCTACCTGCTCCGGCTGAAAGTGACGCCTGCGGCTGGAGAAGGTCCCGCTAAGCAGTAAGACAGCGCCCCACCCCTAACCGGGTGGGGCGCTTTTCTGCGTCCAGCTACGATTTCCACATGGCATCGTTCACTCTCGACGGGATCACCTACGAGTACCTGCGCCAGGACCCGGGATCCCACGAGAACATCCAGTCGTGGGAGTACGGCAAGTACCCGAAGATCATGGCCACCCTCCCCCTGGCCGACGGCGCCACAGTGGACGTCTACGCGCATGCCTCCCGGTGGAACCCATCCCACATCCTCGCCACCTGGCAGGACGACGGACAGCGCTCGCATTGCGCTTGGATCCCCGCCGGGAACGCCCGCCGCGTCACCGACTCCGAGCGGGACATCGAAGAATATCGGCGCTGCCCGGAGAATCTCCGATCAATCCAGTGGGCCGAAAGACTGCCCGGCTTCCTCCCCGTGTAAGAGTGTTCCGAGAGGGGCTCGCTTCGGGCGCGCATTTCCTGCGCCAAAACTTGAATGAGACCATATAATCCCCGTGACAAACACACCCAGGAGTTACCAGAGATGCTGAAGTTCCAAACCCTGCCCGCCCCTTACCTGGACTTCTGCATCATCAGCGCCGAGCAAGGGACCCTCTCCGAGGTCCTAGTAGACGGACTGGAGTCTCTGGCTGAGGTGGGCCTCTCGTGGCATACCTATGAGACGAGCGCGGGGTGGTTCGCGGTAGTTTGTCCAGACGTCGATCGACTCCACCGCACGGCGGCCGGGGTCTCAGGAATATCCGGTATCGCCAAGGTCGGTCCGGATCTTCTGGTCGCACGGGCGCCCGTTGGTCCGGAAGTCCTCGAAGGAGTAGACCCGGAGGTCGGGCTCTACACTTCCTTCACGATCCAAGACGGGCACGCCGAGATCAAGACGGACCTCTTCGGATACGGGCAAAGCTACGCATCGCAACACAAGGGCATGGCTCTCGTGAGCAACAGGCTGCACCTGCACAAGCTTGTGATGTCGGCTTTGGGGATCGCTGTGGAACCGGACGAAGTCGCCGTCACCGCCGCGCTGTTCAGCATGCACGGGTTCTTCGCGCAGCAGAACGCGCTCAGCCGCACCCTCATCAAGGGCGCTCAGCTGATCCCGGTGTCTCAGAACGTGGAGATGCGGAATGGGACGTACCTGACCGCCGCGAAACCCGAATTTATCGCCGCTCACGAACCTCAGAGCCGCACCTATGGAGACCTGATCACCTCGGGGACAAAAAAGATCGTCGAGAACACAGCCGCTGCTGTCGGCTCCAAGGACTTCAAGACCGTAATCACCGATGTCACGGGAGGCAAAGACAGCAGGCTCGTCTTGGGAACAGTCGTTCAATCTCCGGGCTGGCAGGACCGCGTCAGATTGAACACCTCGGGTGCCCAAGAATCGCCCGACGTCGCAATCTCCGCCGGCCTGGCAAGCCACTATGGGGCAACGTACTTTGAAGGCGACGAGACACCACAGCATCCCATCACCCTTGAAGACAACCTGACGTTCTGGCGTAGCTACTACTTCGGCCAGTATCATCGGCTGGCCGCCGGCGCCTGGAGCAACCTGGGCAGCAACGAAGAGCACCTGAGCATAGGTGGCGGCAACGGCGAAATCTACCGCGGATTCTGGAACGTGGTTGTCGAGAAGTATGTGACTCCGGAGGCCACGACGCAGAGCTTCGCGTCAGCGCTCGTCCGCGGCGCCGCTACCAAAGGCTTCTACAGCGACGAGCAGATTGACGCCCTCGGCGCCGCGCTGGCCGATGAGTTGGACGCCTACCCCGCGGAAACCCTCCGCGGAAAAATTGAGGATCACTACCTGTACCACCGCAACCGGACACACTGCGGCCTCCGGGGCTTCACGTTTTACCATGATCGGCTGACTTGGTATCCCCTCATGTCCGCCGACCTTCTCGCCGCATCACGGATGATCCCATTCGAGGACCGCGTCAACAACAAGGTCATTCACGACGTCCTGCACGAACTGGATCCTGATCTGACGAAATTCCGGTTCAACGGCGCAGGCGATCCGTTCAGCGCTGTCCGCCACGAGGGCAGCGACACCACCAAAGACTTGGTCGAGGACACCACCCAGTGGGCAGCGGCAACAACGCTCGCCGCCAGCAAAGTCAACCAGCGGAGAGTGGGAAAAGCCCAGACCATGGTTTGGGCTGAGCTCAAGGACCACGTCACCAGCGAGGCCCTCGTTGCCCTGGACGCTTTGGAGGGCATGGACGAAAGCGTGAGCCGACTCATTCCTGCCGGTCTGCGGAAGCAGCTCGCCGACACTATGGAGAAGTGGCCCGCCGCCGGCTACCAGGTGGCGTCCCGGATTTTTGCCGTCCACGACGCTCTCGAGTCGGTGCCGGCCGCCGTTGTCCCGATGCATCCAGAAAGCGTTGGCTTCACCCAGGACGGGGTGGCTTATGAGTGCCTACAGCCGATCCCGCACCGCGGGCCCGCACCCATCCGTTCATGGAACTACGGCGAGTACCCGCGGGTGGTGGCCGAGGTCCCGCTGACTTCGGAGGGAACCGTGGCCGTACGCGGCGAAGCAAGGCGTCGGACCAGGAACTACGTGATGATCGCCTGGCACGACGACAACGGGCATGCTCACTGGGATTGGGTCCCGGCGGAGAACGTCCGCCACGTTACCGCCTGATCGTAGGCTAGTGATTTGATCCGGTAGCCGCGTAGGTCACGCGGCCAGCTGGGGCAGCTACGGGGCGGTTCTGGCGGCGTGCAGGAGCGGCTGGAGGCCATCGACAGCAGCCTCGGCTATATCCGCAATTGAATGCAGGAGAAAAGTCCTGTCGTTTAGGTACATTGATGACGCGACCTTGAAGAGGGCTGCCTCCCTGTCATCCTCAGGTGGCAGGTAGTGCACCCCACCGCCAACATGAGCCACGCATTTAATGACGTTGCGGACGGTAAACACTTCGTCCTTGACCGCAATGGTGGGATGGGCCAGGAACTCCGGAAGCTTGACTTCGATGCCAGGCAAGCCCTCGAACGCCGACGTTGCCGTGAATTGGAGCGTCGCCCCAGGGACCGCCAAGCGACCAGCTTTGGCCCGGCCGATTCTAAACACGAGTGGTATCCGCAGGTCCCTGTTGACTTGGTGCACCAATGGTTGTGAATCGAGAAAAAGCAGTCGGAGGATGCCGGAAGCCCTAGTTAGGTCATAGTCACTGGCGCCTGGCTGGATTAATCGTTCGAGCTCCGCTGCTGAATTGATCAAGAATTGGTTTTTGTCCACGCCGAAGATACTACGGCCAAAGGGCGGCCGAGGTTTCCTTCTCGGCCGCCTCGGCAACCAGTTCCAGCGATCCCTGCCGCTTCGTCACTCTCGCCAGCGCGGTTCGTACTCCGGATGATCCATGTACGGCTCGGCGATGATGACCAGGAACTTTTCCATGTAGTCCTGGTCGCCGGCCGGTTCGTAGTCCCAGTCGATCCTTTTGAAGTGTGCGATGATCTTGCGCTTCACGGCGCACTCGAGCAGGATCCGCGTGGCGAGGATGTTCGCCCAGCTCTCCGGGTACGGGTCGTGCTGCAGGGAATCCAGGGACTCCGCCTCGTCCTCGTCCAGACGGCGCTCTAAGAACTCGATGATGTCCGTCATGGGCCCATACTGCCACCCGTCGAAAGCATGTGAGGGTGGCTCTGGAATCCGCAGGGGCAAGATTTCGGTCAATGGCTAAAGTGATGGCTGCAGTAGCCCTGATTTTGGGTTACCCCCGATACAAGAAGATCCCCGCCGTAACAGGGATTCTCCGAGTCGCGGTCGAGAGGCCCTCTCTCCAGACCTCACGATTATGAGTCGTGCGGTGCTACAGCCCTTCGAGTGCCTTTGCTGCCACCTGGGCGCTGGTGAAGTGAGCGTCTGGGAGCAGGTGGGAGTAAAGGTCGATGGTCATCTGAATGCTGGTGTGCCCCATGCGCCGGGACAAGTCGTAGATCGGCATGCCGCCCTTGAGCATGAGCGCAGCGTGAAGATGCCTGAGCTGGTGGATTGTCACGTGCTTTCCGAGAAGGACTTTGCCCGGCGTCGCCTTGTCCGCGGCGCGCGCCGCGCGAATCGCGGGCTGCCACACCCGCCCGTGGACGGCCGGGGAACGCATCGGGCCACCTCGCTTCAACCGGAACACGAGCTCGCCACCTGCAGCCTCAACAAGTGGCCTCACAGCCGCTACGGTGGACGGCGCAAGACTGACCGATCTAACGCCTTTAGCCGTCTTGGGCGGTCCTAAGAAGTACGTCCCATCCGAATTCTGCTTCCAAGCCTTCCGGACGTAGACCATAGCCGTACCCGCATCCAAGTCGAAGTCGGAAGCGGATAGTGCGGTCGCCTCGCCGAACCGCAAGCCGGACCCGACGAGAAAGTCAAAGAACGGCAAATAGAACGCGTCCGTGGCCTGACGAATGAGGCGCCAGTCCTCAACCGTTGGCTGGATGTCGTCCTTGGCATGCTTGGATTTGGGCAAACGGATGCCAACGCATGGATTATGGTCGATGATCCTGTCACGAACTGCGGTCGTCATGGCCGCTGAGAGCAGCCCGTGGTGGTTGGAGATGGTCTTCGGGGAAAGCCCGGCCTTCTGCAATCCTTGGACCCATCGGTTCACGTCTTTGTACTGGATGCCCTTGATCCGCATGGACCCGAGACCGTTCCGGAAATACATCTCCCTTGTCGAGCGATACCGACCTAGCTGGTAGTCCCCGACGCCTACGAGCTGATCGATATGCAGTTTCAGCATTTCGTAGAGCGTAGGCCCGTCGAGTTTTGCAGAGGCAAGAACAGCGCTGGCCATCTCAAAAGACTGGCCGTTAGCGTCTAGCAGCCGAACGGTTTCCTCGGCTTTGCCCAGGTCGTCTTTGAACGCTAGTGTCGATTCCTTTTGGTCTCCAGGCTCGCGCCACGTCACCGTATACGTCGTACCGCCATCGCTCCGCCCGCGCTTGCGAATCCATGCCATTGACTACCCAATCTCTTTCAGAAGTTGCTCGAGTGTGCTGATGGACAGCCTGACGCCGGCGCCTACCCCGAGCCCGTTGGGCAGGAGGAATCCAAAGGACTCGGATAGGACGAGGGCCTCCGCTAGCCGCAGCGGCCGTTCCCCATCCTCGATTCTGGATACGGTCGGCTGATGCCAGCTGAGCCCCTTGGACCGGATGGCCGCAGCGAAATCCGCCTGCGAGAGATGGAGACGCTCACGGAGAACTCGGACAGTTTGCCCGATCTCCGAATCCGTCAACATACTTCTCCCAAGTTGGTTTTTCTTGTGTCCTTCTTGGGTATTGTGTCATGACGTGTCAGCACGGGCAAGGCAAAAGTCAGCACAACAAAAAAGAGGCCCGCTTTCGCGGGCCTCTCTAGGTGGAGATGGGGGGAATTGAACCCCCGTCCGATGTCGTGTTGTCAGGGCTTCTCCGGGCGCAGTTTGCGTCGGATTTTCTCGGCCCCGGCCATGCTGCAAACAGCTGGCTGATCCGGGCCCAGTCATCAAAGAGTCCCGTTCACCCCGATGACGGGGGTAAACAGCAGTGGCTATCTAAATGACGCCAGGATCCGGGGCAATAGCAACCTCGGGCTGACGGACTGTCTTACTGCTTAGGCAGCGAGAGCGAAGTCAGTGCGTTTTGATTCGGCACTTATTGGTTTGCAGACAGCGTTTACGAGATAATTCTGCATCCTCGGCCCGCTTCACCTGTCGCGACTAACATCGTCGAAACCGATCATCCCCGTATTTTTTTATCAAACCGAACAGGCCTGGCGCTTGACCGCTGCTGCGGTTTCCGCACTGTTCCTTCCCGGACTATTAGCATAACGCACGTCCCCGCGGAATCATTCCCGTGGGCTTCGGGGCCGGTCCCTAGCGCCGGTTGCGCTCTCGCATCACGCGCAGGGCCTCGCGCTTGTCCTGCTGCTCGCGCAGGGTCTGGCGCTTGTCGTATTCCTTCTTGCCGCGGGCGACGCCGATCTCAACCTTGGCCCGGCCGTCCAGGAAGTACAGCTGGAGGGGGACGATCGTGAAGCCTGATTCGCGGATCTTGTGCGAGATCTTGGTGAGTTCGTCGCGGTGCAGCAGCAGCTTCCGACGGCGGCGCGCGGCGTGGTTGGTCCAGCTCCCCTGGTGGTACTCGGGAATGTGGATGCCCTCCATCCACAGCTCGTCGTTGTAGAAGGTGCAGAAGCCGTCAACCATGGAGGCGTGGCCCTCACGGAGGGACTTCACCTCGGTGCCCATCAGCGCGATCCCGGCCTCGTAGGTGTCGAGGATCGTGTAGTCGTGCCGGGCCTTGCGGTTGGTGGCCACTACCTTACGGCCACTTTCTTTCGGCACGGTAGAACTCCTTGAATCGATGGGTGTGCCCGCTGCCGGGGCGGCCTGGGCTTCTTCCAGTTTACGGCAGGGACGCAGCCCGGCCGCGGGCCTTCCGCTCCGGGCGGATCAGAGCAGGTTCATCGGGTCAACCGCCCGGCCGTTGAGCCAGGTCTCGAAGTGCGAGTGGCAACCGGTGGAGTTGCCGGTGGTTCCCGAATAGGCGATCAACTGTCCCTGGCTGACCTGCTGCCCCGGGGAAACCGTCACACTTACGTTGTGGTAGTAGATGGTGGTCAGCGAGTTTCCCTGGACGACGCCGTGGGAGATTTTCACATTGTTGCCGCCGCCGTCGTTGGCCCAGCCGGCGGAGAAAACGCTGCCCGCCGCCGCTGCGTAGACCGGCGTGCCGCAGGCCGCGGCGAAGTCGATGCCGGTGTGCATGTAGCCACCCTGGCCGTAGAAGTCGGTGGTGCCCGGCGGAGTGGCGCGCCAGCCAAAGCCGGAACTGATCCGCACGCCGTTGAAGGGGTGCCTCAGCCCGAAGGCGGATGGGTTTCCGGGCGGCGCGGGGACGTAAGGCACCGGGGCCTTGATCTGGCCCCGGGCACGGGCTGCCGCCGCGGCGGCGGCCTCGGCGGCCTCGGCGATCCGCCGCTGTTCGGCTTCCCAGGCCTCGCGCAGCTTGCGGTCGCGCTCGACGATGTCCGCAGCGACGGCGTCCTGCTGGGCCTTGACCTGGGCGATCTGGGTCTGGATGGCCGGCTTGGCGGCTTGGAGTTCGGCGTCGAGCCGGGTGGTGTCGGCGATGAGCTGGTCCACCTGGGCCTTTTTGGCCTCGGCCTCATCACGGGCAGCCTGTTCACGCGCCAATGCGGCGTCGGCCTTGGCCTTGAGATCCTTGATTTCGACTTCCACCGCTTCGAGCCTGGCCTGGGAGTTGACGTTGGTGGCGCTCTGCTGGGTGAGCTTGTCCATCGCCGAGTTCTGGCTGCGCATCGCCTGGTCAGCCAGGTCGATGGTGTCCGTAAGGCTGCCGCCGTTGTTCGAGCCAAAGAACAGCGAAAGGTTGGAGGGCACGCCGCCGGACTTGTAGGCCTGGGTGGCGATCTGCCCGATCAGCTTCTTGGTGTCGGCGATTTTCTGCTTGTCCGTCTCCAGCTGCTGGGTGATCTTGGCCTTGTTCTGCTGCGCAAGGTCCACGCGCGCGGCGAGGGCCTCGGCCTCCTTGACGGCACTGGCCACTCGGCCCTGGGCCTCCAGCAGGGCCTGCTGGGCACCGGGGAGCTGTCCCTGATACAGGACGAGGTCCGAGGCCGCCTGCGCGATCCTGGAGTCCACGAACTCGAGGGAGTGCTGGACCCGCGCCGCCTCCTCGCGGAGCGCGGCCTGCTGGTCCTCGAGCGTCTCGGCGAACGCCACCGGTGTCGGGGCGCCCAGGCTCGCGGCCAGGACGAGCGCCAGTGCGGCACTGACGAAGCGGCTGCGGCGGCTGGCCACCACACGGCAGGGCGGAGCCTGACGCGGGTCCAGTCGATGCATCGGTGTCATGGGCCTTCTCTTTTCGTTGCGCATCCTAGACCCTCAGGTATCGACGGAGCGTCAGAAGTGATGATACGCCTGCCAGCAGAACGCCGAGACCGATCAGGGCAGGCGCCAGGATCAGCGTCTGAGCGGCGGAGATAAAAGCGGTGTCCGGATATTGCTGGGACAGGTACCCGCCCAGGAAGAAGTGGGCCACCGCCCAGAGCGTTCCCGAGGCCAGCACCGCGCCGATCACGGCGGCAATCACGCCTTCCAGGATGAACGGCAGTTGAATCACAATCTTCGACGCCCCGACCAGGCGCATGATCCCGGTCTCCCGCCGCCGGCTGAAGGCCGAGAGCCGGATCGTGGTGGCAATCAGCAGGATGGCGCAGACTATCATCACGCCGGCGACGCTGACGGCCACGAGCGATGCGGCGTTCATGACCGAGAAAAGCCGCTCCAGCAGCTGGCGCTGGTCGATCACCGTTTCGACGCCGGCCTGGGAGGAGAACGTCTCGCTGATGATCTGGTACTTCTCCGGATCCTTCATATTGATCCGGAACGACGCCGGGAGCTGGTCCGGCGTCACCGAGTCGACGATCGGGGAATTGGAGAACTGTTCCTTGAAGTGCCTGTACGCGTCATCCTTGGACTCGAACTGGAAGTCGTTGACGTACTGCGCCACCGCGGGCGATTCCAGCAGCTTGCCCAGGTTCTCCTGCTGTTCCGGGGTGGCGGGGCCGGTGGCGCAGCCGGCCGCCGTCGACCCGTCACTGCAGAGGAAGATGGCGACCTGGACTTTGTCGTACCAGTAGCCCTTCATCTGGTTGATCTGCAGCTGCAGCATGCCGGCGGCGCCGACAAAGGTCAGGGACACGAATGTCACCAGGATGACCGAGACCACCATGGAAAGATTGCGGCGCAGGCCGCTGCCGATCTCGGCGAGGACGAACTGGACCCTCACAGCTGGCCCTCCCCTGCGGCGCGGGCGCCAGCCCGGGTGGTGGCGGCCGGGGTGGCAGCGGGTTCGGGTTCCCGCCCGCTCGCATCCCGCAGGCGGCGTGACTGTCCCACGACCGGAATCATGGAGGTGTAGAGGGCCCTCGCCTCGTCCCGGATGATGACTCCGTTGCGGAGCTCGACGACGCGTTTGCGCATCTCGTTGACGATGTCGTCGTCGTGGGTGGCCATGACCACGGTGGTGCCGTTCTGGTTGATCTTGTCCAGCACGCCCATGATGCCCATGGAGGTGGTGGGGTCCAAGTTGCCGGTCGGCTCGTCGGCCAGCAGGATGCCGGGGCGGTTGACGACGGCGCGGGCGATCGCCACACGCTGCTGCTCGCCGCCAGAGAGTTCGTGCGGAAGACGGTTTTCCTTGCCTTCAAGTCCGACGGTCTTCAGGACCTCGGGAACGGTGTCGCGGATGACGCTGCGGCTCTTGCCAATGACCTGCATGGCGAAGGCGACGTTGGCGAACACCGTCTTCTGCGGCAGCAGGCGGAAATCCTGGAACACGACGCCGATCCCGCGGCGGAGCCGGGGCACGCGCCAACTGGAGATGTTCGCTACATTCTGGCCGGCGACGTAGACCGCGCCGGAGGAGGCCCGGTCCTCTTTGAGGACAAGGCGCAGGAAAGTGGACTTGCCGGACCCGGAGGCCCCGACTAGGAAGGCGAATTCGCCGCGGTCGATCTCCAAGTTGATCGAATCCAGCGCCGGTCGCGCCTTCTGGTCATAGACCTTGGTGACATTTTCGAAACGGATCATGGCCCTAAGTACCCTGCAGGACG
Organism: Pseudarthrobacter linnaei; assembly: GCF_055412825.1. NCBI lineage: Bacteria > Bacillati > Actinomycetota > Actinomycetes > Micrococcales > Micrococcaceae > Pseudarthrobacter > Pseudarthrobacter linnaei. The sequence continues at coordinate 121,293 of NZ_JBVAYX010000010.1, forward strand.
TGGACGCGTACGGCCCAGTTCTGCCGCCGGTGCGCGGGCTTTCTAGTGGGGGAAGTAGAGCTCCGGCTTCTCGACTATACGCACGGTGCCCGGCGGATCGGCCTGAGCGCCGGGGCGTGTCGCAGGATTAGACCGGAGGGGCAGGTGTGGCACATGAGACAGGAGCGGCACGCGCCAAAGAAGCCGGGGCAGCTCTGCCGTCGGCGGGTATTAGCCCGCGGGCTACTTGTCCGCGTTGCGGTTGTCGGTCCGCCAGCGGATGCCGGCGTCGATGAAGTCGTCGATCTCGCCGTCGAACACGGCAGAGGTGTTACCGACCTCGTGCTCGGTGCGGAGGTCCTTGACCATCTGGTACGGGTTCAGGACGTAGGAGCGCATCTGGTCACCCCAGGAGGCCTTGACGTCGCCGGCGAACGCCTTCTTCTCCGCGTCCTCCTGCTCCTTCTTGAGCAGCAGCAACCGGGACTGCAGCACGCGCAGGGCCGCAGCGCGGTTCTGCAGCTGGGACTTCTCGTTCTGCATGGACACGACGGTGCCGGTGGGGATGTGGGTCAGGCGCACGGCGGAGTCTGTCGTATTGACGGACTGGCCGCCCGGGCCGGAGGAACGGAACACGTCGACGCGGATCTCGTTATCCGGGATGTCGATGGAGTCCGTCTGCTCGATCAGCGGAATGACCTCGACGGCGGCGAACGAGGTCTGGCGGCGGCCCTGGTTGTCGAAGGGGCTGATCCGGACCAGGCGGTGGGTGCCGGCTTCGACGCTGAGCGTGCCGTAGGCGTAAGGGGCCTTGACCTCGAAGGTGGCGGACTTCAGCCCCGCCTCTTCGGCGTAGGAGGTATCCATGATGGTGGTCGGGTAGCCGTGGCGTTCGGCCCAGCGCAGGTACATCCGGAGCAGCATTTCGGCGAAGTCCGCGGCGTCCACGCCGCCGGCGCCGGCCCGGATGGTCACGACGGCTTCACGCTCGTCGAACTCGCCGGAGAGCAGGGTCACGACCTCAAGTTCCTTCAGTGCCTTGCGGATCGATTCGAGCTCGACGGCGGCCTCGCCCATGGAGTCGGCGTCGTCCTCGTCCTGGCCCAGCTCAACGAGGACTTCAAGATCGTCGATCCGCGAGGTGAGGGAGTCCAGTCGGGCCAGTTCTGACTGGCGGTGCGAGAGCCTCGAGGTGATGACCTGGGCGGCCGCCGGGTCGTCCCACAGATTGGGTTCGCCGGCGCGTTCGCTGAGCTCGGCGATGTCTTCCTTCAGCGCCTCGACATTCGAAACGTTCTCGATGGAGGCGTAGGTGGCGCGCAGGGCGCGGATTTCTGCGGGAAAATCAATGTTTGCCATGGTTTTTTAAGCCTACGCTATCCGTGCGAGCCGCCCGGACTGGGTTGCGGGGCCGCTCTGTGGGCCTGCTCTGGCGGCCACCGACGGGTCCACCCGCGGAGCTACCGCGTGAGCTGTGACCGCGCCGTCGCACTCGCTTCGATCCTGATGCCGTCGGGGACCAGGAAGTTGACCACAGGCGGGTGGACGGCGGCGCTAAGCACCACAACGGCGGTGGAACCGTCCGGGCTGCCCGTTCCCGGTCCGACGGCGAGGCCGCTGAACCGGGCGGAGGCGCTGCTGCGGTCCAGAAACTCGGCGGCGGCGCTCCGCACGCGGGCTCCGGTCAGGACGGCGGAGGGGCTGCCGCCGCCCGTTTCGAGCTGTCCAAGGGTGAAGCTGTCCGCGGCGGCCACCGAGGCGCCGTCCGCCAGCGACAGGAGTTTCTTGTGTTCGATGTAGACGCTGGAGGCGGCTACGACCACTGTTGTGAGCAGCAGGGCGAGCAGCACAAAGCCGATGATCAGCACCGACAGTTGCCCGGCCTCGCTACCCTGGTTTCGGGGTGGCGGATCCGGTTCCGGTCCCTGCCGCGGGCGCCCGGCGCGTTGCCTCCGGGGACGGCTCACCGGTAGCGCCCCACCAGTTGTGTGGCGGAGGCGCTGAGCTGCCCGGCGTTCAGGTCCAGCACCTGGCTGAACGGGACGAACGGCAGCGGCACGGTCAGGTGGACGGTGACCGTCACGGCCGATCCCGCTGCCAGGCAGTCCGCGGGGGCGCAGCTGGTTTCGACCCGGGCATTCGACGCGGCGTGCCCGTGGTCGGCGAGCGCCAGCAGGACGGTCTGCTCGGCGGCGGCCCGGCCGGCGGCGGCATCGGTCTGGGCCACGAAGACCTTCGCGGCCTGGTCCGCGGCGCCGACGACCGCGAAGGAGCCGCCCTGAAGCTGTCCCATGGTGATGATGAAGTAAACCAGGGGGACCATCAGCAGCAGCGACAGAAAGGTGAATTCGATGACGGCGCTTCCCCTTTCGGCGTCGTTGGGGACGCCGGCATCTTCCGCGGCGCCTCCCCCTGGCCAACGTCCAGGCGCGTCGGTGGCATCCGGTGCGTCAGCGCTGGATGGCCGCATGCCCTTTCACCTCCAGGACTGCGCGGGGACCGATCAGCCCGATCACGGGCAGCGGCGCGCGGACCGTGACTTCCAGGGTCCGGATGCCCTGGTACGTGGCTTCGCTCGTCGTCACGTCCTGGGCGAACGCAGGGCTGAGCGCGACGCCAATCAGCTGCGCCGTCCGCTCCCTGGCGTCAACGGCGCTGCGGTCCGCGAGGGTGCCGTATCCGGCGCCCGACGCCGCGGCGTCGATCAGCGTGTTCCGGACGTGCAGCACGAGGGTGAGCTGGACGATGGCCAGGAAGACCAGCGTCAGCAGCCCGCCCACCAGGACAAAGTCCACCACCGCCGACCCCCGTTCGTCGGTCTTGACCCCGCCGGCGCCGGGCAGGCGCACCTGCTACTGCCCGACCTTGTCCATGGCCTGGTTGAACAGTCCTTCCAGGGCGGGCACGGCGATCGCGAGGAGCGCGGCGACGAGGACGGCGGACATTAGGGTGATCATCACCCAGCCGGGCACATCGCCCCGCTCGGGGGGATCACCGGGCCGTTCTGGCTTCCGAACAATGGCCGCCTGCGGCGTGGCCAGCCCGGGCACCAGGCTGATGGTGCACAGCAACAGCGTTATGCGGTTATGGATCCGTTTCACGTTCTCCCCTTTGGGTTGGTCCTTCGTGTGGCTTCCTGCGGCTTCCCTGCTATTCCTTTTGTTGTTACAAACCCATGCTGATGGCGGCCAAACCGGGAAAGACGGCGAACACGACGGTCAGCGGCAGGACGCCGAAAACAACCGGAACCATCATCCCGATTTCCTTCTTCCCGGCCGACTCCATGAGGTCGCGTTTCGCTGTGTCCCGGGCGTCCTGGGCCTGGGCCCTCAGCACGTCAGCGAGAGGCGTCCCGCGTTCGACCGCCACCGTCAGCCCGTCCACGAAACGGAGCAACGGGCCAAGCTCCGTCCGGGAAGAGAACTCCTGCAGGGCTTCCACGAGTGGTTTCCCTGCCCGGGTTTCCGCCAGGACGAGGGTGAAGTCCTTCGACAGCTCGCCCCGGGCACTGCGGCACACCCTGTCCAGTGCACCCGTGGCGCTCTCGCCCGCGCTGACGGCGAGGGCCATGAGCTCGGCGATGCTGGGGAACTCGGCCATCATGCGCGCTTCGCGCTTCCTGACCTGGGCGCTCAGCAGGTAGTCACGCAGCAAAGATCCACCGGCGGCGCTGCCAAGCACCAGCACCACAGCGAACAGGGGGCTGGAGCGTCCGGCGGCACCGAAGACCACCGCTGCGGCGACTGAAGCGACAAAACCGGCCGCGCCGCAGAGGAGCTGTTCTGCCCGGAAGTCCGCTGGCGATTTGGCGCTCCCTGCCCTCGCCAGTCGGCGGTCCAGGGCGGCGGAGCCGGGGTTGAGCCGTCCCAGCCACGAGACGGCATCGCCAACGACCGGGCGCAGGATTCGTTCCAGCGGACCGAACGGGGTGACGTTTCGCGGCACGGGGCGCAGGAGCCGGGATTCCAGGTTGTGTGACTTCAGCTGCGGGCGGATGCGCTCCACGAAGGTGCTCGGCCGCATGAACGGCAGCCTGGTCAGCAACAACCAGGCACCGCAGCCAAGGGCCACTCCGCAGGCGGCGGCAGCCGCCATCAGCCCTGTCATCGGAGGACCCGCTCGTCTGCCGGCAGCGCTCCAATGCGCAGCATGGCGGCATAGGAGATCAGGGACACCGCCAGTCCGCCAATCAAGACAGCGGCGCCGAGGGGCGTGTTGTAGGCCGCCACCGCCTCGGGCCGGCTTGCCAGCAGCATCAGGACGATCCAGGGGGCGGCCACCGCCAGGCGTGCGGCATTGACGGTCCAGGACTGCCGGGCCTCCAGCTCGCTACGGGTCCGGGCACTCTCGCGCAGGAACTCCGCCAGCGTGCCCAGCAGCCGGCCGAGATCCGAGCCGCCCACTTCCCTGGTTAACCGCAGCGCCTCCACGATCCGGTCGGCAACCGGATCCGCCAGCCGGTCCTTCAGCCGGGTTAGGGAGGGATCGAACCGTCCTCCGGCACGATAGTCGGAGCCGAACTCGCGGAACACATGACGGAGTTCCTCTGGCCCTTTGTCGCCCAACTGGATGAGGGCTTCCGGCAGCGAGAGGCCTGCGCGGATCGCTGAGCGGAGGTGGTCAACGACGTCAGGCCACAGCTGGCGCAGAACAGCCGTGCGCTTCCGCGCGCGCCACTTGACGATGGCCAAGGGCAGCCACCCCCCGAAGAGGCCAAAACAGCCTGCGATCGGCCACGACCTGGTCACCGCAAAAAAGACGAGCGTCGTGAACGCTCCGACCCCGAGGCAGCTCACCAGCAGCCCAGCCCCGCTGACCCTCTCGATTCCAGCGGACCGCAGCAGATCCTCCAGGCGGTTGGGTCCAGGCCGGCGGCTGGCCGGCTTCGGCTGTTCCCAGGCCGACCACCAGATCAGCAGAAATCCGGCACCGGCCAGCATGCCCAGCAGCGCCGCCATCAGCGCGGCTCCAGCAGAGCCGCGAGGTCGTACCCTGCCCGGGCGAACTTCTCAGCTGACGGCATCGAGTTGGCCCTGGGCAGCAGCCGGCCGTCAGCGAGGGCGAACACCATGGACGACTCGATAATGCCGTTCTCCACCCTCCGGCCCAAGGACAGGATCTCCGCCACTTCCCTGCGCCCGCTGGCGTGGCGGGCACAGTGCACCACGAGGTCGATGCAGGACGCGACCGTCGGAACCACGAAGGCGCTTGAGATGTTCTCACCTGCCAGCAGCGGGAGCGTGCAGATTTTGGTGACCGCGTCGTGGGCTGAATTCGCATGGACTGTGCACATCCCGGGCAGGCCGGAGTTCAGGGCAATCAGCATGTCCAGGCTCTCGGCCTCCCGGACCTCGCCCACCACCAGCCGGTCCGGGCGCATGCGCAGGGCCTCCTTGACCAGCCGGCGCATGGGAATTTCGCCTTCGCCCTCAAGGTTCGGCTGACGGCACTGCAGCCCCACAACGTCCCGCAGCGGGAACTGCAGCTCGAAGATCTCCTCCACGGTGATGACGCGCTCGCGGGTTCCGATGCTGGCCGCCAGACAATTAAGCATGGTGGTCTTGCCCGCCTGGGTGGCCCCGGAGACCAGGATGTTCAGCCCGCTGGCCACAGCGGCACCGAGGAACCGCGCTGCCTGCGGCGTCAGCGTGCCCAGTTCCACCAGATGTTCGAGCCGGCTTGCCTTCACCACAAACTTGCGGATGTTGACGGCCCAGTGCCGCCGCGTCACATCAGGGATCACCACGTGCAGGCGGGAACCGTCCGGCAGGGCCGCGTCGACGAACGGAGAGGACATGTCGACGCGGCGCCCGGAGCTCTTGAGCATTCGCTCCACGAGGTCCCGGACCTGCTGGTCTGTGAGGGACACTGAGGTCAGTTCGGACTCGCCGTTCCGTGCCACGTAGACCTCGTCAGGGGCGTTCAGCCAGATTTCCTCAATGGCAGGGTCATCGAGCAGGGGCTGAAGAGCGCCAAACCCGGCGACGGCGTCGAAAACGAATCTCCGGGCGGTCTCCAGCGGGCCGATGGGGGGCAGGGGCGCCAGCAATGCCCGCTCGTCGTAATCCATGACCGCTGCCTCCACGAGGCGGCGCACTTCGCCGGTCTGCCTCAAGGGGTCGAGGCCGCGCCGGCGGATCAGCTCGCGGACTTCGTCCTCGACAATGCGTACAGCCTCCACAATGGCCCCCAATATGACTGCCGCCCTGTCCCCGGGGCTCTGCAATTGGGTTAAAGCTAAGCGCGGACGTTCCGCCGTACAAGGGCTCTCGGGGCACGTTGTGGAAAACCGAAGTGACAATTAATCACAATTTTCACACTAGTAACACCAGAAACTCTGGCTCAGTCATATCCGCGGTGTTAGGGTGGGCGCGACAAGTCAGACATTCCTACATCCCGGCCAGTTGCATCCTGCATTGCACCGGGCGTGAGATCACTATGACACTGCCATGAGCGTGTTGTTCCGGAGCGGAAAATGAAGCGGACCCTACTTCACCCCAAGAGGCACTTCGGCGACCGGATCGGAGCCGTGCTGCTGGCCGCGTCCCTTCTTGCCGGCCCAGGTCTGGCCTCGTCCGCCTCCGCCGTAGAACCGGCCCCGACCTCGACGCCGCAAGCAAGCGCCGGACCGGCTGGCACGCCGGCGGCGCCCGCCGCGACCCCCAGCACGTCTGCAACTCGTCCCGCCATCACCACCCCCGAGACTCCGTCGGGCAGCGCCGCCACGGCGGCTACCACCAGCCCCGCGGATTACCGGACCGCGATGACTGCGGCGGCAGGACCCGGCGGCGCAGAAATGGGCCAGAGCCTCAGGGCACCGGACCCGTCCGCCTCCGGGCCCCTGGGCACAAGCACCGAAGCCCTCGCCACGGAAGGCACCTGGACCCCGACCTTCGGAGTCCAGGGTCTGGACGTCAGCAACTATCAGGCCACTGTCAACTGGCAGAAGCAGTGGGATTTGGGCGCCCGCTTCGCATACATCAAGGCCACTGAGGGCAACTACTATACGAGCCCCTCATTCGGAGCCCAGTTCCAGGGATCACGGGGTGTTGGTATGCTCCGGGGTGCTTACCACTTCGCCAACCCCGCAGCGTCCTCGGGAGCAGACCAGGCCCGTATTTTCGTCCAGAACGGCGGCGGGTGGAGTCCCGACGGCTACACGCTTCCTCCGGTTCTCGATTTTGAGGCCAATCCGTACGCAGGCAAGACCATTGGTGGTTACTACCAGGGCAATACCTGCTACGACATGTCTCCGGCGCAACTCACCATGTGGGTGCGCGATTTCGGCAACACCATGCAGTCCCTGACGGGACGGCTGCCCGTTGTCTACACCAACACCTCGTGGTGGAAGACGTGCACCGGCGACGCCAGGGGTTTTGGTGACTACCCGCTGTGGACGGCCTACTGGCCCAGCTCACCGAGCAACTACGCCGGCCCCCTGCCGTCGGGATGGCCGGACTACAGCTTCTGGCAGTACAGCGAGTCCGGCCCGTTTGCCGGTGACTCGAATGTCTGGAACGGCAGCTATGAGGCCCTGCGCGCGTTCGCGCGAAACAGCGTACCGACTGCCGCGGTGAAGGCGATTGCGGAGTTGACGTCGGCGTCGTCGTCGTTGGGTTCCGCGACGTCGGCGATTTCGTGTGGCCTGCGTGGCGGCGGCTGTTTCCAGGGGTTCCAGAACGGTGTGGTCATGTGGTCCCCGGCGACCGGCGCGCAGCCGAGCCTGATCGGACCGATCCGTGAGGCCTGGGCCCGGAGCGGGTACGAAAACGGCA
>NZ_JBVAYX010000011.1:0-114806 GCF_055412825.1 Pseudarthrobacter linnaei
CGGGCTGTAACAACCCGTCCCTGGACAACGAGGCCGACCACCTGCTGGCCTGGGCCGACGGAGGCACCACCGGGATCACCAACCTCGGCCATCCGTGCCGCAAGCACCACGGCCTGAAACACGGCTCCTCCTGGACACCGGCCGGGGCCAGCAAAAACAAACCGCCCGGCTGGACCTCGCCCTCAGGCCGGAACTATCCCAGCGAACAACAGGACTGGGAACCACCCGACTGGCCACCCCACCTCCTGCCCGCCGGCGAAGGCCTAGACCAAGGCCCGCCCGCGGACGACGGACCGGGCCAGGATTTGCCCGCGGACCCCGACCGGGATCCCCACCTGGAACTGCCCGCGGACCCCGACCGGGATCCCCACCTGGAACTGCCCGCGGACCCCGACCGGGATCCCCACCTGGAACTGCCCGCGGACCCCGACCGGGATCCCAACCTGGAACTGCCCCCGGACCCAGACCGGGACCCCCACCTGGAACTGCCCCCGGACCCAGACCGGGACCCCCACCTGGAACTGCCCCCGGACCCAGACCGGGATCCCAACCTGGAACTGCCCCCGGACCCAGACCCCAATGCGGACCTGCCCGAAGATCCATTTCCGGACTGGCACGAATTCATGGCCGGGCACCCCTGGCCCGCAGGCGCCGATCACCAAGGCTGGTCAGCGTCTTCCGATGACCCGAACCCGGAACCCTCCTGTCCCAATGTGCCTGAACGACCAACTGCATCCTTCATGGGCGCGGACATCCAACTAGGTATTTAGCGCGATCATCCACCACGTTGCTGGCACCTGGGTGACCAGGGCCGATCTCCTGACGAATGCGTGACAATTGGCAAGCTGGAGCATGTCACGGACTGGCATTATGGCGCATGCCCAAAGGGAGCGGATCGAAACGTGGATGCAGAATTAGGACGGGAGGCCGTCTGAGCCGCTGAAGGTATTATCTGCCCGGACGGGAAGCGCCCCTTAGGCGATTTCCCGCGCGCCGCTCGGCGCTGGACGGTCCTGGTGTTCAACCGGGCAGCCGGCGTCGGCCGTTTTTGCCACGGGCTGTTCGACCATGATGCCGTACAGCGCCTCAAGACCGGCCACGTAGTCTTCCTGCTGGCCGTTGGCGGCGAGCTCGCGGGCCCGGACCGTGGGGACATGCAGCAGCTGCTTGACCATGCGGCGGAGCGCGAACTCGACTTCCTCGGCCGCTGCGGTGCAGCCGTGGCGGGCACGGACCTTTTCCATCTCCGCGTCCAGCACGTTCATGGTGTGCCGGCGCAGAGCGACAATGGCCGAATCCACCGACCGGGCTTCGCGTTCCTGCTCGAACGCACTTGCGGCGCCGGCCACAATGCTGCTGGCCTGGGCCAGCGATTCGGACTGTTCCTGCGGGGCAGCCAGGCGGACCGATTCCAGCGTGAGCAGCTCGACGCCGTCGAGTCCGCCGACGGCGGGATCGAAATCGTGGGTGAGGGCTAGGTCGATGGCGATCAGGGGCTGGGGCGAGGACGCGCGGACCTTGGATAGTTCGGATGCTTCAACGCGGGTGTCCGCTCCGCTGCAGCCGATCATGACGTCAGCGGCGGCGACGGCGGACGGAAGGCTGTCGCCGTCCAGCGCGGTCCCTCCGCGGGTGGCGACGAAACCGGCGGCACGCCCGGAGGAGGAGTACACGGACACGTCCGTGCAGCCGCGTTCACGCAGCAGCGACATGGTGGCGCCGGCGTAGGCGCCGGTGCCGAACACGACGACCTTCTTGGTGGACCAGTCGGGGACTTCGGACAGCTCGGTGGCGAGGTCCAGGGCCACGGAGACGACCGAGAGGCCGCGGGCGCCCAGGGCCGTCTGCGCCCCGACGTCCTTGGCGGTCTTCGACGCGGCCTGGAAGAGCCGGACGAGGCCGGCGCTGGCCGTGCCTTCGTGCTGGGCCGTGATCAGGGCCCGGCGGACCTGGCCGGCGATTTCGCGTTCCCCGACGACGGCGGAGTCCAGCCCGGAGCTGACGGAGAACAGGTGCCGGGTGACGTCCGCGCCCGTGCGGGTGCTGAAGGAACGCGCCACAAGCTGTTCGGTGAGTCCGGTGGAGCCGCTGAGCTGGGCGATGAGGGCCTGGCGGGCGTCTTCGATGTCGTCCTGTCGGTGTGCTTCGCCGTAGATTTCGAAGCGGTTGCAGGTGGCAAGCACAATGGCACCCGCCACGGCCGGCGATCCGGCGAGGGCGGATGTGGCGAGCTCGGAAGCACCGGTGCTCAGGAGAGCAACGGTCTCGAGGTCGATGTCGGCGTGGGTCGCCACCAGAGAAAAAAGAACCACAGCATCCCAATCATAGCTTTTTCGTTCCTGCGTAGAACAACAGCCCGGAGTGGGACTGCACACGGGGGGCTGTGATTCCCGCCACGGCGGGACCGCAGGCCCGACCGTGGCGGGACCGCAGGCCGGTCGCAGCCCGGGTCCCTGCCCGTGTCGGTGACAGGCTGTCGTTATCTTTTGGGGCTGATTTTCGGCACAATCGAAGACATGACTCCTCGCGCTGCGGCAACTCCTGAACTCTCCGGCCTTGACGCCGGGCACCCTCTGATGGACGGCCGCACCGCGGATTCCCCGCTGATCACCGCCTACCGCGGCGGCAAGCCCTCCCGCCGTCCGGTGTGGTTCATGCGCCAGGCCGGCCGCTCGCTGCCCGAATACCTCAAGCTGCGCGAGGGGGTCGCGATGCTGGACTCCTGCCTGCGACCGGAACTGGCCTCCGAGATCACCCTGCAGCCGGTCCGCCGCCACGACGTGGACGCGGCCATCTTCTTCTCCGACATCGTCATCCCGCTCAAGCTGGCCGGCGTCGGCGTGGACATCGTTCCCGGCGTCGGTCCCGTGCTGGAGAAGCCGGTCCGCACCGCGGCCGACGTCGCCGCCCTTCCCCAGCTGACCTGGGAAGCCCTCGAGCCCATCCGCGAGGCCGTCCGGCTCACCGTGGCCCAGCTGGGGAAGACCCCGCTGATTGGCTTTGCCGGCGCGCCGTTCACGCTCGCGGCCTATATGGTCGAAGGGAAGCCTTCCCGGGACCACCTCGGCCCGCGCACCATGATGCACGCCGACCCGGAGACCTGGACCGCACTGGCCAACTGGGCCGCGGACGCCTCCGGCATGTTCCTCCGGGCCCAGCTGGAAGCGGGCGCTTCCGCCGGCCAACTCTTCGACTCCTGGGCCGGATCCCTCGGCCTGGCCGACTACAAACGCTTCGTTGCCCCGGCCTCCTCCCGCGCCCTGGACCACGTGCGTGATCTCGGGGCTCCGCTGATCCACTTCGGCACCGGCACCTCGGAACTGCTCGTCGCCATGCGCGACGTCGGCGTCGACGTCGTCGGGGTGGACTACCGGCTGCCGCTGGATGAAGCCAACCGCCGTCTGGGCGGCACGGTGCCGCTGCAGGGCAACATCGACCCGGCCCTGCTGTCCGCGCCGTGGGAGGTGCTGGAAGCCCACGTCCGCGATGTCATCGCCGCTGGCGCCACAGCCCCCGGCCACGTGCTGAACCTCGGCCACGGTGTGCCGCCGGAAACCGATCCCGACGTGCTGACGCGCGTCGTCACGCTCATCCACTCGATCTCCCCGGAGTAAAGCGCGTGGAGGCAGCCCGCCGCACCGCCGGGGACACCGCAGCGCCCACCGCCGTGGTGGTGGGAGGCGGGATCTCCGGCCTGCTGGCCGCGCGCGAACTGGCCCGCGCAGGCGTCCGCACCACGGTCCTGGAGGCCTCCGGCGCGTGGGGCGGCTGCGTCGGCAGCCATGTCGTGGCCGGCCTGACGCTGGACAGCGGCGCCGAGTCCTTCGCCACCCGCTCCTCCGCCGTCGCGGATCTCGCCGCCGAACTGGAGCTGGCCGGGAAGATCGTCGCCCCGCAGCCGGGCGGCGCCTGGGTCCAGTTACCCGACGGCCCGCGCGAGCTTCCCCGCACCGGTGTCCTTGGCATTCCGGCCAACCCCTGGGACCCGGAAGTCCGCCGATCCCTTGGCCTGCTCGGTTCGCTCCGGGCCTCGCTCGACAAGCTGCTGCCCGTCTCGCTGGGGACCCGGGAGGAGGCCACAAGCGTCTCGGCCCTGGTCCGCGCCCGGATGGGCCGGCGCGTGCTTGACCGGCTGGTGGCGCCCGTCGTCGGCGGGGTCCACTCCGCGGACCCGGACGTCTTGGACATCGACATGGTGGCCCCCGGCCTGCGCGCCGGGATCCGGGACCATGGCTCCCTCGCCGCCGCCGTCGGGGCGCAACGTCGTGGCGCCCCGACGGGGGGAGGGCCTGTCCCCGGGGTGCCGTCGCCGGGGCTGCAGAAGGCGGGATCGGCCGTCGCGGGACTGCGCGGCGGTATGCACACCCTGATCCCGGCCCTGCTGGCCGAGCTGCGCCGCGAGGGCGTGATGCTGCTCGGCGGCACCCGGGCCGACTCCGTGGAGCGCACTGCCGGCGGCTGGCGCGTCACCGCGGGGGGCACCGGCTACGACGCCGGGCTCCTGGTCGTCGCCGTGGAAGGCCCGGCCGCCATCGAACTGCTCGCTGGCGCCCTGCCGGAGCTGGCAGGCCACCGCCCCGAGCCCGGACCCGACGTCAGCCTTGTCACCCTCGTGGTGGACCTGCCCCAGCTCGATGCCCGGCCGCGCGGCACCGGAGTCCTGGTCGCGCCGCAGAGCCCCGGAATCCAGGCCAAGGCCCTCACCCACGCCACCGCCAAATGGGAGTGGCTGGCCGAGCAGACCGGCCCCGGCACCCACGTTGTCCGGCTCTCCTACGGCCGTGGTGACACCCGGCACGGAGTGCCCGTCCGGCCGGAGCCCGGCACCGACACGGAGCTGTTCGAGGCAGCCTTGAAGGACGCCTCCGCCCTGCTCTCCGTGCCGGTCACCGCCGGCGACGTGGTGGACTGGGACGTTGTGCGCTGGGGCGGTGCCCTGCCGTTCGCCGCGCTCGGACACAAGCGCCGCGTCGCGGCGGTGCGCAGCATCTGCGCGGCGGACGGCACCCTGGCAATAGTGGGCGGCTGGCTGTCGGGCAACGGCCTGGCCGCGATCGTGGCCGACACCCCGCACCAGGTCCGGCGGCTGCTGCCCTGAGAGGTGATGGAGCCCGTTATCCGGGCGCCGGTCCGGCCGCCCTGGCTCCCATAAAAAGGGGGAAACGGCAAATTTTTCCCCGCCTCCGCTGACGGCTAAGGTCGGTGACCATGGTTACTCACAGGTCCAATGTCCAAAAAACGCAGACAGGGCACCGTGGGGGACTTCGGCGCGGCACGGCGGCTGCCGCGCTCGGCGTGGTGCTGGCTTTCTCCGCAGGCGCGCCCGCCGCGCACGCGGCCACAGGAGCCTCCGCTTCCGCCTCAGTGGCCGGCGCGACGGACCTGCAGTCCGTTGGTCTCGCCAGCCGGGTTGACGGCCTGCTGGCGCCGGTGAAGCACCCCGGGCCGAGCCCCACGCCTTCCAGTTCCTTGCCGCAGCCCGCCTCCTCCGAGGACCCTGACGAGCCGGAGCCCAGCCGCAGTCCCAAGCCGTCGCCCAGCCGGCCCGTCACCCCGGAGCCCGTAGTGCCGGTCGGGCCTGCGGGACCGCAGCCCGCCACCCCTGCTCCGGCCCCGACGGCGGTTCCAGTCCCGGGCGGGTCCGTTGCGGCTCCGGTACCAGCCGCCGAAGTTCCCGCCGGGACGGCGGCCTCCGCCGAGACCCCGGCATCAGCGCCAACCCCGGCGCCGCCGTCGAACACTGCGACGGCATCCCCGACGGCCACGGCCGGCCCCGTGGCGGCGTCGGCCAGGCCCCGCTCCGGGAGCACCTCGATGGAGGCGACCTCGACCCGGGAGCCCGCCGGAGCCGAGCCGTTGCTCGGCTTGGGCATCGGGCTCGTGGCACTGTCCTGCGCCGCCGGTGTCGTGGTCCTGCGGCTGCGCCGGGTCTGAGATCCCGAAGGTCGCCCCGGGCCGCCGAAATCGGCACCGGAAGTCCCCGTGATGTGAAATGAAGCACTTCTACGCGCTGTAGAAGTGCTTCATTTCGACTTCATTGAGGGGAAGGGGCAGACTGGTATCCATGAGCCACACTTCTGCCGAAACTGTCACTAAAACTGAATCAGCCAGCGAAGAATCAGCCGAGCAGTTCTTTACCCTCTGGACGGTTTTCAAGCGCTCCGCCGACGTGCTCCGCAGCGGCGATGCTGCCGTGGAATACGAAGCCCTCACCGCACAGCTGGCAGAGGCCGGCGTGGTCCACCGCGGCAGCTATGACGTTTCAGCAATGCGCGCGGATGCCGACATCATGGTCTGGCTGCACGGCCCCCAGCCGGAAGCCCTTCAGCGCGCGGTCCGCGACATCCGCCGCAGCAAGCTGTTCACGGGCACGGAGATCGCCTGGTCCGCCATGGGCGTGCACCGGGAGGCCGAGTTCGCCAAAAACCACACGCCCGCCTTTTCCCGCGGGGTGGAGCCTGCAGAGTGGCTCTGCGTCTATCCCTTCGTCCGCTCCTACGAGTGGTACCTGCTGCCCGACGCCGAGCGCGGCGCGATGCTGCGCGACCACGGCCTGCTGGGCCGCGACTTCCCCCAGGTCCTCTCCAACACGGTGTCCTCTTTCGCCCTCGGCGACTGGGAATGGATCCTGGGCCTGGAAGCCCCCGAACTGGTGGACCTCGTGGACCTGATGCGCCACCTGCGCGCCACCGAAGCCCGCCACCACGTCCGCGAAGAAATCCCGTTCTACACCGGCCGCAGGGTCAGTGCCGCCGAGATTGCCGAGGTCCTGTCATGAGCCCCCTGGGTCCGCAGAGCAGTGTGCCAGCCGACACCACCATCAACGGGGTAACCGAAGCCGGCAGAATGGCCCCGAAAGCCTACGACGCCGTGCTGCTCGCCTCCTTCGGCGGCCCGGAAGGCCAGGACGACGTCCTTCCGTTCCTGCGCAACGTCACCCGCGGCCGCGGCATCCCGGACGAGCGCCTCGAAGAGGTCTCGCACCACTACCGCGCCAACGGCGGCATCAGCCCCATCAACGCCCAGAACCGTGAACTCAAGGCCGGCCTCGCGGCCGAACTCGCCACCCGCGGCATCGATTTGCCGGTCTTCTGGGGCAACCGCAACTGGGCCCCCTACATCCCGCAGACCCTCCAGGACATCTACGACGCCGGGCACCGCAAGGTCCTGATGCTCACCACCAGCGCCTACTCCTGCTACTCCAGCTGCCGGCAGTACCGCGAGGACATCGGCCTCGCGCTGACTGAAACCGGCCTCGACGGACGTCTCGAAGTTGATAAGGTCCGCCAGTACTTCGACCACCCCGGCTTCGTAGAGCCCTTCGTGGAAGGCACCGCCGCCGGCCTCGCCGACGTCCGCGCCCAGCTGGCCGCGGCCGGCACCCCGGACGCGCCGGTCCACATCCTGTTCGCCACGCACTCCATCCCCACCCGCGACGCCGAGGCAGCCGGCCGCTCCGACGCCGAAGCGCGCCACTTCGAGGAAGACTCTGCCTACGTCGCGCAGCACCTTGCCTCCGGCACCGAGGTCATCCGCCGCGTCGAGGCCGCGAGCGGCGACACAGCCCCCTGGTCCCTCGTCTACCAGTCCCGCTCCGGTGCCCCGCACGTGCCGTGGCTGGAACCGGATATCAACGACGCCATCGAGGAACTCGCCGGCCAGGGCGTTAAGGGCATCGTCATCGTCCCGCTCGGCTTCGTCAGCGACCACATGGAAGTCGTCTGGGACCTCGACACCGAGGCCCTGGAAACCTGCGCCAAGCTGGAACTGGCCGCAACGCGGGTTCCCACGCCCGGGACCCACCGCAAGTTCGTGGCCGGGCTCGTGGACCTGATCTGCGAGCGGACCGACGCCAACAACATTGCCGACCGCCCGCACCTGACGAAGCTCGGCCCGTGGTACGACGTCTGCCGTCCGGGGTGCTGCGCCAACTTCCGCGGCGAAAAGCCGACCATCGCGGGCGCCGATACCACCACCGGCACCGGCCACGACCCCTACCCGGCCGCCGATACCACCACCGGCACCGGCCACGACCCCTACCCGGCCGCCGCTGCCGCCGGCGCGCCCGCCCCGGCGGCGGATCAGGACGCACTGTGAGCGTCCGGATCGGAACCCGCGCCAGCAAACTGGCCCTCACCCAAACGCAGCAGACCGCGGACCAGCTGGCCGCCGTCGGCGGGTTCCCCGTGGAGCTGGTGCACATCCGCACCGACGGCGACGTCCTCACCGGGTCGCTGTCCCAGATGGGCGGCACCGGCGTCTTTGTCGCTGCCCTGCGCGATGCCCTGCTGCAGGACCGCTGCGACGTCGCCGTGCACTCGCTCAAGGACCTGCCCACGGGGGCAGCTCTCGGGCTGACGCTCGCGGCGACGCCGAAACGTGCCGACGTCCGTGACGTGCTCTGTGCCCGTGACGGGCTCAAGCTCGCGGACCTGCCCACCGGAGCCACCGTTGGAACGGGCTCGCCGCGGCGCGCAGCCCAGCTGCGGGCGGCCCGCCCGGACCTGAACATCCGCGACATCCGCGGCAACGTGGACACCCGGCTCGGCCGCGTCCCCGGACTGCCCGGCAACATGACATCTGCCGTGGTTGAGGGCAAGAGCTGCGATCTTGACGCCGTCGTTCTTGCCGCCGCCGGGCTGTACCGGATCGGCCGGCTCGATGCCGTCAGCGAGTACCTCGAGTCCGAGGTGATGCTGCCCGCCGCCGGACAGGGCTCGCTCGCAATCGAATGCCGTTCCGCTGAGGCGCCGCGCAAGGCGGGTTCCACCGAAGGCTCGCAGGGCGTGCTCGCGCAGGCCCTCGCCGCCCTCGACGACCCCGACACGCGGCTTGCCATCACCGCCGAACGGGCGCTCCTGGCCCGCCTCGAAGCCGGCTGCGCCGCGCCGGTGGGCGCCTACGCGTACCGCAAGGGCAGCCTGCTTTACCTCGAGGCCGTGGTCTGCGCCGTCGACGGAACCGCCTCGGTCCGGGATAAGAAGGCCACCGACGGACTGACCGAGGTAGGGGCCACCCTGCTCGGGATTGAACTCGCCGAAATCCTGTTGGCCCGCGGCGCCGCTGACATCGCGGACCTGGCCGCCTCCTGAACGGCGGCAACCATCAGGTCATGGGACGCCACAGCGGCCGCAACGGCACCGAGGGCCACACCGTGATGAGGGTGCCCGAGGGCGCGCGGGTCCTCATCGCGCGCAGCCCGGACCGGGCCAGGGAACTGGTCGCGGCGCTGCGCAAGGTGGGAGCCGATCCGCTACTGCTGCCGCTGATCGATTTTGAGCTCGCCAGTGACCAGCACTCCCTGGACGTCGCGTTCGATGCCCTCGGCGCCGGTGGCTACGCGTGGCTGGTGGTCAGCAGCGTGACCACTGTCCAGGCGCTCGAGGCCAAGGCTGCCGAGCGGGGAACGACCCTCAGCCGCTGGCTGCCGGGCAGCCTCCTCGTGGCCACGATCGGGCCCGCAACACGCCGTTTCCTCGAATCCCGGGGTGTGGCCGTGGACCTGGCGCCCACGGGCCAGCAGTCCGGGGCCGGACTGCTCGACATCTGGCCCGAGCACCAGGGCAGCGTGCTCCTGCCGCAGGCCGACATCGCCGACCCCCGGCTCCGCCGAGGACTGCAGGCCCGGGGCGCCTCCGTTCAGGCCGTGACCGCGTACCGCACCGTAAACTACCCGGCCGACCCGCGCCGGAGCCTCGCCGCGTGCCAGCCCGCCGTGCCCCACGCGCACAATGCCGCCGGCGCGCCTGGGGACAATGCGGCCGCCGTGCTCACACCGGAACAGGCGAAGGCCGAAATCGGCGCCGGCCGGCTCGCCGCCGTCGTCGCCGCTTCCCCCAGTGCGGCCCGGCGCATCCACGAGGACCTCGCCCCGCTGGGCGGCTGCCGCTTCGTCGCGATCGGACGGTCCACCGCTGCCGAGGCTGAGTTCCTCGGCCTCACCGTCGCCGCCGTGGCCGAGGCACCCACCGCCTCCGGCCTGGTCGCCGCCGTCGTCCGGTCCCTGGCCGGCCGGCCGTCCCCACCACCTCAGCCAGCAGCACCAGCAGCAGAGCCCACAGCAAAGGACATCGTATGAGCTTTCCGACCCACCGCCCCCGCCGGCTCCGCACCACGCCGGCCATGCGCCGGCTGAGCGCCGAACACCGACTCTCGGCCTCGGAACTCATCCTGCCCGCTTTCATCCGTGAAGGCCTGAGCCAGCCGAACCCCATTGCCTCGATGCCCGGGGTGCAGCAGCACACTACGGACACCCTGAAGCGCGCCGCCAGTGAGGCTGTGGCCCTCGGCGTCGGGGGCATCATGCTGTTCGGAATCCCCGCCGTCCGCGACGCGGCCGGCACCGCCTCACTGGACCCCGACGGCGTGCTGAACAAGGCCATCCGGGACGTCCGCGCCGAGGTCGGGGACGACCTCGTCATCATGAGCGACGTCTGCCTGGACGAATTCACCGACCACGGGCACTGCGGTGTCCTCGACGCCCACGGCTACGTGGACAACGACGCCACGCTCGAGATTTACGGCCGGATGGCCGTGGCCCAGGCGGAGGCCGGCGCCCACGTGCTCGGCCCGTCCGGGATGATGGACGGCCAGATCGGTGTGATCCGGCAGGCCCTGGAGGACGCCGGACACGGCAACACCGCGGTCGTCGCCTACGCCGCGAAATACGCCTCGGCGTTCTACGGGCCGTTCCGCGAGGCCGTGGATTCCCAGCTCAAGGGCGACCGCCGCACCTACCAGATGGACGCCGCGAACCGCCGCGAGGCGATCCTCGAAGTCGAGCTGGACCTCGCCGAGGGCGCCGACATGGTCATGGTGAAGCCCGCGATGAGCTACCTCGACATCCTCGCCGACGTCGCCGCCATGAGTTCCGTGCCGGTCGCCGCCTACCAGATTTCCGGTGAATACTCGATGATCGAGGCCGCCGCCGCCAACGGCTGGATCGACCGCCGCGCCGCGATCACCGAATCCGTGCTGGGCATCAAACGCGCCGGGGCCAACATGGTCCTGACGTACTGGGCGAGCGAACTCGCCGGCTGGCTGAAGGAATCCTGATGGGCACCTCGACCGGCCCGGCCTCCGGGGCCAACCCCACGGCACCGGTGGGCGCGGGGCGCATCCTGCTGGGGCTGAACACCTTCGGCGACGTCGGAGTCTTCCCCGACGGGCACCCGGTCCCGCACGCCCAGGTGCTGCGCCAGCTGCTGGAACAAGCCGAACTCGCGGACGACGTGGGACTGCACGCCTTCGGCGTGGGGGAGCACCACCGCCGCGACTTCGCCGTGTCCGCCCCCGAGGTGTTCCTCGCCGCGGCGGCCGCCCGGACCAAAAGGATCCGGCTCGGCTCGGCCGTAACTGTCCTGAGCTCCGATGACCCCATCCGCGTCTTCGAGCGCTTCTCGACCGTGGATGCCATCTCCAACGGCCGGGCCGAGATCATGCTGGGCCGCGGTTCCTTCACCGAGTCCTTCCCGCTCTTCGGCCTCGACCTGGCCGACTACGAGGTCCTGTTCGAGGAGAAGCTCGAACTCTTCGACAAGGCCCGCGCCCAGCAGCCCATCCACTGGGAGGGCCGCACCCGCCCGGCCATCAACGGGCTCAGCGTCTATCCGCCGCTGGAACACCACCTGCTGCCCGCCTGGATCGGGGTCGGCGGGACGCCCGAATCGGTGCTGCGCTGCGCCGAATACGGCTACCCGATCATCTTCGCCATCATCGGCGGACAGCCCCGGTCCTTCGCCCCGCTGGCGAACCTCTATCGCGACGCGATGGCGAAATACGGCCACCCCATGCAGCAGATGGCCACCCATTCACCCGGCCATGTTGCCGAGACCGACGGGGAGGCGCGGGAGGAGTTCTTCCCGCACTGGCTCGGCCAGCGCAACCTGATCGGCGCCGAGCGCGGCTGGGGCCCGGGCAGCCGGGCCGAGTTCGACGCCATGTGCACCCCCGAGGGTGCCCTCTACGTCGGCTCCCCGGACACCGTGGCTGCGAAGATCGTGCTGCTCAAGAAGAACCTGGCCGTGGACCGGTTCGACCTCAAGTACAGCAACGGCACCCTGGGGCACAAGGCGATGATGCGTTCGATCGAGCTGTTCGGCACCGAGGTGGCCCCCCGGGTGGCCAACCGGCTGGCCGCGGCCTCCCCGCAGAACTGAACTGAAAGAATAGGAACCATGACTTCCAGCCATCCTCGCAACGAGGAACTCTTTGCCCGCGCCCGCAAACTGATGCCGGGCGGCGTTAACTCGCCCGTCCGCGCGTTCGGCTCGGTCGGCGGGACGCCGCGTTTTATGGTCTCTGCCAAGGGCCCGTACCTGACCGATGCGGACGGCGCCGAATACGTCGACCTGGTCTGCTCCTGGGGCCCGGCACTGTTGGGACATGCCCACCCGGCGGTCCTCGCCGCGGTGCACGCCGCGGTGGACCGCGGGCTGTCCTTCGGGGCGTCCACCCCGGACGAGGCCAACCTCGCGGCGATCGTCCAGGAACGCGTGCCCGCCGCCGAGCGCGTCCGGATGGTCTCCACCGGCACCGAGGCGACCATGACCGCCGTCCGGCTGGCCCGCGGCTTCACCGGCCGTGACCTCATCATTAAGTTCGCCGGCTGCTACCATGGCCACCTCGACGGGCTGCTCGCCGCGGCCGGCTCCGGTCTCGCCACCCTGGCGCTGCCGGGCTCCGCCGGCGTCACGGCCGCCACCGCCGCCGAGACCCTTGTGCTGCCCTACAACGACCTCGCCGCCGTCGAGGCCGCCTTCGCCAAGCACGGCGGCAACATCGCCGCCGTCATCACCGAGGCGGCCCCCGCCAATATGGGGGTTGTCACCCCGGGTGAGGGCTTCAACGCGGGACTGTCCCGGATTACCCGCGACCACGGCGCCCTGCTGATCCTCGACGAGGTCCTCACCGGCTTCCGCACCGGGTACTCCGGCTATTGGGGACTCACCGGCGGCGCGGCCGGCGCTGCCGAGCCGTGGACCCCGGACCTGCTCACCTTCGGCAAGGTCATCGGCGGCGGGATGCCGGCGGCGGCCCTCGCCGGCCGCGCCGAGGTCATGGACTACCTCGCGCCGCTGGGCCCGGTGTACCAGGCCGGCACGCTGTCCGGGAACCCGGTGGCGATGGCCGCCGGCGTCGCGACCCTGACGCACGCCACCGCAGAGGTCTACTCCTTCGTGGACGCCCGCTCGCTGGAGCTTTCCGCGGCCCTGTCGGGGGCCCTGGACACGGCAGGGGTGGACCACTCCATCCAGCGTGCCGGGAACCTGTTCTCGGTGGCCTTCGGCGCCTCCGCCCGGGGCGTGCACAACTACGACGACGCCCAGGGACAGGAAGTGTTCCGCTACGCGCCATTCTTCCACTCCATGCTGGACTCCGGGGTGTACCTGCCGCCGTCGGTCTTCGAAGCCTGGTTCCTGTCCGCAGCGCACGACGACGCTGCCATGAACCGGATCTTCGATGCCCTGCCGGCCGCCGCCAAGGCCGCGGCCGCCGCGACGGCCTAAATAGTCGAAGGCCTAACACCGACGGCTGCATAGCCACGGCCGCCGGTTCCGGCCGCGTCGTTAAACATTGATGGCACCCGCCGCGGCGGGTGCCATCAGTGTTTAAGCTGCCGTTCTGCGCTAGAGGACGTCGGAGAGGAAGCCCTGGAGCCGTTCCGTCTGCGGGTTCGTGAAGAGCTGTTCCGGCGGGCCGGATTCCACGACGACCCCGGCGTCCATAAAGGTGACGGTATCCGAGACGTTGCGGCAGAAGCCCATCTCGTGCGTCACGACAACCATGGTCATGCCGCCCTTGGCGAGATCGGCCATCAGTGCCAGTACACCCTTGACGAGCTCCGGGTCGAGGGCCGAGGTGGCCTCGTCGAAGAACATCACTTCCGGCTTCATGGCCAGCGCCCGCGCGATCGCCACGCGCTGCTGCTGTCCGCCGGACAGGTTGGTCGGACGGGCATCCGCCTTGTGCTTGAGACCCACGAGGTCGAGCTGCTCAAGGGCCTCGGCCCGTGCCTGCTCGGCCGGAAGTTTGCGGAGCTTGCGCAGCGCCAGGGAGACATTGTCCACGACGGTCTTGTGCGGGAACAAGTTGAACTGCTGGAACACCATGCCGATGCGCTGGCGCAGTTCATCCGGATTGTCCTTGAGCACCGACCGCCCGTCCAGCAGGATGTCGCCCTGGTCAGGTTCGATCAGGCGGTTCATCACCCGCAGGAGCGTGGATTTGCCGGAACCGGACGGGCCGATCACCGACGCGGTGGTGCCCTTCTCGACCTGGAGGTCGATGCCGCGGAGGACGTGATTGGATCCGAAGGACAGGTGCAGGTTCTTGCCGGTCAGCGAGCCGGAGGCAAAGTCGCTCATGGCCGTGCTCCCTTTCCGATCAGGGCCGCGGCGTCGTCCGGCTGGGGCTTCTCCGGCCGGCCCGTGCGCAGGCGTTTGTCGATGTAATTGACCAGGTGTGTGAGGGGGACCGTCAGCACCAGGTACATCGCAGCGGCAGCGATCAGCGGGGACAGGTTTCCCGTGTTGGCTGCAGCGTCGTTGCCGATGCGGAAGATTTCCCGCTGGCTCGCAAGCAGGCCGAGCAGGTAGATCAGGGACGAGTCCTTGATCAGCGAGATGAACTGGTTCACCAGGGCTGGGAGTACGCGGCGGACGCCCTGCGGGATCACCACAAGCCGCATCGAGGAGTTGTAGCTGAACCCCAGCGCCCTGGACGCCTCGAGCTGTCCCTTTTCCACGCTCTGGATACCTGAGCGGAAGATCTCACCGATGTAGGCCGACGCCATGAGCGTCAGCGCCAGGATGCCGAGCGGGAACGGGTTCGTGGAACCGGTCAGCTCCCGGATCACGGGTCCGAGCCCGATCCCGATGAGCAGGATGACCACAATGGCGGGTACGCCGCGGAAAATATCCGTGTAGATCCTGGAAAGCCACCGGAGCACGGTGTTGCGGGACGTGCCCATGATGGCCAGAACCATGCCCAGGATGCACCCGAGCACGCCTGAGGAAACCGCCAGGATCAGGGTGTTGGGCAGGCCGACCGTGAGCATGTTCGGCACAACAGCTGCCATCGCCTCCCAGTCAAAGAAGGTCTTGAGGAGTTGATCGAGTGCATCCATGGACTAGGACTTCGGGACGGTGACAGCCTTGGAACCCGGGGACCACGTGGCCGGGGTTTCGCGGTCCGGGTACCATTCCTTGGTCAGCGTGGACCAGGTGCCATCGGCAATCACAGCGTCCAGGCCCGAGTTGAGCGCATCAATGAGGGCCTGGTTATCCGAGTTCACGGCGTACGCGGTGAAGTTCTGGGTGTTCACAATGGATTCGGCGATGACCGTGCCATCGCCTTCCTTGACCTGTCCGGTGGCCTGCTGGGACGGAGCGACCCAGGCGTCCACCTGGCCGTTCTTCAGGTTGGCGTAGGCGGTGTTGTAGTCCTCGAAGCGGACCGGCTCGATCTGCAAGGTGTTGGTGACGTAGTCATCCTGCACCGTGCCCTGGACGACCGCGATGCGCGAATCCTTGGTCAGGTCCTTGAAGCCCTTGACCTTGTCGTCCTCCTTGGCGACGACGGCCATGTAGCCGAAGTCGTAGCCGTTGGTGAATCCCACGGTCTTGCGCCGGGCGTCCGTGGTGGAGATCGAGGAGGATCCGAGGTCGAACTGCTTGTTCTGGACCTGGGAGAGCAGCGACGCGAAGCCGGTGGCCTTGAACTCGACCTCAAGGCCAAGCTTTGCAGCGACGGCGCGCAGCAGCTCATTGTCGTAGCCGGTGAACTTGCCGGACTCGTCGATGAAGATGTTCGGCGGGGCGTCAGAGAGGGTTCCAACTGTGAGGGTTCCCTCGCTCAGCAGGCCGAGCTGGGACTTGTCGATCTGGTCCAGGGGAGTGACGTCCGGGGTCGTGTACTTGTCCAGGGAAGTCTGGTCGCTGCCGGCGAGGGCATCGGTGGGCGTTCCGCTCGGTGCTGCAGCTCCGCCGCCGCACGCGGCGAGCGAGACGGCGACGGCGATCGCCACAGGAACCGTCGTCAGCCACTTCATGGCTTTGTTTTTCATCACGCAATCACTTTCATCGGACATTAATCGGGATCGGGGCCGCGCAACGACCCCGGCCTCGGCGCCTCGGCGCAGGCAGGGGCGGGCAGGCCCGCGAAATATAAGTGTTTCACCTGGCGAGAAGACTGGTTGAATCCGAATTAGTGCGCGGCAACTGCCCGCGGCGCCGAATCCACTTCACGTGTGAGTGCTATCAGCAGCGATCTGGGCGATGCGGAACGGGCGGGGCGGAATGATTGCCGGTGGCAGCCCGGGCCGCCGGAACAACCCGGTTGTGTGAGTTCCGTCGCAAACGCTGGAAATTCGGCCCACGGACGCCTATTTACGGGTGCACTTGCACCCAAAGGTTTCGTTTTAAGAAGCTGCGGCGCCCTAGAAGTCCCCGCGGCTGGCGTCCTCTGGCGGCAGCACCGGCCAGTCGCCTTCGATCACGGCAGCGGGCTTGGTCTTGCGCAGGTAGCTCTGGAAATCGGAGGCCTGGGCGGAGGCCCACTCGATCTGGAGCTGGTGCAGGTGGCTGGCCGGCATCCGAAGCTTGGGGAACTTCCCGGCCATGGCGTCGAGCATGCGCAGAGTGGCCAGGGCATCGGCGGCCGAGGTATGGGCGTTGTCCAGGTTCACCCCGTACTCCTCGCAGAGCGCGGTGAGGGTGCGCTTGCCCTTGCGGTAGCGGTCCACCTGCTTGTTCATGATGTACGGATCCAATACCGGGAAGCGGCTCAGCTGCGGGACACCGTAACGGGCCGACTCGGCGGCGAGCACGGTGAAGTCGTAGCTGGCGTTGAAGGCGATGACCGGTACGCCGGTGTCGAAGAGTTCCTGGAGCACCGCGGCGACCTCCCGCGTCACGTCCGCGGCAGGTCGGCCTTCGCTGCGGGCCCGCTCGGTGGTGACGCCATGGATGTCGCTGGCCTCGGTCGGAATCTCAACCCCGGGATCGGCGAGCCATTCGTGTTCCTTGATGATCCCGCCGGCGGAATCCACCACGGTGATGGACGCCGTGACGATCCGCGCGGACCGGGAGTTCCGCCCTGTGGTTTCCAGGTCGAAGGCTGCGCGGGGGAGGGTGTTCCAAGTGCTCATGCTTCAACGCTACCTGCTGCCAACGACAGAAATGCGCCACCACCCCGCGGCCCGGTCCGGCGCCCCCCGCGCCGCCGCCCAGGAACGCCCGAAGGGCCGCGGGCGGCCCGCACCGGCCGGCCGTTCCAGTGCCGCGGCCGCTAGGCTTGTGTCATGCGGATGGAGTATGTGGAGGCGGTGCTGGACGTGGTGGCACTGATCCCCGGCGGCGCCGCGGTGGCGTACGGCGACGTCGCCGAGCTCCTCGGCTCCGGCGGCGCCCGGCAGGTCGGCTCCGTCATGAGCCACCACGGCAGTTCCGTGCCGTGGTGGCGGGTCCTGAAGGCCAGCGGTGACGCGCCCCCCGGGCACGAACGTGAGGCCCTCACCTTCTACATCCTGGAAGGAACCCCGCTGCTGGGAAATCATGCGGACTACCTCCGTACCGGTGATGGCCGCTGGCGCGTGGACCTGATGGCCGCCCGCTGGGCACCGAGCGACGGCGAGTTCGACCGGATCGACGCCGTGGCCGAGCGGCTGGAACGGTCCTTGCGCAAACTGTCGGCCCCTGATGATGAAATGACTGTGTGAGCATCCCCAGCAAGAACCCCCCGCCCCTCCAGCCCACACCAACACCAACACCGCCCGCATCACCGCAGCCCGCGAAGGTCGGGCACCGTCCCGCCAGGCCGCGCGCCTCCGGCTCCGCCCTCCGCCTGCTGCCACCGCGCACGCTGCACAACGCGGCGCCCGTGCTGACGGCGGACCAGCGCGCCGCCGTCGACGTCCCGCACGGTTCCGGTCCGGTCCTGATTCCCGGAGCGCCGGGGACCGGCAAATCGACCGTGCTCGTCGAAGCCGCCGTCCGGCGTGCGTTGCGGGACGGCATCGATCCCGAACGGATGCTCATCCTCGCCCCCGGACGCCTCGCCGCCGACACCCTCCGGGACCGCTTCACCGCGCGGCTGGACCGCAGTTTGAGCACGACGCCGGCCCGCACCTGGGCGTCGTATGCTTTCGACCTGATCCGGCGCGCCAAGGCCGAAGGGATCCTGCCGCTGCCGCGCCCGCCGAAGCTCCTGTCCGGCCCGGAACAGGACCTGATCATCAAGGAGCTCCTCGAAGGCCACGCGCAGCCCGGACTCGAACTGCCCTGGCCGGAGGACCTGAGCGCTGCCCTGCAGACTCGCGGGTTCCGGCAGGAGGTCCGCCAGCTCTTTGACCGGATCATCGAATCCGGACGGACCGCCGAGGACCTCGTGGTCCTCGCCCGGCGCTGCCACCGTCCGGACTGGGTGGCCGCGGCCGCGCTGTACGCGGAGTACCGCGACGTGCTGGACCTGCGCATGCCCGAATCCTTCGACCCGGCCGGCATCATCACCGCAGCCCGGCAGATCTTCCAGGACGAACCGGACTTCCTCGCCGCCGAACGCGACCGGCTCCAGTTCGTGCTCGTGGACGACATGCAGGAGGCCAACCCTGCCGTTTTCGAACTGCTCGCGGATATCGCCGCGGGCCAGGAGGTCCTCGTCACCTCATCGCCGGACACCGTGGTCCAGGGGTTCCGCGGCGCCCGCCCGGACCTTGTGGCAGAGCTTCCCCGGCTGCTCGCCCCGGCCGGCGGCGCCATCCTCGTACGGCCTCTCTGGACCGCGCACCGCCACACCCCGGCGGTGGCGGACGCCTGGCTGTCCGTGGCCGGACGGATCTCCAGCCGCGCCGGCGGGCAGTCCGCGCGCCGGCTCGAACAGCCCCAGAAGGAGGGCTCCGCCGGCGGCACCGTCGAGGCGCACCTGCTGCCGTCGCCGGTGCACGAACTGCGCTACGTGGCCCAACGGATCCTGGAGGCCCAGCTCAACGACGGCCGCGAACTCGGTGACATCGCCGTGATCGTCCGCAACGGCGGCCAGCTCAGCCAGCTGCAGCGCTACCTCGCGGGTCAGGGCATCCCGGTCCGGATTCCGGTGGCCGAATTCGCCGTCCGCGATGAGGTCGCCGTCCGGCCGCTGCTGGATGCCTATGCCGTGGCACTGGACCCGGCCGTGCTGACCCCCGAGGCCGCCGTGGCGCTGCTGACCTCACGGATCGGAGGGGCCACCGCGATCGAGCTGCGGCGCCTGCGCCAGTCCCTGCGCCGGGAGGAACTCCTGGGCGGCGGCGGCCGCACCAGTGACGTGCTTCTCGTCGAGGCCCTGGACGAACCGGGCGCGCTGGCGACGCTGGGCATCGAGGGGCACTCCGCGCGCCGGATCGCCCGGATGATCCAGGCCGGCCGGGACGCGGCCCGGGCTCCCGGCGGCAACGCCGAAACGGTGCTGTGGGCGCTGTGGAGCTCCACCGGCCTCGCCGCGCGCTGGACCGAGGCGGCGCTGGCCGGCGGATCGGCCGGTGCCCGGGCGGACCGGGACCTCGATGCCATGATGGCCCTCTTCCACACCGCCGAGCGCTTCGTGGACCAGCTCCCCGGTTCCGGACCCGAGCAGTTCCTGGAGTACCTGCTCAGCCAGGAGCTCCCGATGGACACCCTCGCCGCGAGGGCCCAACTGGAGGACGCGGTGGAACTGATGACCCCGGCCAGCGCCGCGGGCCGGGAATGGCCCGTGGTCATCGTCCCCGGCCTGCAGGAGGGCGTGTGGCCCAACACCAGGCTCCGCGGCGAACTGCTTGGCAGCACACTGTTCGCGGACGCCGTCGAGCACGGCGTGGCCTACGCCCTGCAGCTGGATCCCCTCAGCCGGCTGCGCGAAATCCGCTATGACGAACTGCGCAGCTTCTCCACTGCGGTGTCGCGGGCACAGCAGATGCTGATCTGCACCGCCGTGTCCTCGGAGGACGAACAGCCGTCCTCGTTCCTGGATTACGTGGCGCCGCTGGGCCCGGACCAGGACCGGCGCGGCTTCACCCCGGTGGAGCGTCCGCTCACCCTGCGCGCCCTGGTCGCCGAACTGCGCCAGTTCGCCCAGCTGGACGCCGGGACCCCGGAAGCCCAGGAGGCCAGCTCCGTTCTCGGCGCCCTGGCCGCCGCCGAGCCGCCAGTGCCCGGCGCGCACCCCGCGAGCTGGTGGGGCCTTGCTGCGCTGTCCACGGACGCGCCTGTTGTTCCGCCGGGCGGCACCGTGTACGTCTCGCCGTCGAAGGTGGAAACCGTGCAGAAATCCCCGCTGGACTGGTTTGTCCAGGCCGCCGGCGGGGAGGCCGCCACCGACTTTGCGCGCAGCCTGGGCACCCTCGTCCACGCCATCGCGCAGGACCTGCCGGATGCCTCCGGCAGCGAATACGTGGCTGAACTCGTCCGCCGCTGGCCGACGCTGGGGATGAAGGACAACTGGGAGGGAAAGCTGGACTTCCAGCGCGCCGAAACCATGGTCCGGAAGCTTGCCCAGTACGTGCTGGTGATGCGCAGCGAAGGCCGGTCCCTGGTCGGCGTCGAGCTGGACTTCGAAGTCAAACTCCCGGACGTTTTGCCCCCGGCCGGAGGCACCGGCACCGGCACCGGCACCGGCGCTGACGCTGACCCTGATGCGGATCGCGATGCCTGGCCGGCCCGCCCGGCTGTGCTGCGCGGGCAGGTCGACCGGCTGGAGATCGACGCCGAGGGCAGGCTCGTCGTCGTGGACCTCAAAACGGGCAAGCGGCAGCCGGGGAAGGCCGACCTCGAGCGGCATCCGCAGCTGGGCGCCTACCAGGCCGCGGTGTTGGCCGGAGGCTTTGCCGGCCCCGACGACGGGCCGCCCCCGTTGCCTGGCGGGGCCGTATTGGCCCAGCTCGGCACCACCACCAAGAGCCCGGGCATCCAGGCCCAGGTTCCCCTCGATCCGGCGGAGAACTGGGCCCTGGGCATGGTCGGTGATGCTGCCCGGATCATGTCCGGGAACACCTTCGAGGCCCGACACGATCCCTCCAAGGGCGGCCACGGCGGCCACGGCTGCCGCCTGCCCGAAGTATGCCCGCTGTGCCTGCGGGGAAAGCAGGTTACCGAATGAGCCTTGAGACACCCGTGGCACCCGCCGCGATGGCCGCCGCCCGCCCCGCCGGTGTTCCCGCCGCACCTCCCGCACCCCTGCCCGGACCTCTTCCCACACCGAAGTTCACCCCCGAGGAGCTCTCGGCCCTGCTGGGCGAGAAGAACAGCCCCACCGACGAGCAGTCGCACATCATTTCCTCGCCGCTCTCACCCCGGCTCGTCATTGCCGGCGCCGGGTCGGGCAAAACCGCCACCATGGCCGACCGCGTGGTGTGGCTCGTCGCCAACGGCTGGGTCAGGCCGGAGGAGGTGCTCGGCGTGACCTTCACGCGGAAGGCCGCCGGGGAGCTGGCCACGCGCATCCGGGCGAAGCTGGCCGCGCTGCAGCGCATCGCCGCGGGCGACACACAGAACCGGGTGTTCCCCGCCGGGCTGCTCAGCACCGACGCGCTCGAACCCAAGGTCTCCACCTACCACTCCTACGCCAGCGCCATCGTGTCCGACTACGGGCTCCGGCTCGGCGTCGAACGTGACGTCGTGCTGCTCGGCGGCGCCCAGTCCTTCCAGCTCGCCAGCGAGGTCGTGGAAGCCTTCGACGGCGAGTACGAACACTTCCGTTCCGCCAAATCCACCCTGGTCAAGGCCGTCATCCAGCTCGCCGGTGAGTGCGCTGAGCATCTCCAGGATCCGGCCGGGGTCCGCGGCTGGCTGCTGGACCGGGTGGCCGAGTTCGAGGCGCTGCCCTATCTCGCCACCGCCAAGAAGAACCCCAGCCAGGCCGCGGGCGAGCTCAGCGGGCTGCTGCGCACCAGGGCCAGCGTCGCGGAGATGGTGGGACGCTACACCGACGCCAAGCGCGCCCGCGGCGCCCTCGACTTCGGTGACCTGGTGGCCCTCGCAGCCCGCGTCGCCAACGAGGTCCCGGTCGCCGCGGAAACCGAACGCCAGCGCTACAAAGTGGTGCTGCTGGACGAGTTCCAGGACACTTCACATGCCCAGCTCGTGCTCTTTTCCCGGCTGTTCGGCGACGGCCACGCCGTCACCGCGGTGGGGGACCCCAACCAGTCCATTTACGGCTTCCGCGGGGCCTCCGCCGGCCAGCTCTTCCACTTCGTCCGCGAATTCCCGGTGCGGCTCCGGGCCGACGACGGCGCTGCCGGCGCTGCTGCCGCCGGCAACACTGCCAACACTGCGGGCCCGGCGCGCTTTGCCGTCGCCCCGACGTCGTACCTCACCACGGCGTGGCGCAACGGCCGGAACATCCTCTCCGCCGCCAACGTCATATCGGCGCCGCTCAGCAAGGCCGCAGCCCGGACCGGCCCGGCCGGCGAGCGGGACACCGCCGGGGGAGTCGAGGTCCCGCCGCTGCAGCCCAGCCCTGCCGCGGTCCAGGGCCGCGTGGTGATGGGCCGTTTTGGCACCGACGAGGACGAGGCCGCGGCCATCGCGGGCGACGTGCTGAAGTTCCGGGTTACTGACTTTGAGGCGTCGGCAGGGGAGCCTGAGCCTGAGCCTCCCGCGATGGCGGTGCTGTGCCGCCGTCGCGCCCAGATGGAGTGCGTCCGCCGGGAATTCGAGGTGCGCGGGATCCCGTATGAGCTCGTCGGCCTCGGCGGTCTTCTGGACACCCCCGAGATCATCGACCTCGTCGCGACCCTCCGGGTGCTGGCCGATCCGGGCCGCTCCGACTCGCTGATGCGCCTGCTCGCGGGAGCCCGCTGGCGGATCGGACCCGCGGATCTGATGGCGCTGCGGGACTGGTCCAGTTTCCTCGCCCGGCGCCGCGGCCGCCCCGGTGCCCCGGACGACGACGCTGATCACGGCGCGGATGACGGCGCGGAGGCGGCCGTGATCGAGGGCGACCTCACGGACGCCGCCAGCCTCGTCGAAGCCCTCGACTGGCTGCCGCGCGAAGGCTGGACCTCCGCGCACGGCCGCCAGCTCAGCGCCGAGGCGCTGAAGCGGTTGCAGCGGCTCTCGGCGGAACTCCGGCAACTGCGCGGCTACATGGGCGATGACCTCACTACCCTGCTC
Organism: Pseudarthrobacter linnaei; assembly: GCF_055412825.1. NCBI lineage: Bacteria > Bacillati > Actinomycetota > Actinomycetes > Micrococcales > Micrococcaceae > Pseudarthrobacter > Pseudarthrobacter linnaei. Next base: position 23,127 of record NZ_JBVAYX010000011.1, read on the forward strand.
GGCGAGGTGGAGCGGGCCATGCTGCTGGACATCGAGGTGTCCGCGCGGCCCGGGATCAGCATTCATCAGGCCCGCCGCAACCTGGATGCGTTCCAGGACGCCGCCGCAGGGTTCCTGTACACCTCCCACCGGGTCGACGTGCTCGCTTTCCTGGCCTGGCTGGAGGCCGCTGCCGCGGAGGAGAACGGCCTGGACGCCGCCGCGCCGGAAGTGAACCACGAAGCGGTCCAGCTGCTGACCGTGCACGCCTCCAAGGGCCTGGAATGGGATGTGGTGTTCGTGCCCGGGCTCAACGCCGGAGCCTTCCCCAGCAGCCGGGACTCACGCTGGAGCAGCGGCAGCGCCGCACTGCCGTGGCCGCTGCGCGGGGACCGCGCGGACCTGCCGCAATGGGACCTCGAACACCCGGACCAAAAAGGCTGGCTCGACGCCGAGAAGGAGTTCAAGTCCGCCGTGCAGGTTCATGGCGAGGCCGAAGAACGGCGGCTGGCCTACGTGGCCTACACCCGGGCGAAACACGTGCTCTGGGTATCCAGCGCCGCCTGGGTGGGCTCGCGCGCCGGTATGGCGGACATGTCGCCCTTCCTGACCGAACTCGAGGTGCTGGTTGCGGACGGCGCCGCCGCGATCCACCCGCAGTCCGTCAGCGAGGATTCATTGCCGGAGGAGAGCCCGCTGACGTCGGAACTGGAGGTTGCGGCCTGGCCGTATGACCCGCTCGAGGGGCCCATCGACCCGCGCACCGGGGCCCGGCTGCGTCTGGTTCCGGGCCGGCGGGCGGCCATGCAGTCCGCGGCGGCACGGGTGCTGGCGTCCCTGGACTCCGGCGTGCTGCAGGATGCAGCCGCCGGGCCGGGCTCGCCCGGCCCGGACAAGCGGCGGACGCTGCGCGGTCCCGCCGGCGGCTGGGCATCCGAGGCCGCGACGCTGCTGGAGCGCCGATCCCGCCGGACTGCCGTCCACGATGTGCACCTGCCGGGCCACATCTCCGCGTCAACCCTGGTGGATCTGGAGGACGATGCCGGTTCGGTCGTGGCCCGGCTCCGCCGCCCGGTGCCGCGGGAACCGGGGATGTCGGCCCGCAAGGGCACAGCCTTCCATGCCTGGGTGGAGGAGTACTTCGGCGCCGCCGGCATGCTGGACCTCGGCGAGGAAGCCGGCTCCGACGACCACATCGACGCAGCGTACGGCCTGGACAGCATGGTGGAGACGTTCCGCCAGTCCGAGTGGGCCAACCGCGCACCGGCCCACGTTGAGGTGCCGGTGGAGACCCGGATCGGTGACGTCGTGGTCCGCGGCCGGATCGACGCAGTATTCCGCGATGCCGACGGCGGCTGGGACCTGGTGGACTGGAAGACCGGCCGCCGGCCGTCCGCCGCGCAGTTGAAAACCAAAGCCGTCCAGTTGGCCGTGTACAGGCTGGCCTGGGCAAGGCTCAAGGATGTTCCGCTGGAGACGGTCAGGGCGGCATTCTATTACGTGGCGGACAACCAGGTGGTCCGGCCGCACGATCTGGGTTCAGCGGAACGGCTCGAACGGATTGTGGCCACCGCCCTGGGGACCGGCTAGCGGGACTTTGCCTCGACCACCGTGAGAGCGGTCGTCGAGGTGTCCTCTGCCGGGTTCGCCGGGGCCTCGGGCGGATCCACGGTGCCTGCCCGGGCCGGCGCAGCGGCGTGGACGACGGCGATCGACTGCGTTGAGGTGTCTTCCGCGGAGGACACGGCGGCGGTTGGCGCGTCATCGGGAACCGCAGTGACGGAGACACCACCGGACACTTTGAGGGGCGCCGGCGCGGAGGCCCCGTCGGCATTTTTTTCGTCAATCGCGCCGGCATCCCCGGCTGCGTTGTCAGTCCCGGCCACTCCGTCTTGTCCGCCGGCTGCGAGGGGGATGGGCGCGACATGAACGGACGGCATCGCGGTGCTGGAGGGAACCGCGGGGAGGCCGGAGACGGAGTCCGGCGCCAGCAGGGTCACCTTGCTGACGGCCGGCCCCGGTGCGCTGCCTGGCGCCGGGTTCTGTGGTGCCTGGTCGGAAGCAGGCGTGGGCTGGGGGAGCGGTTCCACGCTGATCGGCTGCCCGCCGTGTTCCGCAACGTCCTCGGCGAGTGCGGTGAGCATGGACTCGGCCTCGTCGATCATGTCCTGGTTCCCGGCAGCGATGCCCTTGACGAGGTACTGCGCCAGGGCGAATTCGGCGGAGAGCGCGGCACGCCGCAGCAGATGGGCGTCCGGCACGTCGCGCCGGGATGAGGTGTAGTGCGCCAGAACGGCGTCCACGAAGTCCTGGTCGTTGGACGCGACCAGCCAGGCCATATCGTCCGCCGGGTCCCCGATCCTCAGATCGGTCCATCCCGTCACGGCCGTCACGCGGTCGCCGTCGACCAGGAGGTTGTCCTCATGCAGGTCCCCGTGGACCACACACGGGTTGAAACGCCAGAGGGAGACGTCCTCGAGGGCGTGCTCCCAGCGGCGAAGCAGCAAGGGCGGAATTATGCCGGTGGTGGCGGCCTGGTCCAGTTCGTTGAGGCGGCGCTGGCGGAACTCGTTGGGGGTGTAGCTCGGCAGATCGGCGTTGCTGACCAGCGCGTGGGGCAAATCGTGGATGGCGGCGAGGGCTGCGCCGATTTCGCGGGCCACCGCGGGGGATGCGGCGCCGAGTTCCTCGACCGACCGGGTCGAGCCCGCCAGGTGCGAGTAGACGAACGTCGTCAGCGGGCCCTGCCGCACGGTGCCGGCAACGGTCGGCATAAGGAAGGGAAGTTCGGCCCGGATGCCCGGGAGGAAGGCGCGCAACACCAGGAATTCTGTTTCCAGCCGGGCGCTGGCCTCGGCATGGCGTGGCGAGCGGACCCGCCAGCGCTTGCCTTCGGAATCCAGCAGGAGTGCCGAGTCGAAGTCCGCCGGATCGTCGGGCGCAGAGCTGACGGCGGTCGGGGTCAGTCCGGGGACTGCCGCGGTCGCCACAGCTGCCAGTTCGATTGGTTGTCTTCTCACGCTTCCACGGTAGATTGAGTGGCGCCCAAGACGGCGATGCACCACGGCGAGTCTGAAAGATCGGGAATAAATCGCACACCGGGACTCCTTTCCCTGCGCTCTGCCCTGCCGCCACCCGCGGGCACGTGCGGATGCCCACATACGCCCTGGAGAAATGTCATTTGTCGGCGGGAGTCAGTACGGTGGGTACATGAGTCTTGCGGAGTCACCGGCGTCCAATCACCAGACCCAGGCGGGCACGTCAACCTCCCCGCACACCGGCCCGGCCGCCAACCATCTTCTGGACACAGTCCTTCCCGTACTCCCGGCCCTGATTGACAGGGGCTCCGCCGCGCGGCTAGAGCCCGGAATGCTCGGGGAGCTCCTGGCTACCGGCGCCGCACGGGCCATGGTGCTCTCCGGCCGGCAGGCCCTGATCAACGGCAGCAGCCTCGTGCTGCTGGACGCCGCCGAACTCGCCCGGCACCTGCAGGACACGGCCTACGCCCCGGAACAGCTGATCTACTTGGGCTCCGCGCTGCCCGGCTCGGACCTGGCGGCGGGAACCGAACTGGTCCTCTTCCTCCTGCCGCAGCAGTTCGAGGTCCGGGCCGAGGAATTCGAAGCCCACATTGCCGGCATCCCCGAGGGCGCGCAGTGGGCGGGGTTCCGTGAAGTCGCGGCCACGCTGAACCCGACGGACACCGCGATCTTCATCGAGGCCAGCGCCATCGCCAACTGGCACGCCACGCACACCCACTGCCCGCGCTGCGGCACCGCCACCGTGCCGGAGGCCGGAGGCTGGGTCCGCCGGTGCCCCGCGGACGGCTCCGAGCACTACCCTCGGACCGATCCGGCCATTATCGTCACGGTGGTGGGCCCGGACGGCCGGCTGCTGCTCGGCGGCGGCGGCCCCCTTGATGCCCGGAACTATTCCACCCTCGCCGGGTTCGTCGAACCGGGGGAGTCGCTGGAACAGGCAGTGGTCCGGGAGATCGGTGAGGAAGTCGGCGTGCGGGTCACCGCCTGCCAGTACCTCGGTTCCCAGCCGTGGCCTTTCCCGGCGTCCCTGATGCTCGGCTTTACAGCCTCGACCGCGGACACCGAAGCCACGCCCGACGGCGTCGAGGTCACGCGGGCGCGCTGGTTCAGCCGGAGCGAACTGCAGGCGGCGGTACTCGGCGGCGAGATCGTCATCTCCAGCAGGCTGTCCATCGCCCGGGCGCTGATCGAACACTGGTACGGCGGGGTCATCCAGGACCGCGCGGACAACCCGTGAGCCGTGCGTGACAACACGCAGCGGCAACCCCGCGCCGCGGATCGACCACCGCGGCGCATCCACCGCACACCCTCGAACGACTAAGCAGCAGAAGTGAACACAGACATCTTCCAGTCCAGCGCCTTCCCGTCCGGCCTATCCGGCCCGGCCGGCGAGGTTGCGCCCGAAGCCGACGCCGCGGCACCGGACAACCGTTCCCTTGAGGAGCGCATTCTCGGCGGCCTTGACGCCGAACAGCGCGAAGTTGCCAGCACCCTGCAGGGACCCATGTGCGTGCTCGCCGGCGCCGGCACCGGCAAGACCCGCGCCATCACGCACCGGATCGCATACGGCGTGCACTCCGGTGTGTACAACCCGCAGCGTCTCCTGGCCGTCACCTTCACGTCGCGGGCAGCGGCCGAAATGCGCAGCCGCCTCCGCGACCTCGGCGTCGGCAACGTCCAGGCCCGCACCTTCCACGCCGCCGCCCTGCGCCAGCTCCAGTTCTTCTGGCCCCAGGCGGTCGGCGGCGTCCTCCCGAACCTGCTGGACCACAAGGCCCAGATGATTGCCGAGGCGGCCCGGCGGCTGCGCCTCAGCACCGACCGGGCCTCGATCCGCGATCTGGCCTCTGAAATCGAGTGGGCTAAGGTGTCGATGCTGACCCCGGCCAACTATCTGGAAAAAGCCCAGGGCCGCGGCGCCCCGGGCGGCTTTGACCTGACCGCCGTCGCCCGCGTCTTCCAGTCCTATGAGGACGTCAAGACCGACCGGAACGTGATCGACTTCGAGGACGTGCTGCTGATCACGGTGGGCATCCTGCAGGAGGACCCGAAGGTCGCCGCCACCGTCCGGGAGCAGTACCGCCACTTCGTCGTCGACGAGTACCAGGACGTCTCGCCGCTGCAGCAGCGGCTGCTGGAGCTGTGGCTCGGCGGCCGCGACGAGCTCTGCGTCGTCGGCGACGCCAGCCAGACCATTTATTCCTTTACGGGCGCCTCGCCGAAGCACCTGCTCGGCTTCAAGGCCCAGTACCCCGAGGCGACCGTCGTCAAGCTCATCCGCGACTACCGCTCCACCCCGCAGGTGGTGAGGCTGGCCAACGAACTGCTGGCCGGCCGGCGCAGCGGCGGACCCGTCGCCGACTCCGCCTGGGCGACGCCGCTGCAGCTTCTGGCGCAGCGCCCGGCCGGTCCGGTGCCGCAGTTCACCGAATGCTCCGACGACGAGGCGGAGGCCGCCACCGTGGCGGTGAAGGTCCGTGCGCTCCTCGACGCCGGCACGCCGGCCAGCCAGGTCGCCGTGCTGTTCCGCACCAACGGCCAGTCCGAGGCCTACGAGCAGGCCCTGGCTTCGGCGGGGATCGGCTACCAGCTGCGCGGCGGGGAACGGTTTTTTGCCCGCAAGGAAGTCCGGGACGCCATCCTGCAGCTGCGCGCCGCCACCCGGGCCGTCGCCGAAACCGCCAGCCCCGAGCCGCTGGGCCAGCTGGTCCGCGACATCGTCGCCTCGCTCGGCTACACAGACGCCGCCCCGCACAGCGGCGGGGCGCTCCGGGAACGCTGGGAATCCCTCGCAGCGCTTGTCGCGCTGGCCGACGAACTCGTGATCAGCCGCGGCGCGCAGTTCACCCTCCTGGACTTCGTCAACGAACTCCAGGAACGCTCCCTTGCCCAGCACGCCCCAACCGTCCAGGGCGTCACCCTGGCCTCGCTGCACGCCGCCAAGGGCCTCGAATGGGACGCAGTGTTCCTCGTTGGGCTCAGCGAGGGGCTGATGCCGATCTCCTTCGCCGACAGCCCCGAGTCCGTGGACGAGGAACGCCGCCTGCTCTACGTGGGGATCACCCGGGCCAGGGAACACCTGTTCCTGTCCTGGTCCACCGCACGGACCCCGGGCGGGCGCGCAAACAGGAAGCCCTCGCGCTTCCTGGACGGGTTGCGCCCCGACTCCGTGGCCAGCTCTTCGGTCCGCGGCAAGGGGGCGGCGCCGCGCCGCAAAGCGGCGGTGCCGGCCACCTGCCGGACCTGCGGGACGATGCTCTCATCCGGGGCCGAACGCAAGGTGGGCCGCTGCAACCAGTGCCCGCCCAGCTACGAGGAGCAGACCTTCGACGCGCTCCGGCAGTGGCGCAAGGACATAGCGCTCGAAGCCGACGTCCCCGCCTTCGTGGTCTTCACCGACGCCACACTGACAGCCATTGCCGAAGCCCGGCCCGAATCCCTCGAACAGCTCGCCAAACTTCCCGGGGTGGGCCCGGCCAAACTGGAGAAATACGGTGAAGCAGTGCTGGCAGTGCTGGTCGAAAGCACCACGCTCTGATGGCCGGCAGCAGCCGCACAGTTCCCGCAGGCACACCGCTCACCACTGCCGACGGCGCCCCGGTGGAAGTCCGGCGCTCTGCCCGGCGCCGCCGCACCGTGGCGGCGTTCTGGGAGAACGGCACCGCCGTCGTCGCCATTCCCGCCTCCTTCAGCCGCGCCCAGGAATGCGAATGGGTGCACAGGATGCTCGAGAAGCTGCGGCTCCAGGGCGAACGGGGGACCCGCGGCGCCGGCCGGCGGCGCCCGCGCAGCGATGCTGCCCTCGCGGCGCACGCCGGCCAGCTGTCCGCGAAGTACTTCGGCGGCCGGGCAGTCCCGTCCTCCGTGCGCTGGGTGGGCAACCAGAACTCCCGCTGGGGGTCCGCAACGCCGTCGGAGGGGACCATCCGGCTGTCGGACAAGCTGCAGCCCATGCCACAGTGGGTCATCGACTACGTGCTGCTGCATGAACTGGCGCACCTGCTGGTGGCCGGCCACGACGCCGCGTTCTGGCGGCTGCTCGAGGCCTACCCGGATACCGCCCGGGCCAAAGCTTTCCTTGAGGGCGTCTCCTTCGCCACGTCCCGCGGCCTCACACCGGGCGACGACGATGACGTGGACGCCGGCGCGGCGACGCACTGACGGTCTAAAGACCCGGCTCCAGATTGGGGCCGTCCGGCTTGCCCCGGCCGGCGCTGTCCCGCTCGCGCCGTCGAAATCCCAGCGCCCGCGGCGCCGGCATGGAAGGCCCCGGCACGGAAAAGCCCCGTCCGGAACCAGGGTTCCGGACGGGGCCCGCCGATCAGCTAGGACTTGGGGTTCCCGCCATTGCCGGGGGCGTCGTCAGTCCCGGTCCCGCCGGTGGTCCCTCCGGTTTCCTCCCCGGATGCACCGGTGACTTCCCCCGCTTCGCCCGTGTCGTCGCCGGAGTCGCCGGTGTCTTCCCCGGTCGCCGGGGCTTCCTCCTGCTCCTCGAAGCCGCCGCTGAGCAGCTTCTGCAGGGCGTCGTCAACCTCGGAGTCGCTCGCCTCGGCCAGCTTCCGGCGTTCGCTGAACCCCTTCGGGTCTTCCAGGTCTTCGGCGGTGGGCAGCAGATCGGGGTGCTGCCAGATCGCATCGCGGCCGTCCACTCCGCGTTCGTCCTTCAGCGAGGCCCAGAGGGCGGCGGCTTCCCGGAGCCGGCGCGGCCGCAGTTCCAGTCCCACGAGGGAGGAGAACGCGTGCTCGGCCGGTCCTCCGGTGGCGCGGCGGCGCCGCACCGTCTCACGCAGCGCCGCGGCCGAGGGCAGGAGCTTCTCCGTGGCAGCCCAGCTCAGCTCGTCCACCCAGCCCTCCACGAGAGCGAGGGCGGTCTCCAGCTTCTCCAGCGCCTGATCCTGCGCGGGAGTGCGCTGCGGCATAAAGACACCCTGCGATAGGGCCTCCTGGATGCCCTCCGGGTTGCCCGGATCGAGCTCCCGGGCGAGTTCCTCGATCTTCGAGGTGTCGATGTGGATGCCGCGGGCGTACGCCTCGATGGCGCCGAGGAGGTGCCCCCGCAACCAGGGGACCTGCACGAACAGCCGGGCGTGGGCTGCTTCGCGGACGGCAAGGAAGAGCCGGATGTCGTTCTCCGGCAGGCTGAGGCCTTCGCCGAACTTCGCCACGTTGGATGGCAGCAGCGCCATTTCTAGGTCGGCGAGCGGGACGCCGATGTCCGTGGAGCTGACCACCTCGGCGGACAGGGCGCCGATGGCCTGACCCAGTTGCATGCCGAAGATCGCCCCGCCCATGTTCTGCAGCATGGAGGACGCTCCGCCCATCATGGACTTCATTTCCTCCGGCATCTGCTCGGTCATGGCCGTGGACAGTGCATTTGCGATGCTGTTGGCAACCGGCTCGGTCAGGCGCTTCCAGGTGCCAAGCGTTTCCTCGACCCACTCGGCCCGTGACCAGGCGCGGCCGATCAGGCCCGTGGCCGGCAGCCCGGTGACCTGGTCAAGCCAGAGTTCGGCGAGCCGCAGGGCTTCATCGACCTCGCGCGACTGCTGCGCCGTGACGGACGGGTCGGAACCGCTGGCGGCCACGCGCCGGGCGTTTTCGTGGGCGAGTTGCCAGTTCACGGGGCCCTCCGAGGTGGCGCTCATCATGGCCTGGACCTGGGAGAACATCTGGGCGAGGAGGTTCGGGTCGTCCGGGAGGCCGGCTGCCTTCGCCAGTTCCGCGGGGTCGATGTTCCCCATGCCCTGGCCACCCATCAGGTTCTTCAGCATTTCTGCCAGCGGATCCTTGGGTTCCTCGTCGCCATTGGACGGATTAAGTGGGTTGGAGGTCATGATCCCGCCGATCGTCGGTGTGGCTGCTTCTCACGTTCACGGTACCGCGCAGCCAGCGGGCTGTCTGCCGAAACCCCGCCACGTTCGCTGTAGGCAAAGAGCCCAGCCGGCAGCCGAGCGCGTAGTGTTAGAAACTGGAATATTGGCAGGCAGCAGCCGCGGCTTAGGGCGTGGGCGCGGTGCGCTGATCGGGGGGTCCACTGGGTCCCCGGGCGCCGGCACGGAGAGGTCCTTCATTGACGATTACGCAGGGCGGGCAGCCCGGCAGCGAGCCGGCGGCCGGCCAGACCCGGGGCCGCAGGGCCTTGCTGTCCGGATCACGTTCCGGCCGGCAGCGGGACAACCGCTCATCAGCCATGCTCGTCTCGGGACTGCTGGCACTGGCGCTGGGGATTACCGCCCTGAGCCTGCCTGTCCCGTACGTCGTGGAATCGCCGGGTCCCACCTTCAACACCCTCGGCAATGACAACGGTCAACCGGTCATCAGCGTCACCGGCCGCGAGAGCTTTCCCGCCCAGGGCAACCTGGACCTGACCACGGTCTACGTCGACGGCGGCCCCAACGGGCCGGTGACGGTCCTCGAGGCGTTTTCCGCCTGGCTTGACGGCGCGAAGGGCGTCTATCCGGAGGAACTCGTCTTCCCCGCCGGTGTGACCAAGGAGCAGTCCCAGCAGGAAAGTGCCGTCGCGATGACCACCTCGCAGGAGAACGCCGTGGCCTCAGCGCTCCGGGAACTGGGGATCGCGTTCGAGCAGAAAATGCAGATCGCGGGCGTCCCGGAGGGCTCCGCCTCCGCCGGCAAGCTCCAGGAAAACGACGTGCTGGTGTCCGTCAACGGCAAGCCGGCGACCGCGCTGAGCGTCGTCCAGGCTGAGCTGGCCGCCGGCAACGGCGCCCCGGTGGAGGTCGTCGTCGACCGTGACGGCAGCAATGTGGCCACCAGCATCACACCCGCCAGGACCGAGGCCGGACGGTTCATCCTCGGGGTCCTGCTGCAGTACCAGTTCAAGTTCCCCTTCGACGTCAAGATCTCCCTGGAGAAGGTTGGCGGTCCCAGCGCCGGGATGATGTTCGCCCTGGGCATCGTGGACACCGTCACACCCGGCGACCTGACCGGCGGCAAGCACATCGCGGGGACCGGAACCATCACCCCCGACGGCGCTGTCGGGCCGATTGGCGGCATCAGCCAGAAGATGCACGGCGCACGCTCCGGCGGCGCCACTTTGTTCCTGGCGCCGGCCGCGAACTGCGGCGACGTCGTCGGTCATATTCCGGACGGTCTGCAGGTGGTACGGGTCGAGAATCTTGCCGATGCACGGAAAGCGGTGGAACTGGCCGCGTCCGGGGCCGACACATCCGGGCTTCCGGTTTGCTCCAGCAACTAGACTGGCGGCGGAACTAAGATCCGCCGCCAGTCGTGGCACTTATGACGGCTCCGCCGCCCTGTTGGGGCGGTGCCGGCGGCCGCTAGACTGCAGCAATCTCACGTTCCTGCATCAAGGCACCGCACAGATAACTAAAAACCAGTAACTGACGACCAGCTATGAGGTACCGAGTTTGTCCCGTCCCGCCAGCACTGTCCCGCCCGGAAGACCCCAGCAACGACGAAGCGCACTGACGCCGACGTTGATTGTTGTGGCCTTGATTGTTGTGGGCTTCATCTCCTTCGCCAATGTCTGGACGGACGTCCTCTGGTACCAGCAGCTGGGGTTCTTCGAAGTCTTCCTGACCGAGAACCTGGCACGCATCGCCATCTTCCTGGCCGGATTCGCCCTGATGTTCTCCGCCGTCTTCTTCGCCATCCGGATCGCCTACCACGCCCGCCCCGTGTACGCACCGGACGCGGACATCAGGGACAACCTGAACCGCTACCAGGTTCAGCTTGAACCGATCCGCCGCGTCGTCATGATCGGGCTGCCGGTCCTCTTCGGCCTGTTCGCCGGAAGCGCCGCTGCCAGCCAGTGGCAAAAGGTGCTCCTGTTCCTGAACCAGGAACCCTTTGGCCAGAGCGATCCGCTGTTCGGGCTCGACATCAGCTTCTACCTGATGACCTTGCCGTTCCTGGGCTTCGTCACCGGATTCCTGATCAGCGTCACCATCGTCGCCGGCGTCGCGGGCATCCTGACGCATTACCTGTACGGCAGCATCCGGATCCTGGAACGCGGCATCTTCACCAGCCGCGCGGCGCAGATCCACCTCGCCGTCTCCGGCGCAGTCTTCCTGCTGCTGCTGGGCGCCAACTTCTGGCTTGACCGCTACGCCGCCGTGCAGAACAGCGGCGGCCGCTGGGCCGGTGCGCTGTACACGGACGTCAACGCCGTCATCCCCACCAAATCCATCTTGGCCGTGGCCGCGGTCCTCGTCGCCGTGCTGTTCATCGTCGCTGCCGTGATCGGCAAGTGGCGGCTGCCCGTCATCGGAACCGCCATGCTCGTCATCACTTCCATCCTGGCCGGCGGCGTCTACCCCTGGGTGATCCAGCAGTTCCAGGTCCGGCCCTCTGAGCAGACCCTCGAGAAGCAGTACATCGAACGCAACATCAAGATGACCCGCTCGGCGTACGGCCTCGACAAGATCCAGGAGACCCGGTACAACGCCACCACCAACGCCACCACGGGCGCCCTTGCCCCCGACGCGCAGACCACGGCGAACATCCGGCTGCTGGACCCCAACCTGATCTCGGACGCGTTCTCCCAGCTCGAACAGTACCGGCCCTACTACCAGTTCCCGCGCGCCCTGAACGTGGACCGCTACGAGATTGACGGAAAGATCCAGGACACCGTCATTGCCGTCCGCGAACTCAACCCGGACGGGCTGAGCGCCAACCAGCAGTCCTGGCTGAACCGCCACGTCGTCTACACCCACGGCTACGGCGTCGTCGCCGCCAAGGGCAACAAGTTCACCGTCGACGGCAAGCCGGAGTTCCTGCAGGCCGGAATCCCGTCCACCGGCGTGCTCGGCAATGACTCGACCTACCAGCCGCGGATCTACTTCGGCGAGAACTCTGCTGACTACTCGATCGTCGGCGCACCCGAAGGCGCACCGAACCGCGAGCAGGACCGGCCGGCCGCCAAGGAAGGCGACGGAGAAACGCAGTACACCTTCACCGGCGACGGCGGCCCGAACGTGGGCAGCTTCTTCAACAAGGTCCTCTACGCGATCAAGTTCCAGTCCTCGGACCTTTTGCTCTCTGACGGTGTGAATGCCGAATCCCAGATCCTCTACGACCGCAACCCCCGGGAACGTGTCCAAAAAGTTGCCCCGTACCTCACCGTGGACGGCAACGCTTACCCGGCCGTCGTCGACGGGCGGGTGAAGTGGATCGTGGACGGCTACACCACGAGCCCGTACTACCCGTACTCCCAGCAGGAGCAGCTCTCCGAAGCCACCGCAGACTCCCAGACCACCGCGGGCCGGACGGCCTCCCTGCCGAACACCTCCGTCAACTACATCCGCAACTCCGTCAAGGCCACAGTCGACGCCTACGACGGAAAAGTGACCCTCTATGCCTGGGATGACCAGGATCCGGTCCTGAAGGCGTGGCAGAACATCTTCCCGACCTCGCTGAAGCCGTTCTCGGAAATGTCCGGGGACCTCATGAGCCACGTGCGCTACCCGGAGGACCTGTTCAAGGTCCAGCGGGAACTCCTGGGCCGCTACCACGTCACCCAGGCGGATAACTTCTACACCAACAATGACGCCTGGAGCGTCCCGAACGATCCGACCGTTCAGGACGACGTCAAGCAGCCGCCGTACTACATGTCCCTGAAAATGCCTGACCAGGACAGCCCGGCCTTCCAGTTGACGTCCTCGTTCATCCCGCAGGTGGTCAACGGAAACGCCCGCAACGTGCTTTACGGCTTCCTGGCCGCCGACTCCGACGCCGGCAAGGAGAAGGGTGTGAAGGCCGAGAGCTACGGCCAGCTCAGGCTCCTGCAGATCCCGCCGGAGGCCAACATCCCCGGTCCCGGCCAGGCGCAGAACAAGTTCAACTCGGACCCCACCGTGTCGCAGGCGTTGAACCTGCTGCGCCAGGGCGCGTCGGCGGTGCTGAACGGCAACCTGCTGACGCTGCCGGTGGGCGGCGGCATGGCATATGTGCAGCCCGTCTACCTGCGGTCCACGGGTGAAACCTCCTACCCCACGCTGCAGCGCGTCCTCGTGGCGTTCGGTGACAAGATCGGCTTCGCGCCGACCCTGGATGAGGCACTGAACCAGTTGTTCGGCGGTGAGTCCGGAGCCAGTGCCGGCGACTCGGCCAACAACGGGCAGACGCCCGGCACGCCCACGACGCCGGGCGAGACCCCGTCCGCTCCGGGCAGCACGGACGCCAAGGCGGAGCTGAAGGCGGCACTGGACGCGGCGAACGCCGCCATCAAGGCCGGCCAGGAGGCCCTCGCGAGGGGCGACTTCGCAGCCTACGGCGAGGAGCAGAGGAAGCTGACCGCGGCCCTGCAACGAGCCATCGACGCCGAAGCCAAGATCGCGGCGGCAGCTCCGGCTCCTGCACCGGCGGCCACCCCGGCGCCGGATGCCACCACGCCGGCGGCCACCCCGGCCCCGACACCGAGCAGCTGACGCCCGGCCCGCCGGTTTACGGCTGGCCGATGCACGGCTGAAGGCCGGGTTCGCGCTCCCACCGGAGCGTGAACCCGGCCTTTCCGTTTCCCGCCGGACACGGACGGTCCCATGCCCCGGGGCGGGAGATGCACATCACGCCGCCTCGATTTGGCCTCCAGTTCACCGGCAGGTAGAGTTGATCTTGCGACGCGGGGTGGAGCAGTTCGGTAGCTCGCTGGGCTCATAACCCAGAGGTCACAGGTTCAAATCCTGTCCCCGCAACTGAAGAGAAGGTCCGTCACGCTGGAGACAGTGTGACGGACCTTCTGCTTTAACCCGGCAACGGGTGTCCTGGCACGCGGCCCGTACGGTGGGCCGCCAGTGGTCCGGAGGGGTGGTCCGGGCGGCGCTAAAAGTACGGTAGTGTTGATCTTGCGACGCGGGGTGGAGCAGTTCGGTAGCTCGCTGGGCTCATAACCCAGAGGTCACAGGTTCAAATCCTGTCCCCGCAACTGAAGAAGAAAGAAAGGCCCGGATCAACAGATCCGGGCCTTTCTTGTTGCCCCAGTTGCCCGGTGCTGGGGGTCCAGGCTGCCCCCGGTTCCGTGCGGCCGGATAGGGCCCCGGGCCCGCCTTAGCCGTCCTTGAGCCGCTGGTAGGTCTCCAGCGCCCGGGCACGGGACTCCGGCAGCCCGACGATCGGTTCCGGGTAACCCGCTGCCGAACCATCGCCCTTCCACGGTTCGTGGATCGATTTGTCGTCCAGGCCGGCCAGCTCCGGGAGGAACGCGCGCAGGTAGCGGGCGCCGGCGTCGAACTTCTTGCTCTGGGTGACAGGGTTGAAGATCCGGAAGTACGGCGAGGCGTCAGCGCCGGATCCGGCGACCCACTGCCAGTTCGCCGGGTTGCTTGCGGCATCTGCGTCCACGAGCGTGTCCCAGAACCAGGCCTCGCCGAGCCTCCAGTCGGCAAGCAGGTTCTTGACCAGGAAACTCGCGGCGGCCATCCTGACGCGGTTGTGCATCCAGCCGGTCTGCCACAGCTGGCGCATCCCGGCGTCGACCAGGGGGTAGCCGGTGCGGCCCTGTTGCCAGGCCCCGAGTTCGGCCTGGGAGGGTGTCTGCCAGGCGAAGCGGTCAAACTCGGGCCGGTAGTTCCGGGTGGCCAGCTGCGGGTTCTCGTAGAGCAGCTGCCAGCAGAACTCCCGCCAGCCAAGTTCGGAGCGGAAGATCCCGACGTCGGCCGGCGCCGCGGGCCCAAAGTGTTCCCGCAGCGCGTGCCAGACGCGGAAGGGGCTGATCTCGCCGAACCGCAGATGCGCTGAGAGCCGGCTGGTTCCCTCGACCCCGGGGATGTCCCGGCCGGTGCCATACTCCACGGCCGGACCGTCGAGGAAGTCCTCCAGCCGCTGGTGGGCCCCGGCTTCCCCTGGCTGCCAGGTGGTGGCGAGGCCGGCGCTCCAGTCAGGCCGGCGGGGAAGCAGTCCCCAGCTCTCGAGCGGGTCGCCGGCGGGGAGCCTGCCCGCGGCGTCCACGGCCGGGGCAGGGAGGCGATCCGGGGCGTCCAGGGGGAGCCGGGGCTCCTGACCGTCGAGGCAGGCCCGCCAGAAGGGCGTGAAGACCTTGTACGGCCCGCCCGCCCCGGTCCGCACCGTCCACGGCTCGAACATCAGGTTCGCCTGGAAGCTGGCCGCCGTCAGGCCCTGTTCCCCGGCCCACGCCTTAACGTCGGCATCCACCTCGCGTTCGGGGCCGCCGTAGCGGCGGTTCCAGAGCAGCGTCGAGGCGCCGGTCTCCCGGGCGAGGTCCCGGATGATGTCTGCAGCCGCGCCGCGGCGCAGCAGCAGGCGGGATCCCGTGGCTCCAAGTCCGGCGGCGAGATCCGCCAGCGAATGGTGCAGCCACCATTTCGTGGCGCCGCCGAGGGGCCGCACACCGGGGGAAGACTCGTCGAGGACATAGACCACGGTCAGCGGCTGCCCCAGCGACGCCGCTTCGATCAGGGCGGGGTTGTCGTCCAGCCGGAGGTCGTCGCGCAGCCAGACAAGGGTCGAAGACAGGGTTCCCGAAGACATGGGTCAACGGTACACGCGGCGCCCCGCCCCGCCCGCACCACAGCCGCACCAGCGGGCACCGTCCGTTTCACAGCGGAGGCCGGGCCCGGACCGTCGGTGGACGGTCCGGGCCCGGCCTCCGCCGATCCGGTGCTACTAACCCGGCGGAAACACGCCGGGGTGTGCCTACAGCTTGTCGAAGTCCGTCTCGTCGACGGTGGAACCGGCGGCGCGGTTTTCACCGGCGCCGATGGCGGCGGGGGAGCCGCCGGACTTCAGCGCGGCAAGCCGCGCCTCAATCTCGGTCTGCTCGCCGAGGTCCTCCAGCGAGTTGAACTGTGCGTCCAGGCTGGAGGCGGCGAGTTCCTGCTGGCCGCGCACCTTGGCTTCTTCGCGGCGGATCTTCTCTTCGAAGCGGCCCACCTCGGACGTGGGATCCATGAAGTCAATGCTCTTCATGGCATCGTGCACCTGGGTCTGGGCTGCGGCGGTCTTGGACCGGGCCACCAGCTCGTTGCGCTTGCTGGTGAGCTCGTTGAGCTTGCCCTTCATCTGCCCCAGGCCGTGCTTGAGCTTGTCCACGACCTCGGTCTGGGAGGCGATGCTCGGCTCGGCGGACTTTGCCTCGTTTTCCGCGGACATCTGGCGCTGCAGGGCGACCTTGGCGAGGTTGTCGAACTTCTCGGCGTCACCGATGTCGCCCTTGGCCCGGTACTCGTCCGCCTTGCGGGACGCGGCGAGGGCCTTTTTGCCCCAGTCCTGGGCGTTCTTGATGTCCTCGTTGTAATCGTCCTGGAGCATTCGCAGGTTGCCGATGGTCTGGGCTACAGCCGACTCCGCCTCGGCAATGTTGTTGGTGTAGTCCCGGACCATCTGGTCCAGCATCTTCTGCGGGTCCTCGGCCTGGTCCAGCAGGGAGTTGATGTTGGCCTTCGCCAGCTGCGCCATGCGGCCGAAAATGGACTGCTTCATGGTGTTACCTTTCGTCCTGCTCAGTGGTTCCCACTGAATTTCGGTGAACAGTGAAATGTACCGCTTCTATCCGCCGGCGGGAGCGTTTCCGCTGGCGTGTAGTCTGTGTGTGTCCGTGTCAGCCGGTCCCTGGCCAGCTAGAAGCTGCCGGCGTCTCCGCCGCCGAAGTCCCCTCCGCCGCCGCCAAAGTCCCCGCCGCCCCAGCCTCCGCCGGAATCTCCGCCGCCGCCGCCCCAGCCCCCGCCTCCGCCGCCGCCGTGCAGGATGGAGTTGATCAGGATGCCGCCGAGGATGGCGCCGCCCAGGCCGCCGCCTCCGCCGCCGCCGAACATCCCGCCGCGGCCGTAGCCCTGGTTGGCGTAGTCGCCGAAGTGGTCGACGTCGGACTGCGCCTGCTGTGCCGCCTGCGCCGCCAGCGAGTGCGCCTGTTGGGCGTACTGCAGGGCGGTGACGGGGTCGGTGCGCGAGATGGACAGTGCGTAGTCGAGGTTCCGCTGGGCTTCCGCCAGGCGGGTCCGGGCCTCGGTGCCCACGCCGCCGCGGCGGGCGGTGATGTAGTCCGAGGTCGCGCTGATCTGCGCCTGCGCGGACATGATGGTTTGCTGCAGTGAGGCCTGCGCCCGGCGGGTCTGCTCCTGCTGGTCGCGGATGCCGGAGAGAGCCCCGTCCAGCGACTGGTGCGCCGTCTCGACCCGCTCCAGGGTGGCGATCGGGTCGATCTTGCCGCCCTGGATTTCGGCCTTGACCTGCGCCAGGGCGGCTTCCACCGCGGCGACCGGTCCGGCGAGTTCGGGGTGCGCCCCGGACTGGATCAGGGCCCTGGCCTGGGCCAGGTCCTGGGAGGTGTCCACGACGGCGGACTCCAGGCCGCTGCGGGCCTCGTCAAGGCTTCCGGCGACCTTCGTGATGGCGCCGATCAGCACGTTCGTCTGGTGCAGGCTTTCCTCCGCCGCACGGACGGCGACGGCGGCCAGGCTGCCTTCGCCGGCGCTGAGTTTCTCCTGGGCCGTGACGGAGGCGTTCTGCACGAAGGCGAGCCGTTCCTTGGCCTGCTTGATGTTGTCGCCGACCTGGACCAGGGCACTTTCGGCGTACTTGGCGCGCAGCTCGGCGAGGGACCGCTCGGCGCTGGCGATTTTGGCTTCCGCCTCACTCGCGCCGGCGCTGACGGCGGCCAGGGCTTGCGGGGCATTCTTTTCAAGCTCGCGCAGTGAATCGAAGTCGGCCTTCTGCTCCTGCAGGGAGGCCAGTGCGGCCTCGGAACGGCGGATGATCTCACCGAGCCAGGTCCGCTGCTGCTCTTCGGTATCGGGGATGTGGTCATCGAGCTGCTGCTGCAGTTTGAAGGACTCCGACATGTGGCCCTTCGCGTCCTCCAGGGCCTTCGTGAAGTTCCCGACGGCGGCGTCACCGTATTGGGCCTGCGCGAAGCCAAGTTCCTGTTCGCTGGACTTGATGGCGTCGTCGGCCTCGATCAGGAGTGAGCCGCTTTTGCGGCGCAGTTCCTCGACGGTGAGTCCGGCCAGGGGATCCAGCTCGGCGCCCTGCGGGCCGAAGCCTGCCTGCGCTCCCGCGGCAGCTTTCTTCCGGCGGTTGCGAAGATAGAGGTAGGCGCCCGCTCCGCCTGCGGCAACGACGCCCACGCCGACAAGTACGGCGCTGCCTGCCCCGTCACCGGAGGAGACCGAGCCGCTGCCCCCGCCTGCGGCGTCCCCTACGGCAGCAGCAGTGTCGATGGCTGCCTGGGCGAAGTCCCGCTTCCCGCCGGCAAGGTTGGGAACGATGGCGTTCTGGGTAATGTTGCTGGTCTTGGAGGCGATGGCGCTGGCCGAGTTGGGCGCAAAATAGTACTTGCCGTCGTCGGACATCGTGAGGATGACGTCGGCCTTGCCCATGCCCTTGTTGGTGGCTACGGCGACAGCCCAGGCTTTCGGGTCGGTGGGGTTCTCAAAGGTCTTGGCCGTGACCACGTAGAGGTTGTACTTGTGGTCCTTGAGGAGCTTTTGGATGGCGTCCTGGACTTCACCTGTGCGGCTTCCGAGGAGGTTGCCGCTGTCCGCGATGTTCTGGCCAGACGGAATGGTCACCGGATCTTCGGCGAGGGCCGGAGCGGCAGGAAGCGCCAGCAGTCCGACGACGCCAAGAACGGCGAGGAAACGTTTATAGGTAGACCGCATGTGCAACCCTTCAGCACTTCTGCGACCAATTCGGGCCGAACCGGTCGTCACAGAATGCAGCAGCGCCCCCACGCAGATGTAAAGCCGCAGGTCGCTGTGGCGATTCCATTTGATTCTATGGTGCACCCATTGGGCCGTCCACCGGCGGGAATATGCCACCAGCGAAAAGCGCTGAACCACCGGAGCAACGCCGGACACGACGCTTCCTTTGTCCAGCAATCTCCCAGCAAACGTGCGCCCTAGTATCAGTGAGATCGTCCATAGTTATATAGAGACGAGGATGAAAGGAAGTCTTATGACTGAGAACCCAGCGCAGGGCGCGTCACCAGAGAACCGGGAGCCGGCCACGCCGAACGAGGTCGCTCCGGGGCACCCGCAGGCTGCCCCCGCGCCGGACTCAGCACCCGAGAATCCGACGCTCCGGCTGGACCGGGCCGCGGACAACCCCCCGCAGCCGGTCTACCCGCAGCACCAGCCGTCCTACGGCCGTCCCCCGGCACCGGAGACGCAACAGTTCGGCGCCACCCAGGAACACCCGCAGCGGGGCCAAGCCCCGGGTCAGCCCAGCCCGCAGCCCGCCCCCGGGAACGCCACGCCGGCCGGCACCTCCGCCTTCGGCCAGCCCCAGCAAACGCGTGACCAGCACGCCAACCCGCCGTACGCCCAGGGGCCCTACGGCCAGGCTCAGCAGGGCGGCTATGGGGGCAACCAGCCAGGGTCGCCGTATGCAGCCAACCCCGCCCACGCGCCGAAGCGCAAGGCTGCCTTCGGCGTCCCCACCCTCGTGGCCAGCATTCTCGCAGCAGGCCTGGTCGGCGGCGGTGTGGTCGCAGGCGCCACACAGTTGCTGGAAAGCCCGGCCACCACGTCCACCGGGTCCGGCAGCAGCAGCCAGTCCGGCCCGGTCATCGTGAACAACCGCGAAGACGTGAACGCCATCACCGCAGCTGCCGTGAAGGCCACCCCCAGCGTGGTCACCATCAAGGCGTCGAGCGGCAGCGAGGGCGGGACGGGCTCCGGCATCATCCTGGACGGCGAAGGCCACGTCCTCACGAACACGCACGTCGTCACCCTCGACGGTACGGCGGCCAGCGCCGCGATCGAAGTCCGGATGAGCGACGGCAGGGTCTATAGCGCAGAGATCGTTGGGACGGATCCGCTGTCCGACCTCGCCGTGGTAAAGATCCAAAACGCCTCCGGGCTTGTCCCGGCGGTCCTGGGTGACTCCGGCAAGCTGAACGTCGGCGACACCGCCGTCGCGATCGGATCGCCCCTGGGCCTCACGGGGACCGTGACTGACGGCATCGTGTCAACCCTGAACCGCACCATCAGTGTTGCCTCATCGGCCGCGCCCAAGGAAGGCTCCGACGGCTCGCAGGGCGGCGACCAGGGCTTCCAGTTCGCCCCGCCGGACGGCGGGCAGAGCCAAAGCACCGCCAACCAGGGAACCATCGCGATCAACGTGATCCAGACAGATGCCGCCATCAACCCGGGCAACTCCGGCGGTGCCCTGGTCAACACCAAGGGTGAGATTATCGGCGTGAACGTCGCGATCGCCTCCGCCGGCGGTAACGCCGCCAGCAGCGGCAACATCGGCGTTGGCTTCAGCATCCCGATCAACCACGCAAAGCGCGTCGCCCAGGAGATCATCAGCACGGGCAAGGCCACACATGGCCAGTTCGGCGTGAGCGTGAAGCAGAAGACCGCGGGCGCCTCGGCCGCCGGCTTCTCCATCGGGGCAGAGGTCGCCACGGTGGAGTCCGGCTCCGCCGCGGACAAGGCCGGCGTCAAGGTCGGCGACGTCGTGACGAAGTTCCAGGCCCTCGCGATCAGCGACCCGAACCAGCTGACCGCCGCCGTGCGCGAGCAGCCCGCCGGGGCCTCGGTCAAGGTCACCGTCCTCCGCGACGGCAAGGAACAGCAGTTGGACGTGACCCTCGGCGCGGCCGCCGAGCAATAGGGACAGCACCCGGCGTTACCACCCGAAGGCCGGGGGGCACCACCAGGCGCCGCCCGGCCTTCGCCGTCCCATCCCGGCCCCTGACACAGGCCTTAACCCAAGCCGTGCCTGTGCTCCCCGATATGGTTAGCTAGGATCAACCCGGCACCCCGGGCGTTCCGTGGCCACGACCCCACCCGGCTGGCTGTCCACCCGCATGGAAGGCTGCTGTAAACACAGTGGAAGAGTCATTGAAGATCATCGTGCTGGTCAAGCACGTCCCTGACGCCCAGTTCGACCGGCACCTCACCGGAGAGGGCAACACAGCGGACCGCTCAGAGAGCATCCTGTCCGAACTGGATGAGTACGCCCTCGAAGCCGCACTCCAGCTGATCGAGGCCCGGGGCGGGGAAGCAGCCGGCAACAAGGTCATTGCCCTGAGCATGGGTCCCGCCGGTGCGGTCAACGCAGTGAAGAAGTCCCTGCAGATTGGCGCCACGGAAGGCGTCCACCTCAGCGACGACGCGCTGGCCGGGTCCGACGCCGCCGCCACCTCCCTGGCACTGGCCGCCGCCATCCGCCACCTCGGTGCGGGAACCCCCGCAGACCTCATCATCACCGGCATGGCCTCCACCGACGGCGAAACGTCCCTGGTCCCGGCCCAGCTCGCCGAGCGCCTCGACCTTCCGCAGGTCACCTTCGCGGCCTCGCTGGAGCTCGACGGCGGCAAGCTCACCGCCCGCCGCGACGGCGACCTGCACGCGGACACGGTCGAGGCCACCCTGCCCGCCCTCGTCTCGGTCACGGACCAGATCAACGACCCCCGCTACCCGAACTTCAAAGGCATCATGGCAGCGAAGAAGAAGACCATCACCACGTTGAGTCTCGCGGACATCGGCGTCGACCCGGCCCAGGTCGGACGGTCCGGATCCTGGACCGTCGTCGAATCCGCCGAGATACGCCCGGCACGCACCGCCGGCACCATCATCACGGACGAGGGCGACGCCGGCATCAAGCTGGTTGAGTTCCTGGCCGCCCAGAAGCTGCTCTAAGGGGACTCCCAGACATGGCAAAAGTGCTTGTATTCATCGACAACCCCGGCCCGGCCCTGAAAAAGGCCAGCCTGGAGCTGCTCACCATTGCCCGGTCCCTGGGCGAACCGGCCGTCGCCTTCAACGGAGAGCTGCACGACGACGTTGCGGCGACGCTGGGGGCCTACGGCGTCCAGGCGCTGTACCGGCCCTCCGCGGCGGACCTCGACGACTACCTCGTCGGGCCCAAGGCCTCCTACCTGGCCGCCGCGGTGCAGACCGCTGGTGCCACCGTTGTGCTGACCGAGAATTCGGCGGAGGCCAGGGAAATCGCGGCGAGACTGGGCATTAAGCTAGGTGCTGGCGTCATCACCGACGTCGTCGCCGTGGACCCGGACAGAACCGCGCACAAGTCCGTGCTGGCCGGCTCCTGGACCACCACGGCGAAGGCGTCGACGCCGGTCGCGGTCCTGACCGTCAAATCCAACAGCATCACCCCCGAGCCCGCCGTCACCGGCACCGCGCCGGGAACCGTCACCGTGGAGGTGCCGGAAACCGCCACCGCGGCTTCGGCCCGGATCACGGCCCGCAACGAGAAGGCCGCCAGCGGCCGCCCGGATCTCGCAGAGGCGCGGATTGTCGTGGCCGGCGGCCGCGGCGTCGACGGGAACTTCCGCCCGGTGGAAGACCTGGCCGATGCCCTCGGTGCCGCCATCGGCGCCTCCCGAGCCGCCACGGACGCCGGCTGGATCGGCCACGACGCGCAGATCGGCCAGACCGGCAGGACCGTATCGCCCCAGCTGTACATCTCGGCGGGTATCTCCGGGGCCGTCCAGCAAAAGGCCGGTATGCAGACCGCCAAGGTGATTGTGGCCGTGAACAAGGATGCCGAGTCGCCCGTCTTCGAGATCGCCGACTTCGGCATCGTCGGGGACCTCTTCCAGGTCCTGCCGCAGGCAACCGCAGAAATCAAGAAGCGCAAGGGCTGATTCCTTGAACACCTTCGCCGCACAGGCGCCCGGCCCGTTCGATCCGGAACACGAGCGGATCGAACGGGTGCTTTGCTTCGCCGCGCACCCCGACGATATCGACTTCGGCGCCGCGGGCACCGTCGCGGCCTGGACCGCTGCGGGGGTGCGGGTCAGCTACTGCATCATGACCGACGGGGACGCCGGCGGTTTTGATCCGGGGCAGCGGGACGAGATTGTCCGGCTGCGGAATGAGGAACAACGCCGTGCCGCCGCCCTCGTCGGCGTGACCGACATCCACTACCTGCACGAGCGCGACGGCTACCTTGAGCCATCGCACGCCGTGATCCGGGAGGTGGTGCGGCTGATCCGCCAGCTGCGCCCCGACGTCGTGCTCTCGATGCACCCGGAACGGAACTGGCACCGGATCCAGAAAAGCCACCCCGACCATCTGGCGGTGGGGGAGGCGGTGACCCGTGCGGTGTATCCGGCGCTGGAGAACCCGTTCGCGTATCCCGAGCTGGCCGAGGCCGGGCTGGAGGCATACAAACTGCCCTGGCTGTGGCTCTTCGCCGGGCCGGAGGAACGCGAAAACCACGTCGTCGATGTCACCGACCACGTCGAGGCCAAACTCGCCGCGATCCATATCCACGTCAGCCAGCACCCGGACATCGAGGCCATGGACCGCACCGTCCGAGGGCTGATGCTCCGGACCGCGGAACGGGGCAGTCTCCCGGCCGGCCGCAGCGCGGAGGCGTTCCACGTCGTCACAGTCAACGGAACGGGGACCATCGCCGGGTTTTAGCCTTGCCCCGAGCTGCCCTCTCCCCTAAGCTGGGGTTTAAATCATATTTATTTGAGAAGGGCAGGCTTTGATGGCGAAGACTGCGCAGCATCCGGTGCTCGTGATCATGGGCGTCTCGGGATCAGGAAAGTCGACGGTGGCCGGCCTGCTGGCCAGCCGGCTGGGCTGGGATTTCGCGGAAGGCGATGATCTGCATCCCGCGTCGAATGTAGCGAAGATGCACGCCGGGCAGCCCCTGACCGACGCGGACCGCGGGCCCTGGCTCGAAAGCATCGCCGGATGGATCCGGCAGCATACAGACTCCGGCGTCCCCGGCGTCGTCACCTGCTCGGCGCTCAAGAAGCGTTACCGGGATGTCCTGCGCGGCGAAGATGTGGTGTTCGTGTTCCTCGACGGGAGCAGGGACCGGATCTCGGACCGGCTGGCATCCCGGCTCGGGCACTTTATGCCCCCGTCCCTGCTCGAGTCCCAGTTCGAGGCTCTCGAGGCCCCCGCGGGGGACGAAAACTTCATCACGCTCAGCGTGAGTTCGGCACCTGCAGACGAAGCGCAGGAAATTATCGACAGGCTCGACCTCGGCGCCGGATGCAGCGACCCCCGGGAGGCCCGCGGCGCCTCAAACGCGGGTTCCGCCGGATGCGGCGAGCCACGGGGGGCCCGCGGCGCCTGCAACGCGGGTGACGCCGGCGGGCCGTAGCCGAACCGGCACCTGGCTGGGACAGTGCAAAGCCGGGCAGGCTTTGGACCTTCAGGAGGTCCAAAGCCTGCCCGGCTTCTTTTGGTGCGCGGGTGGGGCCGTGGCCCCGACGCTAGGCCCCCAGCGGGGCGGCGGCCACGGTCGGGGTGGTCGGCGACGCCGATCCACCGGTCGGTTCCACTGTGATGCCGAGCGCTGACGCAGCACTGATGCCCTTGACGACGGCCGGCTTGGACAACGCCTCCGCGTCCATCAGGCCCTGGGACACCGGGGCCGAGCCGTCCTTGGGAATCAGCCACATCTGGTAGACCTTGCCGGCCGGCGGCGCCGGGACGTCGTTCATCTTCACGACGATCGCGTCCTTCGACGGGGAGACGGTCACGGTCGCCGTACCGCCGCCGGTGACGTTGACAGTCGCCTGCCGCACATCGCCGGCCTGGAGGACCTGGTTCAGCGGATCGTTCTGGTTCGCCACGTACGCACCGACGCCGACACCGCCCAGGGCGATGATGGCTGCGGCCGCGACGCCGACGAGCCAGTTGCGCATTCCCTGCGGCCGCCGTCGTTCCTCCCGGCGCTTGCGGGCGTCGCCGAGTTCGTCGGTGACAGAGGGCCCGGAGGGCTCCCGGACAGGACGGGCGACGACCGGCGGGACCGCCGACGCCTCGTGGAACGGGTGGGCGCCCGGCACAGCAGGGGCGTCCTGGCTGGGCAGGGACGCCAGAATCCGGTCCAGCAGGCCGGGCGGCGGCTCTTCCTCGGCGGCGAAGCTGGCCGCGAGGGTCTCCCGGGCCTGGCGGACGCGTCCGTCGAAGGCAGCGCGTTCGGCCTGCGGAGCCGAGTGGAGGTAACCCTCGATGGCCGCGCGGTCGGCGTCGTCCACGGCGTCCAGGGCATACACCTCGGCGAGGTCTGCCGCGCGTCCCGAGGCGAGGTCAGTGGCGATATCCGCTGCAAAGCCGCCGGGGACGCGGGCGCTGTTCTGTGCGTTTGTGTCAGTCATCTCAACTCACCCCCAGGCAGGTCTTCAGCCGGATTAGTCCGTCGCGGATGCGGGACTTGATGGTGGGTACCGCAGCGTTTAGCTTTTCTGCGACTTCCCGGTAGGTGAGGCCGCCATAGTAGGCCAGCCGCACGGATTCCTGTTGTGTATCGGTCAGCGTCCCCAGGCAGCGGACGACAGCCTCGGCCTCCAGCCTGCTGCCGACCTCGTCGGAGACCGAATCGTGGTCGATGTCCTGGCTGCTGGCGCCGTATTTCGCTTCCCGGTCGGTCGAGGACTGGGAGGAACGGACCTTGTCCACAGCCCTGCGGTGCGAGATGGTCATGAGCCAGGCGAGCGGGCTGCCGACGTCGGGATTGAACTTGGAGGCGTTCTGCCAGACCTGGAGAAAGACCTCCTGGGTGGTGTCCTCACTGAGTTCCACATCGATGAGTACCCGCCGGGCCATGCCGAAGACGCGCCGGGAGGTGAGTTCATAGAACTCGGCGAAGGCTGCCTGGTCGCCGGCGGCAATCTGCTGCAGCAGTGCGCCGAGACGGCGGTTCACGTCGGCCGGCGTGCCAGGGGGAGCGGCGGCCTCGGGAATCGGGGCGTTGGGAGTGTCCATCACCTTCAAGCATAAGGTGCCCTCCGCCGATCGCGGGTCAGGGCGGGCTGCTGCTGGGTCGTGGCCACCCGCAGCAAGCCGGGCCGGACGTCTATCCACCTGCATGGTTGTCACCTGCCGTTCCTCGCTCCCTCCCCCGTAAGCTGCGCCCGTGGATGGAACTGGGCTTCAGCAGTGATTCGGGACGGCCGGGCAACCGGATGGGCCGGGCGGGGAGAAAAGTCGCGGCGCCTACAGCCTGGCGCCGGCGAATCCGTTCTGGCGCCACGCCTCGTAGACCGCGATCGAAGCTGCGTTTGCAAGGTTCAGCGAGCGCAGCGCGGGCAGCATCGGCAGCCGGACGCGGGACGTGACGTGGGGGTCGTGTTTGAGTTCCTCCGGCAGGCCCACCGATTCCCGGCCGAACAGCAGTACGTCCCCGGGCCGGTAACTGATGTCGGTGTAGGACGCCTCGCCGTCGGAGGTGAACGCGAAGACGCGCTCCGGAGCGAGGGCGGCCCAGGCGGCGTTGATGTCCGGATGGACGGTCACGACGGCGAGGTCGTGGTAGTCGAGACCTGCACGGCGCAGTTTGGCGTCGGAGAAATCGAACCCCAAGGGCTCGACCAGGTGCAGCTCGGCTCCGGTGATGGCGGCCAGGCGGATGGCGTTGCCGGTATTGCCGGGGATTTCTGGGGCGTGGAAGAGGATGCGGAACACGGTCCCATCCTAGCGAGCCAGCTAGTGCATCCCGCGCAGCAGCCGGGCCAGCACCGGGACGATGACGGTGTTGGGGGCCGGTCCTGAACTCAGGAACTGCTTGAGGCCCCGGGCGAGCCCGGCGGCGTTGACCACCTGCACGGTCTCGTGCGACCCCGAGCGGCGGTGCCGGTCGATCACCGGTTCGTGCAGGTTGCCGTCGCTGCTGTGGACTACGGTCCAGCCGGTGACGTTCAGTTCCGGGAAGATGTCCTGCATGCGGCGCACCACGTGGGCCAGCTGGGGCGGTGCGATGGACCGTCCGCCGTGGGTCAGGGCGCTGCCGTTCCAGGCATAGGCCCCCGGCGGCAGCAGCATCGAGCCAATGATTGCCATGCGGTAGCCGGCGAGCACGGCATGGTCGATGTGGCTGTTGTCCGCCGGGGACTGCAGCCCGTTGATGAGCCGTGCGGCCGGGATGGCGGGGAGGATCTGCCGGCTGATGAGCTGCACCGTCCGCATCTCCCGCTGGATCCGGGCCTCGGCCCCGAAGATGCCGCGCTTGCGGGGCAGCCCGTGGACCTGCTGGCTGGCCAGGCGCTGCGGGATCAGCGGCACCTCGCCTGTCCCGGCATACTGCTCGAAGGGCGGGAGGTAGACCGGGGCGTCGGAGGCCGTGTTCTGTGGCGTGTTGGGGCGCCGGACATTGGCCGAGGCGCGGCTGCCGGCCGCCGGTGCATCGAAGTGGGCCCCTTCGTCAGGTGCGGGCCCGGCGAAAGTGCCGCGGCCGCTGCCGTAGGACCGGTCGTAGTCGGCCCGGCTCTTGGCATCGATCAGCGTCTCGTACGCGAGTGTGACGCGCCGGAATGCAGCCGGGTCGCCACCGTGGTCCGGGTGCGCGGTGCGGGCGGCCTTGCGGTAGGCCACTTTGATTTCCTTTTCCGTCGCCGTGACGGGGATTCGTAGGACCTGGTAATGCGAGCTGTTGCCCTGCGTCAAGCAAGAATCCTTTGCCTCGGTGGTGCAAGCCCATCCTGGACGTCCGGCCTGGCCGATTTAACCGGCATGGGAAGAACGAGCGTACCGGCACGGAAGGTTCCCGACCACTGGCATAATTCAGCGCATGATGATCGCCGTCGCCGTCAACCCGCGGGCTTCCTTCGGCCGCGGGCGGCACGCCGGCAACGAAGCCGCCGCGTACTTCCGGGCTGCGGGGGCGGAGGTCATGGTCCTTAGCGAGGATTCGTACGACGCGCTGGCCCGGGTTGTGGACAAGGCCGTGGCCTCAGGAATCGACGCCCTCGTGGTGGTGGGCGGCGACGGTATGGTCCACCTCGGCGTCAATGCCCTCGCCGGATCGGGCCTGCCCCTTGGCACGGTCCCGCTCGGGATTGTTCCGACCGGCACCGGAAACGACATGGCGCGGGCGCTCGGCGTGCCGGCGCACAACGTCCCCGGCGCCTGCGCGGTGGTGCTCGCTGCCCTGGCCTCCGGCGGGCGGCTGATCGACGCCGGACGGGCGTCTTCGCCCGGGACATCCCGCTGGTTTGCCGGTGTCGTGTCCGCCGGGTTCGACGCCGCCGTCAACGAACGGGCCAACGCCTGGCGGTGGCCCGTCGGAAAGGCCCGCTACCACCTTGCCATGCTCCGCGAACTCGCCTCGTTCCGGGCGATCACCTACACCGTGACGGCCGACGGCGAGCGCTGGCAGCAGGACGCGATGCTCATTTCGGTCGCCAACGGCCAATCGATCGGCGGCGGCATGAAAATCACCCCTGACGCCGTGCTCGACGACGGCAACCTGGACCTCTTCATCGTCGGCCCGCTGTCCCGGCTGGGCCTGCTGAGGGTCTTTCCGAAGGTTTTTTCCGGCGGCCACCTCGGGCATCCGGCCGTGCGCATCCGGCGGGTCCGCAAGGTCGAGCTGTCCGCGGACGCGGTGGTGGCCTATGCGGACGGGGAGCGGATCGGGCCGTTGCCTCTCACCATCGAGGTGGTTCCTGGGGCCGTGCGGGTCCTGGCTTAGCCCGGTGGCTGGGGGCCGGTCGCCGCGGCACCCGGCGATGCTTCCGGCGAGAGTCTAGACTCGTGCGGGGGCCCGGGCAGGAATGCGGAGCCGGGATGGCGAATTGGGGCGGAGCGAGGCATGGGAAGCAAGCGGGAAACCGGCGTCACGGCAATGGCGGGCATGGGCTCCGGCTCCCGTCGCGCCCTCCGCACAAAGCGCGGGAGCCGCGCGTTCCTGGCGCTCGCGGTCGCGGCAGCGCTGGCCGGCTGCAGCGTCGGCGTTCCGGACCCGTCCGCACCGAAGGCGGCGCCGGCGACACCGACCCTGGCCACGCCCACCATCACACCCGGCCACGATGCCGCTGCGGTTGCGGCGCGGGACATGCCGTTCGCCGCCGGCGGGACGCTGGCGGCCGGCGTGCCCGTCCGGCTGTCCGACGGGCTGCGCGAGGTGCCGCGGTGGAAACCGGGCAAGGAAAACGTGGCCGGGACCAGTGAGTACGTCAAGGAGGACGGCTGTGTGGTCTCGGCGAAGGTCCGGGGCAACCAAGCGGCCCTCGCTGTTTCCGGCGACGACAGGGCGTCCACGGAGGTGCTCTTCCAGTACCTTGATGCCAGCATTCTTCCGGCCTACCTGAAACCGGCGACCCTGCGCTGGGGCGGAGAACCCGGCAAGCCGGCTCCGCGCGTCGAGGTCCTTGTGTATACGGGCGGAGAGCGGGCCGGGGCCCGGGCCACGGCAATCTACGCGCGACTGTTCAGCACCTCGGGCTCGTCCGTGTACCTGTCCGCCTCCTGCCCCGACGCCGCGACTCTGGCCGCGGCGCGGATCGACGCCGAGGCGTGGATCGCCGTCGTCCCGCCGTCCGGCTGACCCAGCCGCCGGGCGGCAGTTAAGCAGCCGATCTTGTTTTTAGAGATAGGCTGAAGTCATGATCCGTACCCCTTGGAACCGCAGGATCGCGGCCGTCGCGTCGCTGGGGGACGAGAACCGCCGCAAGCTGTTCGACTTCGTCGCCTCGGCGGGGTGCGCGGTCAGCCGCGACGATGCCGCCGGCGCGCTCGGGCTGCCCAGGAGCACGGTTTCCTTCCAGCTGGACCGGCTGGTGCACGACGGGCTCCTGGCAGTGGAATTCCGGAAACTGGCCGGCAGGGGAGGGCCTGGTTCGGGCCGCCCGGCCAAGTTGTATCTGGCAGCTGTCCGGGAGGTCGCGGCCTCGGTACCGGACCGGAACTACGATCTGGCCGCCGAGCTTCTCGTCTCGGCCATCGAGGAGTCAACGGCCGACGGCGGTACCGCGCGCGACGCGCTGGTGCGCACGGCCTACGCGCGGGGGGAGGCCGCCGCCCGGGCCGCGGGCGGGGCTGCAGCGCCGGGTAATCCCGGGGCGACAGCCGGGGGAGCCGGGTTCGCCGGCTTCCTCGCCGCGGAGGGCTACCGTCCCGAGGACGACGGCGCAGGTGGCCTGGTGCTGCTCAACTGCCCATTCCACCGGATTGCCGAGGGCCACGCCGACGTGGTCTGCGCCATGAACGGGGCCTTCCTGGCCGGGGCCGCGGCCGGCTGCGGCATCGACCCGGACCGGGTCCAGGCGCTTGCCATCAAAGACCTCCGCGCGCAGGGAACCGCGCAGCCGGCGCAGTGCTGTGCCCGGGTCAGGCGCCAGGAACCCGGAGCCTAGGCTGCAAGGCCCGACGGGGCGGCGACCGCGGGTTTTGGCTGCCCGTTCCGACCGGTCAGCAGCACGCCGGCAATCACCAGGATGCCGCCGCCGATCTGGACGGAGGTGAGCGGCGTCCCCAGCGTCACGGTGATAACCGCCGTAAACACAACGATCAGGTTGAGGTAGTTCCCGGCTATCCCGGGCGGGGTGGTCTTCAGCGCGATGTTCCAGAACAGGTAGGCGCCCAGCGACGGGAAGACGACGATGTAAGCCAGCGACCAGGCCTCGGACGTCGTCTCCGGTAGCCGCACATTGAGGGCGAGGGCGAAGGGCGCCAGCGTGACGGCCGCCATTGCCACCTGCACGGCCGTGGCCGTGATGGCGGGGACGCCCAGCCTGCGGGCAATGATCGTGTAAAGGCCCCAGACGATGATCGCGCCGATCATCATGAGTTCACCAATATTGAGGGAAACACTCAGTGCTCGCTGCAGCTCGCCTCGGGTCAGCACCAGCAGCACGCCAAGCAGGCCGAGGCAGATGCCGAGCCAGCCCAGCCGGGTGGTCCTCTCGCCGAGCAGCACGATGGCCATGACAACGATCAGGGCCGGGTTGGCCGCCGTGATCAGGGCGGCGTTCACGGCGGAAGTGTGGCCGAGCGCCCCGTACAGCAGGAGCGTGTACCCGCTCATGCCGAGCACGCTCAGGAGCAGCAGCGCCGGCCAGCGGCTCAGGACCGCGCGCCAGTCGGGTTTCTCCGCGAAGTGGGCCAAAAGCAGCAACGGCACGGCGGCCAGGGTCCAGCGCCAGAACGTCAGGTCCAGGGCGGTCATCGAGGCGACGGCGGCCTGGCCGACGATGAAATTCCCGGACCAGAACAGGGTGGCCAGGACCAGGTACAGGGACGCTTTCACCGCTCGAATCTACACCAGTACCGCGGAGCGCCCGCAGGTAGAATTGCCCTGTGCCTGTCTACCTTGATCATGCTGCCACCACCACCCTCGCCCCGGAAGCCTTGGCTGCGCTGACCCGCGAACTGGCCCGGACCGGCAACCCGTCCTCACTGCACGGATCCGGCCGCCGCGCCCGGCGCGCCGTCGAGGACGCCCGCGAGGTGCTGGCGGCCGCGGCCGGGGCGCATCCCTCCGAAGTCATCTTCACCTCAGGCGGAACCGAAGCCGACAACCTTGCCGTTAAGGGCCTGTACTGGGCCCGGCGCGCCGGGGACCCGGCCCGTACCCGCATCCTGTGCTCCGCCGTCGAGCACCACGCCGTGCTGGACACCGTCGAATGGCTTGAGCGGCACGAGGGTGCCGAGGTCTGCTGGCTGCCGGTGGATGCAGAAGGCGTCGTCGACCCGGCCGTGCTGGCGGCAGAGCTCTCCCGGGACCCGGCATCGATCGCCCTGGTCACGGTGATGTGGGCCAACAACGAAGTCGGCACCCTCCAGCCCATCGCGGAGATCGTGGAACTGGCGCACCGGGCCGGCGTCCCCGTCCACTCCGACGCGGTCCAGGCGTTCGGTTCGGTGCCTGTGGATTTCCGTGCCTCCGGACTCGACGCCATGTCCATCTCCGGGCACAAGATCGGCGGCCCGGTCGGCGTCGGGGCCCTCCTGCTGGGCCGCGCCGTGAAACTGACCCCGGTCCAGCACGGCGGGGGACAGGAACGGGACGTCCGCTCCGGAACCCTCGACACCGCCTCGGTTGCAGCGTTTGCCGCGGCCGCCGAAGCCGTCGCGGCCAACCTTCCGGAGGAAGCAGCGCGCATCGCCGGGCTCCGGGACCGGATGATCGACGGCGTCCGGGCAGCCGT
Source organism: Pseudarthrobacter linnaei (assembly GCF_055412825.1). NCBI lineage: Bacteria > Bacillati > Actinomycetota > Actinomycetes > Micrococcales > Micrococcaceae > Pseudarthrobacter > Pseudarthrobacter linnaei. The sequence goes on from NZ_JBVAYX010000011.1 coordinate 54,954, forward strand.
GCCCGACGCCGTACTGCGGGGGGCTCCCGGCGCGGGACGGCTGCCGGGCAACGCGCACTTCACCTTCCCCGGCTGCGAAGGCGACTCGCTGCTGTTCCTGCTGGACCTGGCCGGAGTGGAATCCTCCACGGGATCGGCCTGCACCGCGGGGGTTCCGCGGCCGTCCCATGTGTTGCTGGCGATGGGACTGGACGAGGACACCGCCCGCGGCGCCCAGCGCTTCAGCCTGGGGCATTCCTCCACCGGCGCCGACGTCGATGCGCTGCTGGCGGCCCTGCCCGGCGCCTTCGCCCGCGCGCGCCAGGCCGGCATGGCCGGGCACGAGTCCAGCATCCAGACCGCCGGAACCCTCTCCCGCCACGCCGCCGGCGGCACAAACTAGGGACGGGCAAGCGCCTTCAGGCGTCCGGCAGGAGCCGGTCCAGCGGGACGCCGGGGTCAGCGAGGATATCGGGGCGCACGGGGATTTTCGCTGAAATGAGCTGCTTGATGGCCTTTTGGGGCTTGGCGGAACGGGGCCAGTTAACGCTCATTCCCGCGACCACCTGGCCGTCGCGCTGCCAGAAGGCGAGGAACTCCTTCTCCTCAAGCGAACCGCGGATCGTGGGCCAGCCGGCGGTAAGTGTCGGGAAGCCGGAGTACTCCATGCTGACGTCGAACTGGTCGGTGTAGAAGTAGGGGACCGTGTCCAGCGCGGCGTCCAGCCCGAGCATGGCCCTGCCAGCCACCTTGCCGCCGTTGAGGGCATTGGACCAGTGCTCGCTGCGGTGGTGCTCGCCGGTGAAGGGATGCAGCGCGTTGGCGACGTCGCCGGCCGCAAAGATACCGGGCGCGGAGGTCCGCAGCGAGGGGTCCGTGAGGATGCCATTCCGCACCGTGATGCCCGCCGCTTCGGCCAGCGACACCTCGGGGATCACTCCCACGGCGACGACCACCAGATCCGCGGGCAGGACCTCCCCGGCATCCGTGACAACACCGGTGACCCGCCCCGACTCTCCCGTGATCCCGGCGGCGGAGGCGGGGAGCCGGAACCGGACGCCGTGCGCCTCGTGCAGCGATTGGAAGAAGCCGCCCAGTTCGGGCCCGATCGCCGCGCCCAACGGCACGTCTTCCAGCCCGATCAGGGTTACGGAGTTTCCATAGGCGCTCGCCGCCGCGGCCAGTTCCAGGCCGATCCAGCCCGAACCGATCATCACCACGTTTTTGCCGCCACCGGCCAGGCCGGCGCGCAGTTGAAGGCTGTCATCCACGGTCCGGAACGTCCCCACTCCCGCCAGGCCGCTGCCGGGCAGCGTAAGGCGCCGCGGACGTGCCCCGGTGGCCAGCAGCAGTGAGGCGTAGCCCAGGGTCTGGCCGTCCTCAAACGCCACGGTGCGGGCGGCCGGATTGATTCCCGTGACGGGGGCGCCCAGCCGCAGTTCGACGCCGTTCTCCGCGTACCAGCCGGCGGGAACCACGGGCAGGTCGTCGTCGCCGGCTTTGCCCAGCAGGTACTCCTTGGACAGCGGCGGGCGCAGGTACGGCTGGTGCCGCTCCGCTGCCAGCAGGATCACCGGCCCGCCATGCCCTTCGGCGCGGAGGGTCCTGGCCGCGGTGGCGCCGGCGAGTCCTCCGCCCACGATCACGATGTTTTCAGTGGCCATCATGCCCTCGGTTCCTGGGCCGCCGACAACCGGGGCACCGCGGTCCATGTAGTGGATTTAAAATCTCGGTGAATCCAACACCGCAGTGAATCCAACACCGCAGTGAATCCAACACCTTAGTGAATCCAACACCTTAGTGAATCCATCACCGCAGTGAATCCATCACCGCAGTGAATCTAAAATAGCTATTCTTGACTTTAGAAGCGGAGTGCCCGGGCCGTCAAGGGCTTTTGGGTGAGAATTCGGCGTGGCGATAGACTTGCATGTCAGGCATTGTGTTATTTCTGCGTCCAGCAGCAGCAGCAGCAGCAGCAGCAGCCGGTGCCGGTAACTGCCCCCCGAACCCCAAAGAAAGTCAGTATGCGAGTTCTTGCAGCCATGAGCGGCGGCGTCGATTCCGCCGTTGCCGCCGCCCGCGCCGTCGAGGCGGGACACGACGTCGTCGGCGTCCACCTCGCGCTGTCCCGGATGCCGGGTACCCTGCGCACCGGCAGCCGCGGCTGCTGCACCATCGAGGACTCCCGCGACGCCTGGCGGGCCTGCGACGTGCTTGGAATTCCCTATTACGTCTGGGACTTCTCGGAGCGCTTCAAGGAGGACGTGGTCCAGGACTTCATCGACGAATACGCCGCCGGACGCACGCCCAACCCCTGCATGCGCTGCAACGAACGGATCAAGTTCGCCGCGCTGCTGGAGAAGGCAATCGCCCTGGGGTTCGACGCCGTCTGCACCGGCCACTACGCCAAAGTGATCAACGACTCCAAGGGCAATCCCGAACTGCACCGGGCCGCTGACTGGGCCAAGGACCAGAGCTACGTTCTCGGTGTCCTCACACATGAGCAGCTCAAACACTCCATGTTCCCGCTCGCGGACACGCCGTCCAAGGCCGAGGTCCGCGCCGAAGCGGAACGCCGCGGGCTGTCTGTGGCCAACAAGCCGGACAGTCATGACATCTGCTTCATCCCGGACGGCGACACCGCCGGCTGGCTGGCCGAGAAGATCAAGATGACTACCGGCGACATCGTGGACGAGTCCGGCGCGAAGGTCGGCGAGCACCCCGGCGCCAACGCCTTTACGGTCGGCCAGCGCCGCGGGCTGAAGCTGGGCACACCGGCCGCCGACGGCAAACCGCGCTTCGTCCTGGAAATCCGGCCGAAGGAGAACAAGGTTGTGGTGGGTCCGGAGGCACTCCTGGCCATCGACGAGATCCGCGGCATCAAGGTCTCCTGGGCCGGGCTGCCGATCGCCGAAGTGGCCACCGGCGAGGAGTTCGACTGCTATGCCCAGGTCCGCGCCCACGGCGACCCCGTGCCCGCCACGGCGCGGATGGAGCGCCCGCCTGCCGACGGCGGCGGTCCGGCCGGCGGTCCTGGCGACGGCGGCACCGGCGGACACGGCAGCCTCCTGGTCACCCTGACGGAGCCGCTGCGCGGCGTGGCCCCCGGCCAGACCGTGGTGCTGTACCAGGGCAGCCGTGTGCTGGGCCAGGCCACCATCGACGCCGCACGGTCACTGCAGCGGGCCGCACTCTAAACCACCCGGTATCAGCGAACGACCCCGTCCCGGCCCCGCCGGAAAGCCGCACACCGCCGGTGTGCGGCTTTTTCGCATTCGTATCGCGGCCCGGCCCGGCAGGCGCGGGCCGGCAGGCGCCCTGCGCCCTGCACCCTGTCGAAAATCCGCGGGGATTCCTGCAGATAATGATGAGATCTGTGCGATCGTGTAAATTTTGTGTCTCATCTCACAAGATGTAACGATTCACCCGCGGGTCGTCTGGTTGAATCAGACCATCAGGACAGCGTTCTGCCCCGAGTCGTGACCAACAACCATTCCGGGCAACGCACTAGTACTCATCGAACAGAAAGTTCACAGATGGCAATGAACAAAAAAGCCCTGCAGAGCGCCATCGCGCTCGCCGGGGTATCCGCCTTCGCACTGACCGCCTGCACCGGCCCCTCCGGCGGCGGAGCGGCGACCGGCAGCGCGGCCGGCGGAGGCACCATTACTTACGGCACGACCGACAAGGTCGTCACCCTCGACCCGGCCGGCTCCTACGACGCCGGCTCCTTCATGGTGATGAACCAGATTTACCCGTTCCTGCTCAACTCCAAGCCGGGCACCGCCGACTCCACTCCCGACATTGCCGAGTCTGCCTCCTTCACCAGCCCCACCGAGTACACCGTCAAGCTCAAGCCCGGCCTGAAGTTCGCCAACGGCCACGCGCTGACGTCCTCCGACGTGAAGTTCTCGATCGACCGTATCGTCAGCATCGCCGATGACAACGGCCCGGCATCCCTCCTGGGCAACCTCGACTCGGTCGCCGTCAAGGACGACACCACCGTGGTCTTCACGCTCAAGGCCGGCAACGACCAGGTCTTCCCGGGCGTCCTCGCCGCCAACGCAGGCCCGGTCATCGATGAAGAGGTCTTCCCGGCCGACAAGCTGATGACCGACGACGAAATCGTCAAGGGCAAGCCGTTCGCCGGTCCCTACACGATCGACAGCTACAAGAAGAACGAACTTGTCGGCCTCAAGGTCAACCCGGACTACCAGGGCCTGCTCGGCAAGCCGGCCAACGGCGGCGCCACCATCAAGTACTACGCCGATTCGAACAACCTCAAGCTGGATGTCCAGCAGGGCAACATCGACGTCGCCGGCCGCAGCCTGACGGCCACCGATGCCGCCGACCTGGAAAAGGATTCCAAGGTCAAGGTGCACAAGGGCCCGGGCGGCGAGCTGCGCTACATCGTCTTTAACTTCGACACCATGCCGTTCGGCGCCACGGCCGCCGACGCCGATCCCGCTAAGGCGCTTGCCGTCCGCCAGGCTATGGCCAACCTCGTCGACCGCGACGCGATCGCCAGCCAGGTCTACAAGGACACCTACCTGCCGGCCTACTCCGTCGTTCCCGACGGCTTCGTCGGTGCCATCCAGCCGCTCAAGGACATGTACGGCGACGGCAGCGGCAAGCCCAGCCTGGACAAGGCCAAGAAGGCCTTCCAAGAGGCAGGCGTCACCGCTCCGGTCACCATCAAGCTGCAGTACAACCCCGACCACTACGGCAAGTCCTCGGGCGACGAATACGCCATGATCAAGGAACAGCTCGAGAAGTCCGGCCTGTTCACGGTTGAACTGCAGTCCACCGAGTGGGTCACCTATAACAAGGACCGCACCAAGGACGTCTACCCGGTCTACCAGCTCGGCTGGTTCCCGGACTACTCCGACGCCGACAACTACCTCACGCCGTTCTTCGTCCCCGGCAACTTCCTGAAGAACCACTACGAAAACCCCGCCGTCACGGAGCTGATCAGCAAGCAGCTGACCACCGTTGACAAGACGGAGCGTGAAAAGGTCCTCGGCGAGGCCCAGACCGCCGTCGCCAAGGACCTGTCCACGCTGCCGCTGCTGCAGGGCGCCCAGCTGATGGTCGCCGGCAAGGACATCAAGGGCGTTGACCAGACCCTGGACGCTTCCTTCAAGACCCGCCTTGGTGTCATCTCCAAGTAGGTCACATTCCCCATCCGCTTCTGACCAGCCAAGGAGGCGGGGCGCCCACACGGCGCCCCGCCTCTGGTGCTGAGACAGGACAACCGATTCCGCAGCCCACAAGGCTCCCGGAACACACATTTAGGTACCAATGACAACACTTATCGAGGCACCGCCGACCGACGGCGAAGGCCTCCTGCCGATAAAGAAGAAGACGTCCGGTGGGGGACTGGGCCGCTACATCCTGATCAGGTTTTTCCTGATCTTCCCGACAATCCTGATCCTTGTCACCATGGTGTTCTTCCTGATGCGGACCACCGGTGATCCCATTACCGCAGCCCTGGGAGGCCGGCTTCCGCCGGAACAGCTCCAGGAGCGGATCACCGCCGCTGGCTACGACCGGCCCATCTTTGTGCAGTACTTCGAGTACCTGGCCCAGCTCCTGACCGGCAACTTCGGCACCACTCTGTCCGACAACCGCCCCGTCGCGGAGATGCTCGCCACCTACGGCGCAGCCACCCTGGAGCTGACCATCAACGCCCTGCTGGTGGCCCTGGTCGTGGGCATCCCGCTGGGCCTGATCGCCGCGCACCGGCGCGACAAGGGCCCGGACGCCTGGCTGCGCGTCTTCGCGATCCTCTGCTACGCCACTCCGGTTTTCTTCTCCGGGCTGCTCTTCAAGCTGACGTTCTCTGTCTGGCTGGGCTGGCTCCCGGTCGCCGGACGGGCCACGCCCGCGAACGAGCTTGCCCTGACCGCGCTCGAATCGCCGACCGGCATTTACTGGCTGGACGCCATCCGCAGCGGCAACATGGCCGCACTGGCTGACGTGATGGCACACGCCGTCCTGCCCGCACTGGCCCTTGGCCTGCTGACCGCCGGCATCTTCCTGCGCCTGGTCCGGACCAACGTGATCGGCACCCTGGGCAAGGACTACGTCGAGGCCGGCCGCTCACGCGGTGTCAGCGAATACCGCCTCGTCACCAAGCACGCCTACAAACCGGCCCTCATTCCCATCATCACCGTGATGGGCCTCCAGATCGCCGTGCTGCTGGGCGGTGCGGTCCTGACCGAATCCACCTTCGAATGGAAGGGCCTCGGCTACCAGCTCGTGACCTACCTGACAGCCCGCGACTTCGTGGCTGTCCAGGGCATCGTGATCCTCCTCGCAGTGATCGTGGCCGTGACCAACTTCTTCGTGGACATTCTCGCCGCGCTGATCGACCCCCGCGTGAGGTACTGATATGAGCACTACAGCCGTTACTGAACCCATCAAAGACCCGCGGGGACCGTGGTTCCGGCGACTGCCGGTCATATCGCACTTCAACAAGAGCGTAGGCCTGCAGCGGGGCATGCTGGTGGCGGGACTCGTCCTCTCAGCGGCCTTCCTGCTGACCGCGATTTTTGCGCCCCTGATCGCGCCCTTCGGCTTCTCCCAGATTTCCGACGCCGAGGGCGGCTTCCCGGCACAGCAAGCGCCCGGCGGAAAGCACCTGATGGGAACCACCGTTGGCGGCTACGACGTCTTCTCCCGCGTCGTCTGGGGGGCGCAGACCGCCGTCCTGGTGATTATTGTGGCCGTGATCATGTCGATCTTCATCGGCGTGATCCTTGGCCTGGTCAGCGGTTACATCGGCGGCTGGCTGGACCGGACCCTCGTGGTGATTGCCGACGCGATCTACGCCTTCCCGCCGCTGCTCGTGGCCATCGTCATGGCGATCGCCATCAGCGGCGGCAGGTCCAGCCTCTGGGGCGGCATCCTCGCGGCGGCGATTTCCATCACCGTTGTCTTCATCCCGCAGTACTTCCGCGTCATCCGGGCCGAGACCATCCGGCTGAAGGCGGAACCGTTCGTGGAATCGGCCAAGGTCGTGGGCGCCTCCGACATCCGGATCATGCGCCTCCACGTTTTCAAGAACGCCACCCGCACCCTGCCCCTGATCTTCACGCTCAACGCCTCCGAGGCCATCCTGACCCTCGCCGGCCTGGGCTTCCTCGGCTTCGGCATTGAGCCGACGTCGGCCGCCGAGTGGGGCTTCGACCTCAACAAGGCCCTGGCGGACACCACGTCCGGCATCTGGTGGACAGGGGTGTACCCGGGCCTGGCGATCGTCCTCACCGTCCTGGGCCTGACGCTGGTCGGCGAGAGCATCAACGACCTTAACGACCCCCGCCTGCGGGGCCGCAAGAAGGCGGTCTCCGGCAAGGGTGGCCCGGATTCCACCACCGGCGCCCAGGCTGCACTCGAAGCAGAAGCGAGAAGTTCATGACCATCAACATCGACCAGCACGGCACCGGCCCCGGTGCCGGTCCGGTTCTGGACATCGACCACCTCAAGGTCACGTTCGCCACGGACGCCGGCGACGTCTACGCCGTCAAGGATGTAAGTCTTGAGGTCAACCCCGGCGAGGTCGTGGCCATTGTGGGCGAATCGGGCTCCGGCAAGACCGTCACCGCGAAGACCATCCTGGGCTTGCTCCCCGAAACCGCCATCAGCTCCGGTGCGGTGCTGATCAACGGCAACAACGTGATCAGTGTCAGTGCGGCAAAGCTCCGGCAGATCCGCGGCCGGGACGTGGCCATGGTCTTCCAGGAGCCGTCCACGGCACTCAACCCCGTCTTCACCGTGGGCTGGCAGATCGCCGAAGGCATCCGCGCGCACGCCGGCCGCGGGGGAGCGGGCCGGGTCAGCGCCAAGGAAGCCAAGTCGCGCGCCATCGAGGCGCTCCGCAAGGTGGGCATCCCGGACCCGGAAACGCGGGTCAACTACTACCCGCACCAGTTTTCCGGCGGACAGAAACAACGCGTGGTCATCGCCGCCGCGCTGGCCCTGAACCCGGGGCTCATCGTCGCCGACGAGCCCACCACCGCCCTGGATGTCACTGTTCAGGCGGAAATCCTCGAGCTCCTCCGGGACCTCCGGGACCAGTACGGCACCTCGATCGTGCTCATCACCCACAACATGGGGGTGGTGGCGGACCTCGCCGACCGCGTCGTCGTGATGTACCAGGGCGACGTCGTGGAGGAGGCCTCCTCGCGGGTGCTCTTTGCCGAGCCGAAGCAGGACTACACCAGGAAGCTCCTGGCCGCGGTCCCGCACCTGGGCAGGAACTCCGCCTCTGAAGGCTTGACCCAGCGGGCGCACCAGGGCGGCAAGGTGCTCGTCGAGGCCAAGAACCTGACCATCGAGTACCCCGGCCGGCTGGGAACCCCCGCCTTCAAGGCGGTGGACGGGGTGAGCTTCACCCTGTCCGAGGGCGAGGTCTTCGGCCTCGTGGGGGAGTCCGGGTCCGGCAAGACAACAATCGGGCGGGCTATCGCGGGCCTGAACCGCACCACCGGCGGCAGCCTGAAGGTGCTGGGCTATGAAATGCTCGACCTGAAGGAGCGCACCTTCAAACCACTGCGCAAGGAGATCGGGTTCGTGTTCCAGGACCCGGCCGCGTCCTTCAATCCGCAGCTGACCATCGGGGACTGCATCGCCGAACCCCTGATCATCCACACCAAGCCGACCCCGGCCCAGGCCAGGCAACGGACCCGGGAGCTGCTGGAAGCCGTGCAGCTGCCGGCCGCCTACGCCGACCGGTTCCCGCATGAGCTCTCCGGCGGCCAGCGGCAGCGTGCCTCCCTGGCGCGGGCGCTGATCCTGAACCCGAAGCTGCTGATCGCCGACGAGCCCACATCGGCCCTGGACGTGTCGGTGCAGGCCGTGGTGCTGGAGCTGTTCAAGGACCTCCAGGCCGAGTTCGGATTTGCCGCCCTGTTCATCAGCCACGACCTCGCCGTGGTGGACATCCTCTCCCACTGGGTGGGCGTGCTCTACAAGGGAAAGATGGTGGAGCAGGGGCTCGGGAACCAGGTCATGGGCAATCCGCAGCACGCGTACACGAAGAAGCTGATCGCCTCCCTGCCGGTTCCGGATCCGGATGAGCAGGCCCGGCGCCGGGAGGAATTCCGCGCCGTGCTTCAAGGCTAGGCCGCACTGGCGGCAGCACCCGGGGACATGCCCACCGTTCGCTGCGAACGGTGGGCATGTCCCGTCGTGCGCCCACGGAAGCGGCGTCCGGCGGCGCGCAGGAAGCTCGTGTACCAGCCGTGCCGCCGGCACTTAACAGCAGAAGTGATTAGCGCCGGTGCCCCTAGACTGGGTCAATGACCGAGCAGAACCAGACTCATCCCGACGCCGATTCCTATGACCCCGGGGCCAGCTCGCTGGCCGGTCAGGTGGATCCCGGGGTGATGGCGGAGCTGCTGTCGATCCGCTCCAGCATCGACAACATCGATGCCACCCTCGTCTACCTTCTCGCGGAGCGCTTTAAGGCCACCCAGAAGGTCGGATTCCTCAAGGCAACCCACCAGCTTCCCGCCGGAGACCCCAGCCGGGAGGCGGCGCAGATCGCGCGGTTGCGGCGGCTCGCTGCGGAGGCCCACCTGGATCCGGCGTTCGCCGAGAAGTTCCTCAACTTCATCATCGGCGAGGTCATCCGGCACCACGAGGCCATTGCCGAGGACCACGAAGCCTCGCTGGCTGCCGGTACCCAGGCTGCCGGTACCCAGGCTTCGGATGCCGGACGCTCCGGGTCTGCCGGCCACGTCCCCGGGGCGGCCGGCCCGGCCGTCTCCGCCACCGCCTAGCCGTGGCCGCACCATTGGCCGCGGAGCCGGAACAGGTCACCGCCACCGCCCTGGGCACCTGGCCCGGCGAAGACCCGGTCGAGGCCGCGCGGATCATCCGCGGCGAGCTCGGCAGCCCACACCTGCCCTTCCTGGCCGAGCTCCCCGACCGGGGCGTCGGCTCCGACGCGCTCGGCCGGACAGCGTCCCTGCTGGTGGACTTGGCCGTGGACGTCCAGCCCTATGGCTGGCGGATCGTGGACCGGCCCGGGAAGGATTTCAAGCGGGCGCGTTCTGCCCTGTCCACGGACATCAACATCCTCGCCGATGTGATCGGCGCCGAGGACACCCCGGCGCAGGACATCAAGGTCCAGCTCCGCGGTCCGCTCAGCCTCGCCGCGGGCCTGCACCTGCACAACGGGGAACGTGCCCTCATCGACCACGGCGCCCGGCGGGACCTGGCGGCCTCCCTGGCGGCGGGTGCCGGCAGCTACCTCAGCCGGGTGGCTGTGGCGGCCCCCGGGGCGCGGATCACCGTGCAGATCGACGAGCCGGAGATCGCTTCGGTGCTGGCCGGCACTATTCCCACCTCCAGCGGCTACCGGAGCCTGCGCTCCGTGCCGGGCAGGGAGGCCACCGACGCCTGGCAGCTGGTCATCGATGCCCTCCGGGCGGCCGGTGCCGTCGAGGTTGTTGTCTCCGTCCCCGAAGTCGAGGCGCCCTTCGACCGGATCCTGGCCGCCGGGGCCGACGGGATTGCCGTGCCCCTCCGGGCGCTGACGTCCCGCCAATGGGAACAGCTCGCCGGCGCGGTGGAGGCGGGCAAACGGCTGTGGGCCGGTGCCCTGGACGTCTCCAACCCCGCCGTAGCGCTCCCCCGCGTGGCCGACGTCGTGGAAACCGTCTGGCGGCCGTGGCGCCAGCTGGGACTGCCGGCCTCGACCCTGGGCGCCCTGCGGGTGACGCCCTCGGAAGGGCTGGCCCGGTATTCGCCGTCGGCCGCGACGGCGGTGTTGACCAGGCTGACCCAGGTCGCCGACGGACTCAACCAGCTCGCGCTCGGATAGCGCCGGGACGCAGCGCCGGCACGGGGCACCGTCAGCTGCGGCCTTCCCAGCGGTCCGGCCTGGCGTGGTCCGGAAGGTAGCCCGGAGCCGCCACGCCGCCCGGATATGGTTCCAGCCGGTAGTCGAAATGCCCGGCGTAGACCAGGACCAGCCCGAGCTGCGGCTGGATCACCTTCACCTGGATCCGGTGCTTCCCGGCCGGCCCCTCCTCCGGCGCCCACCACTGCTCAGCGTAGGCCTTGGCATCAAAGGCGCCCGGCAGAGGAATCCGCAGCGGACCCAGGAACAGCCGTGATGCCTCCGAAACCCCGCGCAGCCGGCCCCCGGCAGTGACGCTGGGGAAAAGGTCCGTGACGAGCCGCCGGTACCGCCCGACGTAATCCACCAGCCCGTGCCGGCTGCCCGAATCATCGAAGCTCGTGGTGTCGTGGAACACGCGGGTGGTGCCCGGGAAAAAGATCTCGCGCCGGGCCGTGAGGCTGGAACGGCCGAACGGGTCCAGATGGGCGTGGTTCTCGATCCGGAACCGGATGCCCTCCCCGTATTCCGGGAAAAAGGACTCCTCGCCGGTGGCGAGACGCAGCAGCGGACGGAGCCACTTCTGCCGGCAGCCGACCACCTCAAACACGCCCTCGCCGACGCCGTAGCGGCCGGAGCCGGGAGTGAGCGAGAAATACTCCTGCAGCTCCGGTTGCAGCCGGGCATAGTCAGTGCCGAGGGCGCGCTGGTAGATCGGGGTGCTCACAGAATCCTCCTGGGGTTCCTGGCCGGTTGATGTGTTCCTGTCCACAGCATGCGGGACGGAGCGGGGTTTGTCACAGCCGGCAGGACGCCGCGCAGCAGCGTGGATGTGTGGCACGGGTGCCTGCGGCGCCATGCCGGGGCACCGCCGAATACGACAAAGCCATTTCAATAGGGGAATATATACATATGAAGGCACGCATTCTGGTAGTGGACGATGACGAGGCGCTGGCCGAGATGATCGGTATTGTGCTGCGCAATGACGGGTTCGAGCCCGTCTTCTGCGCTGACGGCGGGCAGGCGCTGGACGTTTTCCGCTCCGCCAAGCCGGACCTCGTGCTGCTCGACCTCATGCTCCCGGGCATTGACGGCATTGAAGTCTGCCGCCAGATCCGGGCCGAGTCCGACGTGCCGATCGTGATGCTTACCGCCAAGGCGGACACCTCGGACGTGGTCCGCGGACTTGAGTCCGGGGCCGACGACTACGTTCCGAAGCCCTTTAAGCCGGCCGAGCTGGTTGCCCGCGTCCGGGCCCGGCTCCGTCCCGGCGACCAGAAGGCACCGGAGACGCTGCGCATCGCGGACGTCACGATCGACGTCGCGGGACACCTGGTCAGCCGCGGCACCGAGCGCATCTCGCTGACGCCCCTGGAATTTGACCTGCTGGTCGCGCTGGCACGCAAGCCCTGGCAGGTCTTCACCCGGGAATTGCTCCTGGAACAGGTCTGGGGCTACCGGCACGCAGCCGACACCCGGCTGGTCAACGTCCACGTCCAGCGGCTGAGGTCCAAGATCGAACGCGACCCGGAAGCCCCCGAAGTTGTATTGACGGTCCGTGGTGTCGGCTACAAAGCAGGTTCCTGAACCGCGGGACGGCCGCCCCGGAGCCGGTCCGGTGAGCGCCCCGCTGGAACGGGGCGCTCCGGAGAACGCCGCCCGCACCTTTGTTGACCTCGGCGAACCGGGCGTGACGGCGCCCGCTTCCAGCGTCCCGGCGGCGGACCTGGCCCCCTCCGGGCCGGCCGACGTCGGACCCGGCACCACCGAATCCGGCACCACCGAATCTGGCACCACGGGACCCGCTGCAGCACCGGCCGCCCCTCGCCCTGCAGGCCTCGCCGCCGGCTGGCAGGTCATGCGCTTCCGCACCCGGCTCTGGGTGAAGCGCGCACGGATTGTGGGCGTGCGGGTGACGCGTCTGGTCAGCATCGGCGCAGCGCGCCTGCTTCCGGGCATCCGCTACCTGCTGCGCTCACTGCACCGCAAGTGGCGGCGGTCGCTGCAATTCCGAACCGTACTGACGACCCTCATGCTTGCGGTCGCGTCGTTCGCCGTCGTCGGGGCGTACCTGTCCAACCAGATCGCCAACAACCTCTTCCAGGAACGGCTCGTCCAGGCCGAATCGGAGACGCGCTACAACGTCAAGCAGATCCAGGACACGTTCGACGGCGCCCAGGTCACCGACCAGTCCAGCGTCATCACGCTCGTCTATGACACCCTGAACGCCGTCGAGGGCCGCGGCTCCGTGATCCAGCGGCGGTACGTCTTCGAGGCGATGCCCGAACAGACCAAACCGCGCAACCGCTGGGTCGAATCGCGGGCTTCGGACCAGCTCACCATCAGCGTTATTCCGCCGGAACTGCGCAAGGCCGTGCAGGATTCCGGGAAGGAGCAGTTCTGGGCCTCCACGGAGTTCCCGGTGGGCACCGAGGATCGCCCCGGAATTGCCGTCGGCAACAAGGTCACCTTCAATGGCACGGTCTACGAGCTGTACCTGATCTATGACCTCAATACGGCCCAGAAGACCCTCAACGAGATCCAGAACGTTCTCCTGGCCGGCGGCGCGGTGCTGGCGCTGCTCATCGGCGCGGTCGCCTGGTACGTGACCCGGAACGTCGTCAGCCCCGTCAGCCATGCCGCGCTCGTCTCCGAGAAGCTCGCCGCGGGCCAGCTGCAGGAACGCATGGTGGTCAAGGGCGAGGACGAGGTGGCCCGGCTCGGAGCTTCCTTCAACCACATGGCCGCCAGCCTCCAGGAGCAGATCACCCAGCTCGCCACGCTGTCCCAGATGCAGCAGCGGTTCGTTTCCGACGTCTCGCACGAACTGCGGACCCCGCTCACCACCGTGCGGATGGCCGCCGAAGTGCTCTACGACGCGCGCGGGGACTTCGACCCCATCAACAAGCGCTCCGCGGAGCTGCTCTACAACCAGGTGGAGCGTTTCCAGTCCCTGCTGGCCGACCTGCTGGAGATCTCCCGCTTCGATGCCGGGGTGGCCACGCTCGACGCTGAACCGGGAGACATCGTGCAGCTCGTTTCGCATGTGATGGAAGGCGTGGCCCCGGTGGCCGCCGAGTACGGCTCCGAGGTCACCCTCAACGCGCCCGCGGGCAGCATCATCGTGGACATGGATGACCGCCGAATCGACCGGATCCTGCGCAACCTCGTCCTGAATGCTTTGGAACACGGCGAGGGCCGTCCGGTGAATATTTCCGTGGCCGCCAACGACAATGCCGTGGCCGTGGCCGTCCGCGACCACGGCATCGGCATGACCCCCGCGGAAGCGGCCCGTGTGTTCGACCGGTTCTGGCGTGCCGACCCGGCCAGGGCGCGCACCACGGGAGGCAGCGGCCTCGGACTGTCCATCGCCGCCGAGGACACGAAACTTCACAACGGCTGGCTGCAGGCCTGGGGGAGGAAAGGCGGCGGCGCCAACTTCCGCCTCACCCTCGCGCTGCGCCAGGGCGAGACCATCGCGAAGTCCCCCCTCCAGCTGGAGCCGGTCGACGTCGGAGTCCAGGGTGCAGGCAGCGACCGGACCATGCTGCTGCTGGACCACTCGCCGCCGCCACGCACCGACGGCCGGAACGACGCCGCCCGCACGTCCGACGCCGGGACGCGGGATGGCCGCGCGGCCGGAAGCGGAGCCACGGTCCCCGGAACAGCCGGAACCGGAAGGAAGGACGGGTCATGAACGCTTCCATCCGGACAACCACCCGCGCGGCGGCCGCCCTGCTGGCAGTCCTGCTGTTCCTGCTGACCTCATGCGCCCAGATCCCCCGCTCGGGTCCGGTGGGAAAAAGCACTGACGAGAGCGCCGGGAACCCCAAGAATGCCCCCGTCTTCTTCCCGTCCGCGCCGCGTGAGGGCGCCGCGCCGGAAGCCGTCATCGAGGACTTCTACCTCGCCGGCAGCGGTTACGAGGACGACTACGCGGTGGCGCGCCAGTACCTGACCCAGGCATCGTCGGTCACCTGGAAGCCGGACCAGCGGGCGCTCGTCTTCCGTGCCGCACGCGTTGTGCCGACGGGCGTCGAAAACGTCTTCAACTATGAACTGGACGTTTCCTACTCCGTCGACGCGGACGGGGTGGCGACCCAGCTGCCGGAGGGCACCAAGGAGAACATCCCTGCCACCCTGACCCAGGTGGACGGTGAATGGCGGATTGCGGAACTCCCGGACGGCACGGCGATCCCGGAAGAGACGTTCAAGGTCATCTACGGCGCTTACCCGATCTATTTCTATGACCCGACCTTCACCTACGCGGTGCCGGATGTCCGGTGGTTCATCAAGAAGAAGACCGTCAAGGCCATGACCAGCGCGCTCCTCGGCGGTCCGGCCCCGTACCTCAAGGGTGCCGTCGTCAGCGCCTTCCCCTCCGGCATCAAGCTGGCCCGCGAGTCTGTCCCGGTCGTCTCCGGCGCCGCCCAGGTGGACCTCACGGCAAAGGACCTCGTGGAGGCGTCCAACGAGGACCGGCTGCGGATGCAGACCCAGCTTGCCCTGACCTTCCGTAGCCAGCCCGATGTCATCAACGTTGAGCTCCGGGCCAACCAGGACCTGGTGCGTGTCGAGGACAACGGTTCGGTTCTCCCGCCGATCCGGGACAAGTACGTTCCGGCCCGTCAGATCGCCGTCAGCGACAACGGCCTGGTCCGGTATGAGAACAACCGGATCTCGCCGCTTCCGGACATCCAGCCTGTCGCGGCACTGGCGCCGCGGGCCCCGGCGGAGTCACCCGTCTCGCAGGCCGCGGCCTTCCTCAACGCCGGCCGCGGCACGCTGTACTCCGTAGTGCCCGGGCAGCCCGCCAGGGCACTGACCACCCGCTCCACGCTGACCCGGCCCTCCTTTGATTGGTACGACTGGGTCTGGACGGCGGGGCCAGGGGCCAACGGCGCTACGGAAATCATCGCGCACCGGCCCGTCGGCGTGGCGGCGGGCTCAGGCGTCCCCGCGGTGACGCTGTCCCCGGCCTGGCTCGCCGGACGGTCCGTCAAGGAGCTCCGGGTCTCCCGCGAGGGCACGCGCGCCCTTGTCCTCACGGAGCAGAACGGCGAGACCAAGGTCCAGGTCGCGGGGGTGGTCCGTGCCGCGGACGGCACGCCCAAAGACCTCACCGTGCCAATAACCCTGCTGGCGACCAACGATCCGGACCAGGGTGTGTGGGTGGATGACAGCACAGTCGCCGTGATGAAGGGCTCCCCGGGCGAATCCGTCACCCCTGAACTGCTGTCGCTCACCGCGTCCCAGCCGCAGCAGCTTGCACCATGGCCGGGACTCACGGCGCTCAGCGCCGGGAACGGCCGGGAGGAGATCTACGCGCAGTCCACGGAAGGGATCTTCCAGCGGACCGGCAACGGCTGGTCGCCGCAGCTCAAGGGCCCGGTCGACCCGTCCTATCCGGGGTAGGGACCACAGGGTCTCCGGGAGGGACGACTTTTCCACATGGCGTGCCACGGCCCTGCCGCCATATGCCGGGCCGACGGAACCTAGTGTCTGTGGGGACTTTCAGAGGATTCCGCGGCGGCTGCCGGATCAGTGCCATCACTGACCCTGATCTGGCACCGGCGGCAACGGCCGCGGCGAGACACCGCGGGGACTACCGCCGGGCACTGGCGCGGCTGGTGGATGGGGCGGCGGGCGAGGTGCTGGCACTCGCGGCACCGGTCGACTGCGTCTGCTGCGGCGCTGAGGATCGGGCGCTTTGCGGGGGCTGCGAACGACAGGTCCGGCTGCTGATGCGCCGGCCGTTCCGGGCAGAGGCCCAGGCACCCGCCCTGATGGATGTGGACGGCTCCGTGCTCCTTCCAGTCGTGGCCGCCGGCGCGTACCGGGCAGAGCTGGCGCAGGCCGTCCTGTCCTTCAAGAGCCACGGCCAGGGACAGCTTGCGGAGGTGTTGTCGCAAGGACTGGCCAGGGCCATTCGGGCCGCTGCCGGGGAGGCCCCGGGGCTGCTGCTCGTGCCCGTGCCAACCAGCAGGGGTGCCTACCGGAAGCGGGGCTTCAGCCCGGTCCACGTGCTGCTGGGCAGGATGCGGCGGATCCGGGCCCCGGGAAGCGGGCCGGGCACCGGGTTCACGACCGTCCATGCGCTCCGGAAGGCCGGACTGCGGGCCGCTGCCGCGACGGCCGGGGGAGCGGCAGGGGAGGCTCTGCCCGGGCTGCGGTCCGGGGCGGCGCACCGCCTCCCGGGAGCCCGGGGAGCGCCCGGCGGACAGAAGGGGCTGGGCCGCGGGGACCGCGCACAGCGGGTGCGGGGATCCATGCGGGTCCGCCGGGGGCTGTTCGCTCCGGAGGTGAACGGCCGGCCGTGCATCATCGTCGACGACGTGCTCACCACCGGGGCCACATTGGCCGAGGCGGCCCGGGCGCTGCGGGCGGCCGGCGCCGTGGTGAGGGGCGCCGTGGTCGTCGCCGCGACACGCCCGCCCGGCACCCTCGACTTCGGCGCCTCGGACGGTGCAATGGCAGGGGAACCGCCATGTCAAGGAAAAAAATAAACCAAAAAAGGATGAATAAGAGGGGGCTATGAACTAACGTCGGAGATGGGTACCAAGAACAGATGTACCTGTCGATAGCGGCTCGGAAAGGGGCTCGACTGTCAGTCAGACCAGCCCCAGGAAGTGCCGCCGTCGTGTCACCGAAGTCATTTGGAGGGCACCATGGAGTTCATGATCAGCGGACGTAATTTGACGGTCTCCGACCGGTTCCGCGAGTACGCCGACGAGAAGATCTCGAAGATCGCGTCGCTGGGGGACAAGGTCCAGAGGGTGGACGCGAAGGTTTCCAAGGAGACCAAGGCCCGGCAGACCGACGAGATGCTCACGGTTGAGCTGACCGTCCTGGGACGGGGTCCCGTGATTCGTGCCGAAGCCAGCGCCGCGGACAAGTTTGCCGCGTTCGACCTCGCCTATAACAAGCTTCTTGAACGCCTGCGCCGGGCGAAGGACCGCAAAAAGGTCCACCACGGCAGGCATACCCCCAAGTCCGTCACCGAGGCGACGGCAACGCTCGCGCCGGCAAGCACCAGCGAGCCCATCTACGTCGAGGCGAGTTCCTGGCTGGAGCCCCAGGAAGCTCCGGCCGAGAAATCACCGTATGAGGTCGAGAACGATATCCCGGCCGGCGACTCGCCGGTGCTCATCCGCCGGAAGGTTTTCCCCGCCGCATCCCTGACGCTCGACGACGCGGTCGACAACATGGAACTCGTGGGTCACGACTTCTACCTCTTCGTGGACAAGGAGACCAAGGCGCCGTCGGTTGTGTACCGCCGGGATGGGTGGACATACGGAGTGATCTCCCTCGACCAGACCTGCGAGCCGGGTGAGGCGCCGGCTCCGCTGGAAGAGAAGATCCTTGCGTACCGTTCCGAGGATGAGCCGGCCAGCGCATAAGCTGGTGCTGACTATCCAACGAAGGGGCTGACGTGCAGGAATCGCTGAGCCTCCAGCAGGCCCGGCGGATCGCACTGGCAGCCCAGGGATTGGATAAGGTACGGCCCGCCGGACCCGTGACTGCACGGGCGGTGGGCCGTACCTTTGCCCGCCTCCAGCTGGTCCAGATCGACTCCGTCAACGTCCTGTCCCGGAGCCATTACCTGCCGTTCTTTTCCCGCCTGGGGAACTACGACCGCACCATCCTGGACCGGATGGCGGGGCGCCACCCGCGCCGCATGATGGAGTACTGGGCCCACGAGGCCAGCTTTATCCGTCCCGACCATTTCCAGGACCTGCGCCTGTGGCAGAGCCGCACATGGGTGGGGGCCCACTCCATGGATCCCGAGCTGCGGAGCGGCGTCGCGGCCCGGGTGCTTGGCGCGCTCGCCGCAGGCCGGCCGATGACCGCTGCCGAACTCACCGCCCGGCTGGGCCATGTGGAGGACCGGCAACAGGACAACTGGGGCTGGAACTGGAACGCCGTGAAGCGGGTGCTGGAGCACCTCTTCGAAGCGGGCCTGATCTCGGCAGCCTCCCGCACCGACTCCTTTGAACGCCGCTACACGCTCACCGCCAAGGTCCTGCCCGTACGGCCGGATCCCGACGCCGCCCCGGATGCCGGGCCGGACCCGGAGGCCGCGCTGGTCCGCCTGATCGACGCCGCCGCCCGGGCGCACGGGATCGGCACGCTGCGGTGCTTCGCCGATTACTTCCGGACGCCCATGCGTGCGTCCGCCACCGCCGTCGAACACCTCGCCGACGCCGGCAGGCTGGTCCCCGTCACCGTGTCCGGCTGGAACAAACCCGTCTACCGGCACATCGAGGCGAAACTCCCGCGCACGGCCACCGGCCGCGCGCTGCTGTGCCCCTTCGACTCGCTGGTCTTTGAGCGGCGGCGCCTGGAGGCCCTGTTCGGGTTCCACTACCGCATCGAGATCTACACCCCGGAGCCGAAACGCCGCTTCGGCTATTACGTGCTGCCGTTCCTGCTTCGCGAGCGGATCGTGGCCCGCATTGACCTCAAAGCCGACCGGACGAACGGCCTCCTCCTGGCGAGGGCCGCCCACGCGGAGCCCGGAGCTCCCGCCGACACCGCCGTCGAACTCGCCGCGGAACTGCAGCTCATGGCAGAGTGGTTGGAACTGGACAGGGTCGTTGTCTCCCCCAAAGGAGACCTGGCTCCGGCGCTCGCGGACGCCGTGTCCGGGGCAGGAAGCAGTGTATCCGCTCAGAGGGAACAGGCGTAACCGGCCCTGCGTCTCTCCCGTAGACTAAAAACGCCAGAATTCGGCAGCTTGAGACTGGGAGCAACTTCACGTGGCATCACTTATCGAAAAACTTCTCCGCACGGGTGACAAAAAAACCCTGAGGCAACTGCGGAACTATGCCGATTCCATTAATGCCCTTGAAAGTTCTTTCCAGACCTTCACCGACGCCGAACTGCGCGAGGAGACCGACCGTCTCCGCGCACGCCACGTCGACGGCGAGCAACTCGATGATCTCCTGCCTGAGGCGTTCGCCGCCGTCCGCGAAGCCTCCTCCCGCACCCTTGGCATGCGGCACTTCGACGTCCAGCTGATGGGCGGCGCCGCCCTGCACCTGGGCAATATCGCCGAAATGAAGACCGGTGAAGGAAAGACCCTCGTGGCGACCGCTCCGGCCTACCTCAACGCCCTCGCCGGCCAGGGTGTGCACGTGATCACCGTGAACGACTACCTGGCCGAATACCAGTCGGACCTCATGGGCCGTGTGTACCGGTTCCTCGGCCTGAGCAGCGGCTGCATCCTGTCCAACCAGGACCCCGCCCTGCGGCGAGAGCAGTACGCCGCGGATATCACCTACGGCACCAATAACGAATTCGGCTTCGACTACCTGCGCGACAACATGGCGTGGGACAAGTCCGAACTCGTCCAGCGCGGCCACCACTTCGCCATCGTCGATGAGGTGGACTCCATCCTCATCGATGAGGCACGGACCCCGCTCATCATCTCCGGCCCCGCCCAGGGCGACACGAACCGCTGGTACAGCGAGTTCGCCAAGGTCGTCACCCGGCTCAAGCCGGAGGAGGACTACGAGGTCGACGAAAAGAAGCGCACCGTCGGTGTGCTGGAAGCCGGCATCGAAAAGGTCGAGGACTACCTCGGCATCCACAACCTCTACGAGTCAGCCAACACCCCCCTGATCGGGTTCCTGAACAACGCCATCAAGGCCAAGGAACTCTTCAAGCGGGACAAGGACTACGTCATCCTCGACGGCGAGGTGCTGATCGTCGATGAGCACACCGGCCGTATCCTCGCGGGCCGGCGCTACAACGAAGGCATGCACCAGGCCATTGAGGCGAAGGAAGGCGTCGAGATCAAGGCCGAAAACCAGACGCTCGCCACGGTCACGCTGCAGAACTATTTCCGCATGTACGACAAGCTCGCCGGTATGACCGGTACCGCCGAGACCGAAGCCGCCGAGTTCATGAGCACCTACAAGCTCGGCGTCGTCGCGATTCCCACCAACCGCGACATGACGCGCATCGACCAGGCCGACCTCGTGTACAAGAACGAGGCCGTCAAGTTCGACGCCGTCGTCAAGGACATCGCCGAACGGCACGCCAAGGGCCAGCCGATCCTGGTCGGCACCACGAGCGTCGAAAAGAGCGAATACCTCTCCAGGCTGCTGGCCAAGGAAGGCGTCCGGCACGAGGTCCTGAACGCGAAGAACCACGCCCGTGAGGCCGCGATTGTGGCCCAGGCCGGCCGCAAGGACGCCGTGACCGTGGCGACCAACATGGCGGGCCGCGGTACCGACATCATGCTCGGCGGCAACGCCGAGTTCACCGCCGTCGCCGAACTCGCCAAGCGCGGCCTGGACCCTGAGGAAAACTCCGAGGAATACGAAGCGGCCTGGCCCGCAGCCTTCGAAGCGGCCAAACAGTCGGTCAAGGACGAACACGAGGAGGTCCTCAGCTTCGGCGGGCTGTACGTGCTGGGCACCGAACGGCACGAATCCCGCCGGATCGACAACCAGCTGCGCGGCCGCTCCGGCCGCCAAGGCGACCCCGGTGAGTCCCGGTTCTACCTCTCACTCACCGACGACCTGATGCGCCTGTTCAACTCGGGCGCGGCTGAACGGCTGATGAACAGCTCGGTGCCCGACGACGTCGCGCTCGAATCCAAGCTTGTCTCGCGCGCCATCGCCTCGGCCCAGGGCCAGGTGGAAGGCCGCAATGCCGAACAGCGGAAGAACGTCCTGAAGTACGACGACGTCCTGAACCGCCAGCGCGAGGCCATCTACGGTGACCGACGCCGCATCCTTGAGGGCGATGACCTTCACGAGAAGGTCCAGTTTTTCCTGGAAGACACGATCAACTCGTCCATCGAGGAAGCCACCGCGGAGGGCACCGGCGACGACTGGGACTTCAACCTGCTGTGGTCCAACCTCAAAACCCTCTATCCCGTGAGCGTCACCCCGCGCGACCTCATCGACGAGGCCGGCGGAAAGTCGCGGATCACCGTGGACTTCCTCCGGGAGGAGATCCTCTCCGATGCGCGACTGGTCTATCAGGCACGCGAGGAAGCCATCGGCCAGGAGAGCATGCGCGAGCTTGAGCGCCGTGTTGTCCTGTCCGTGATCGGCCGCAAGTGGCAGGAGCACCTCTATGAGATGGACTACCTGAAGGAAGGCATCGGCCTGCGTGCGATGGCCCAGCGCGATCCCCTGGTGGAATACCAGCGCGAGGGCTTCATCATGTTCCAGTCCATGATGGAGGCCATTCGCGAGGAGAGCGTCGGCTTCCTGTTCAATCTCGAGGTCGAGGTGACCCCGGCCGAGGACGTCGTCGTGGCGGACGGGGCAGGCCAGCACACCGAACACCACGAGCCGCAGATCCGGGCTGCCGGGCTGGAAGCTCCCGAAAAGCCGGCCCAGCTGCAGTACACGGCACCCGGCGAGGACGGTTCGGCCCAGACCCGCGTCGAGGCCAAGGCCTCCGGCCGCTCCGGCAACCCGGCCAAGGCCGCGCAGGACTCACCGCGCCGCGCGAACAAGAAAAAGCGGCGCTGACCGGCTGCCGACCGGCCGCAGCAGCCAGCCCCAACGGCGCAGCAACGAAAGAGGACCGGAGCATGCTCCGGTCCTCTTTCGTTGCTGCTTCCTCCTCCTTTCCTCGGTTCCGTGAGTCTGCCCCCAGCGGTTTCCACGGACGACTTATCGCGGCTGTCAGCCGATTTCCAGCACGGTGACCCGCCAGGCAAGCCTGCTGCGCTCCAGCCTCAAGGCGACCGCCCGGACCCGCAGCTCCTCGACCACGACGGCACTGGCCTCATAGACGTCGGCGGAGACCCGGCAGGCCCGGACGGAGCGGACTGCGGGGTTGCGGTGCAGGCGTCCGGCGGTTGGTGACGCGCCGCACGCCACCCTCCGGGTCAGGGCGGCCCGGTGCTGCAGGGCCGCGAGGCAGCGTTCGTCGAGCCGCCGGGCGAGCTGCTGCGCCGGCCGGGTGCCCGCCAGCACCTCGATGGCGGCCTGCACCGTGCTGCGGGAGATCGCACAGATCTCGCGGTCCTCATCGGTCACGCGCAGCGGCGTTGCCGGAAGGCCGGGACTGGACGCGGGGGTGGCCGGGTCAGGGGTGGCAGGGTCGGCGCCCCCGGGCACCAGACGCAGCGGCGTGGCAGCGGATGCGGGGGCTTCCCCGGCGTCGCGGGGGCTGGGCTGGGCGCTCATCGTGCTTCCTTTGCGGTTGGCTGGCGGTTTGGACTGCCGTGCGGTCGTGGCGTTGCTGGCGGTTTCGGCGAAGCCGTTGAAGGCGTCCCGCGGCATCTGCGGATTCAGTGCCCGGGCGGCAGCTGGAGCACCTGGCCCGGCCGCAGGAGGCTGGGGTTCCCGCCGATAATGTCGCTGTTGGCCTGGTAGATCAGGGGCCAGTCCCGGGCGATGTCGACGTCGGATGCGAAGGGCCCCAGGCGGGCAGCGGACAGGCTCCACAGCGAATCCCCGGCGCGGACCGTCACCTCCGCGGCCAGGGCTCCGGGCTGCTGCTGGCGCAGCGGGTGTCCCGCCAGGGGGCCGGGTTCGACGGCCGGGCTGAGTGGGCGCCATTGTGGATGGGCGACGGCCGGAGGCGCCGGCTGCGGCGCCGGCCCGGGGGTTGCATTGGCGGCCGGCGGGGGAGTCCCGGGTGTGGCCGGGACTGTCGTCGGTGTCCACGCAGCGCATGCGGCCGGCGCGGCCCCCGGAGATCCAGGGCCAGCCGGCAGGGGAGAAGCGGTGGCCAGCGGTACGGTGACCAGCTGGAGTCCGACCGCGGCCAGGGCCAGACGACGCATGAAGACGGGGGTGAACTTTCCGGCAGCCGAGGCGGCGCGGGCGTCCCCGCAGCGGTCGAGGAGTGCTGCCGCGACGGCAATGGCAAAGGTCATGGCCCACCAGACGATGACGATCAGGCCGGCCGTGTTGGCCGCGAGGCCCAGTTGGTCCTCGAGCCCGAGGGGCTGCTGCCGGCCCGGGGATGACCGCCAGCGCTGGATGATGCTCCCGCCGTTGGCGGCAAGGAAAGCTCCGAGCAACAAGATGACGGCGGCCATGGCCGCGTCGGTGTGGAACACGCGGCGGCGCCGGGGTTGTCGGAAATCTGCTGCCCTCATGGTCTGACCGCCTCGCCTGTAGTGACCGGAAACTGATGTCGTTTGATGCAGTTTGATGCAATTGAACATAGTTTGATCCCGTGGGAGGCTATTTGTCCAGAGAAAATTCAAAAAGGCGTTGTTGACCCCCGTGGCCTGGCGCGCCTACGCTGACGCCATGCGCTGGGATGCCCTTTTTGACGACCTGGAGACACAGCTGGCCGCCAGCGAGCGGCTGGATCTCGACGCGGAAATCGCGGAGCGGACCCGGTCAGAGTCGGCTGCGGTGGAACTCGCGGACCGGCTGCGCGGCTCACTGGGGCTGCTGATCGTGGTCGAGCTTGCATCCGGATCGACGTTCCAGGGGACCCTATGCCATGCGGGGAGCCAGGCGCTCGTGCTGGATGAACCCACGCATCAGGTGCTGGTTCCCTATGCCTCGGCGGTTCGCTATCTCGGGCTCTCGCGGCTCGCCGTGCCCGAGCCGTCCAAGGTCCGGCAAAGACTGGGCCTGGCCAGCGCCCTGCGCGGGCTGGCACGGGACCGCACCGGCCTCGCTGTCCTGATCTCCGGCGGCTCAACGGGTGAAACGACGCTCCACGGGGTGATTGACCGGGTCGGTCGCGACTACCTTGACCTGGCGGTCACCGGCGAAGGCGAGGACCGGCGGGCGGCCAACGTCCGGCACTTGGCGACGATCCCTTTTGCCGCGCTGGCCGGCATCAGGTCGGCCAGGGCTGCGGGCTACGAGGCACGATGACTGGGCCGGGCCCGCAGCCCACGGGGGACGCCGGGCTCAGCGGGTCTTGGACTTGGCCTCTTCGATCATCCGGCTTGCCTCGGCGTACCGTTCCTCGATGTACTGCTCGAGCATCCTTTCCTCGACACGCCACTGGCCGCGGCCGCCCACCTGAATGGCCTTGAGCTGGCCGCTGCGCACAAGCGCGTAGGCGGCAGGGGCGTTGATCTGGAGCTGCTCTGCGACGTCGGCAAGGGTCAGGAATCGGGGCATGACTTCATTTTGCCACCAATGGATTCGTCTGGGCCCGATATCCACAGTTTGCACTTCTTTGTTCCGGCATCTTCCCGTCAGGGCGCGAAGGCGTAACAATGATGGGGCCCGGCCGGTGCCGGGCGGCGACTACGGGGGGGAGCAGGCGCATGAGCGGGAGCACGGTGGCCGGAGGGGCGCGGCTGAAGAAACCATCCTGGAAAGATCCCAGGCTCCTCATCGGCATCCTACTCGTCCTGGCCTCCGTTGCAGGAGTCACCTCCCTGGTCGGCGGCGCGGACCAGACAGCTGAGGCCTACACCGCACGGGAGGCGATCGCCGTGGGCGAAAAGCTGACCCCGGACAAATTGAACCGCGTCAAGGTCCGCCTGGGCGATGTGGAGCAGCAGTATCTGACGCCCGCGTCCGGCGTGCCGGACGGGCTCGTTGCCGTCCAGAGAATTGGCAAGGACCAACTGGTGCCGCGCGGGAGCTTCGGGCAGGCCGATGGCCTGGACCGGAAACCGGTCGCGGTCACCATCGATGAGGCGCTGCCGCCGCAGGCGGTTGCCGGGTCGCGGGTGGACGTCTGGGTTGCGCTGCCCGACGACCGGAACGGGTTCATTCAGCCGGCCTTGCTGTTGCCGGGCGCCGAAGTCGCCCAGATCACCCCGGGCAGCACCGCGCTGGGGTCTGCCCGGTCCACCGTCGTGATGGTGCTGGTAACGGACGGGCAGATGCCCAATCTGCTGGGCGCGCAGGCCAACAAGGCCAAGATCTCCGTGGTGTGGAACCCCGGAGGCACGGGCCGATGAGCATACCGGTCGTCACTGTCGGGGATTCGCGCGAAGACTTGGTCGGCAGGCTGGAACGGCTTCACGGGCCGATATCCGTCGTCCGGCGGTGCAGCGAACTGGCGGAACTGCTGGCGGCGTGCCAGGGCGGCCTGGCCCGGGCCGCCGTCGTGGCGCAGGGCAGCGAGCAGTTGACGGCGTCGCTGGTCGACCGGTTGTCCGCCGTCGGTGTGGCCGTTCTGGCACTGACCGACAGTCCGGAGGAAAAGGCCCGGCTGCTGGGGATCGGCGTGGACGCCGACATCACCGGCGTCGACGCCGCGGCCCTCGCCGGCCGCATCACGGGGGCGGTGGCACGCCTGGCCGGACCGGACCAGCGGCTTCGGCGGGCAGGCGGTCCCGGCTTGGCCGGTGCCGGCCCGGCACCCGGCCACTCCGGCGGTGCTGCCGCGGAGGGACCCGGCCCGACGCCCGACCACTCCGGCGGTGCCGCCGCTGAGGGACCGGAAGGATCCGGCGCCGGGCAGATCATTGCGGTGTGGGGCCCGGCCGGGTCGCCGGGCCGGACCATGCTCGCTGCCAACATGGCCGCCGAACTCGCTGCCGAGGGAAAGTCGGTGCTGCTGGTGGATGCCGACAGCTACAGTGCCAGCGTCGCAGCCATGCTTGGACTCCTGGACGAAGCCGCAGGTCTCGCGCAGGCGTGCCGCCTGGCGGACCAGGGCCTCCTGGACGCCGAAGCTCTGCTCCGGATTGCGGCCCCCGTGGTGACCAGGGCGGGAACCTTTCGGGTGCTGACCGGAATCACCCGGGCGGACCGCTGGACTGAACTTCGCGCCGCGGCGCTGTCCCTCGTCCTGGCCCGTGCCCGGCAGATCGTGGACGTCACCGTCGTCGATACGGGGTTCTGCCTTGAAAGCGACGAAGAACTGAGTTTCGACACGATGGCGCCGCGCCGGAACGCCGCGACGCTGAGGAGCCTGGAACTGGCGGACACCGTGTTCGCCGTCGGGGCCGCTGACTCGATCGGCGTCCCGCGGCTGGTCCGCGGTCTTGCCGAACTTGAAGTGGCCGTCCCGCAGGCGTCCCCGCGTGTGGTGCTGAACAAGGTCCGTCAGTCCGCAGTGGGGCGCTCCCCGGAGCGGCAACTGCGCGACGCCTGGGAGCGGTACGGCCCGAGCGCCCCGTTGTTGGCGTTCCTCCCGGCCGATCCGGCCTCCAGTGATGCGGCTTTGCTCTCCGGATCCCTGCTGCTGGAAGTTGCACCGGCTTCCCCGCTTCGGACGGGCATCGCCGCCTTGGTTTGTGCACCCGTCCAGCAAAACAGCCGATCCTCTGTATTTTCCACCACAGCGAAGCGCCGGCTAAGGGGCTAGGCTCGCCATGAGGGCCGCAACGAAGCGGCCATGAACTTTCTTGATGGAGGCGTTTGTCGATGTCGTCTGGGTCCAGCGTGGAGGATCAACCCGTTTCGATCGGTGCCGGAGAAGGCTACCTGCGGGACTACTACGAGCACATCGCCGGAGAAGACGCCCGGGCTTATCCCGCGGAGTTGCTCGCGACAAGGGCGCAAACGCACCGCCAAGCGGCGGCGCAGCGCTTCCCGGGCCACGCCAACATCACCATCTCCGACGACGACGGCCGCAGCGTCGTCTACATCGTCACCGACGACATGCCCTTCCTGGTTGACTCGGTCAACGCCGAGTTGGTCCGGCAGCAGGCCCCGATCCACCTGGTGATGCATCCGCTGTTCGTCGTGACCCGCAACCGTGAGACCGGGGAGCTGGCACGGGTCGCCCGGGTCCCCTCCCACCTTGGCATCTCCAGCGGCGACACGGCAGCGATGCCCAACCTGTCGCACCTCATCGCCCAGGGCGACAACGCCTCCCACATGGAATCCTGGATCGCGGTCGAAATCGACCGCGTCGACGACGCGAAGCGTGCGGCGTTGACCGAGGGCATCGGCCGGGTGCTCAACGATGTGCGCGCCGCCGTCGAGGACTGGCCGAAGCTGCGGAACCGGGCCCTCCAGATTGCCGGGGACCTGGACAAGCTCGCCAATCCGGCGCAGATCGCCGAACTCCGCCAGGCCCAGGAACTGCTGCGATGGCTGGACGACGGGAACTTCACCTTCCTCGGCTACCGCGAATACGACCTCAGGAACGAATCCGGCGAGGATGTCCTGGAACCCCGGGAGGAGAGCGGACTGGGGCTGCTGCGCGCAAGTGCCGACACGCCGCACCAGATCCAGCACCTCACGGAGACCGGCCGCAAGAAGGCGCGCGAAAAGCGCGCGCTTGTCATCACCAAGGCCAACTCACGCTCCACCGTTCACCGCTCGGCCTACCTGGACTACATCGGCGTCAAGAGCTTCGACGCAGCCGGCAACGTCAACGGCGAACGACGCTTCATCGGACTCTTCGCCACCACCGCGTACGCCGGATCCGTGCGTGATATCCCGGTGGTCCGGGAGAAAGTCGCCGCGGTCTTGCGGGATGCCGGCTTCCCGCCGGATTCCCACTCCGGCAAGGACCTGCTGGGCATCCTCGAAACCTACCCCCGCGACGAGCTCTTCCAGATCGAGATCCCCGACCTGGCCGCCATTGCCACGAGTATCCAGCGACTGCAGGAACGCCGCCGGACCAGGCTGTTCCTGCGGCCGGACATTTACGGCCGCTTTATGTCCGCCCTCGTCTACCTTCCGCGCGACCGGTACACCACCAACGTGCGCCTGCGTATCGAGCAGGAACTGCGCGAGACCTTCGACGCCGTGTCCATCGACTACGAGGCGCGGATGACCGAATCCGCCCTGGCGCGGCTCTTCTTCCGGATCCGGCTTCCGAAGGACGCCGATGTCGGCAACGTCAACACCGACGACCTCGAAAAGCGGCTGGTCCGCGCGGCCCGCTCGTGGAGCGAAGGCATCGCCGAGGTCCTGCACGCCCGCGCCGACGGCGCCGGCGGCCTCAAGGAAAACCGCGCCAAGGAGCTTGCCGCCGTATGGGCCGAGGCCTTCCCGGCAAGCTACCGCGTCGACTACGAGGTGGAGGACGCCCTTGAGGACATCGCCCGCTTCGAGAAGTACGGTGCTGCAGCCGCCCGGGCCGGGGAAGCCGTCAAGGAACACCCCGGCGTCCACGTCTACCTCCCCGACGGCGCCGGCGCGACGCTTGAAGAGGACGCCCGCGTCAAGCTCTACATGCTCGAGCCCAAAAGCCTGAGCCAGATCCTGCCCTACTTCCACAACCTGGGCCTGGAAGTGCTCGACGAGCGCCCGTTCGAGATCGAAACCGCCGACCACCGGGACTTCTTCCTCTACGACCTGGGCCTGAAGTACCCGGCCGGGGTGGACCCCCTTGAGACCGGCCAGCTGCTCGCGGACTCCTTCGGCGCCGCGGTGTCCGGTGCGGCGGAATCGGACAGCTTCGACCGGCTGGTCCTGCGCGAGGGAATGCACTGGCGCCAGGTCATTGTGCTGCGCGCCTATGCCAAATACATGCGGCAGATGGGCAACACCAACTCCTACGGGTTCCTGGCCGACACCTTGCTGGCCAACCCGGATGTCAACCGCGGGCTCAGTGCACTGTTCGAAGCCCGCTTCGATCCCTCGCTGGACGAGGACGCACGCCGGATGAGGCAGGACGAGGTCCTCACCGGACTGGACGCCGCCATCGAACAGGTCGCGACACTCGACGCTGACCGGGTGCTGCGAACCTTCAAGAACCTGATCCTGGCGACCCTGCGGACCAACCACTACCAGAACAAACCGCACCTCAGTTTCAAACTGAACCCGTCCGCCATGGAGGGCCTACCGTTCCCGAGGCCCATGTTCGAGATCTGGGTCTACTCGCCCCGGGTCGAGGGGGTGCACCTGCGCTTCGGCAAGGTCGCCCGCGGCGGGCTGCGCTGGTCGGACCGGCGCGAGGATTTCCGCACCGAGATCCTCGGCCTGGTCAAGGCCCAGACGGTCAAGAACGCCGTGATTGTGCCCACCGGCGCCAAGGGCGGGTTCTACGCCAAGCAGCTCCCGGATCCGGCGGCGGACCGCACCGCCTGGATGGCGGAGGGCGTCGAAAGCTACAAGACCTTCATCCGCGGACTCCTGGACGTCACGGACAACCTCGTCACGACGCCGGAGGGCGAGCAGCTGGTGCCGCCGGCCGACGTCGTACGGCACGACGACGCCGATTCCTACCTCGTCGTCGCGGCCGACAAGGGAACGGCTTCCTTCTCCGACATCGCCAACGGCCTTGCCGCGGAATACGGTTTCTGGCTCGGCGATGCCTTCGCCTCCGGCGGCTCCGTCGGCTACGACCACAAGGCCATGGGCATCACCGCCCGCGGTGCCTGGGAATCCGTCAAGCGCCACTTCAGCGAGCTGGACCTGGACACGCAGTCCGAGCCGTTCACCGTCGTCGGCGTCGGCGACATGTCCGGTGACGTGTTCGGCAACGGCATGCTGCTGTCCAAGCACATCCGGCTGCTGGCGGCCTTTGACCACCGGCACATCTTCCTCGATCCCGCCCCGGACGAGACCGTCTCCTTCGCCGAGCGCCAGCGGCTCTTCGAGCTTCCCCGTTCTTCCTGGGACGACTACAACAAGTCACTGATCAGCGAGGGCGGCGGGGTGTTTGCCCGCCAGGCCAAGTCCATCCCGGTCTCGGACCAGGTCAGGTCCGCGCTCGGGCTGCCCGAGGGGACCACCCAGCTCAGCCCGCCCGAACTGCTGCGCGCGATCCTGCTCGCCCCGGCCGACCTGCTGTACAACGGCGGAATCGGCACCTACGTCAAGGCCAACACCGAAACCAACCCCGAGGTTGGCGACAAGGCCAATGACTCCATCCGCGTCGATGGCCGCGACCTGCGTGTGAAGGTGGTCGGTGAGGGCGGCAACCTGGGCATGACGCAGCGTGGCCGTATTGAGGCGGCCCTCCAGGGCGTCATCCTGAACACCGATGCGATCGACAATTCCGCCGGCGTGGACTGCTCGGACCACGAGGTCAACATCAAGATCTTCGTGGACCGGATGGTTGCCGCGGGGAAGCTGGATCCTGCGGAGCGTTCGGAGTTCCTGGCGTCGATGACCGACGAAGTCGGCCGCCTCGTGCTGGAGGACAACATTGACCAGAACATCCTGCTGCTCAATGACCGGATGCGGGTCTCCGAATGGAGCCCCAGCTACGAGCGCCTGATGGACTGGCTGGAGAAGTCCGCCGACCTCAAGCGCGATCTGGAGGCGCTGCCGACCACCGAGACACTGCGCGAGCGGCTGGAGCAGGGCCAGGGCCTGACCTCGCCCGAGCTGTCGGTGCTGGCGGCCTACGCCAAGATCGAACTTGCCTCAGCACTTCGGGACAGTGACCTGTCCGAGGACCCGTGGTTCCGGCAGACGCTGCGGGCCTACTTCCCTGGGCATCTGCGCGAAAGGTTCGACGCCGAGCTCGACACCCATCCGCTGCGGCGCGAAATCATCGCGACCGTGGTGGCGAACGACATGATCAATATGGGCGGCATCACCTTCGTGTTCCGCGCCATGGAGGAGACCTCGGCCACCGAGGCCGCCGTCGCCAAGGCCTTCGTGGCACTCCGCGAGGTCTACGAACTGGACATCATGGTCGCGGAACTCAATGAGCTGCCCGCGTCCTTCCCCACGGAGCACTGGAGCACCGTGCACCTGGACATCCGCCGGCTGCTGGACCGGGCCGTACGCTGGGTCCTGAGCCAGAGCAACGCCTCCCGGCCCATTGCCGAGGTCGTTGGCGAGTTCAAGCCGCTGATGGATCCCATGCGGGCACGCCTGCTGGACTATCTGCGCGGCGACGACCGTGCCCGGGTGGCGGAATGGCTTGAGAAGGCGCGCGGCTGGGAACTTCCCGAGGACCTGGCCCACCGTTGGGCGGAACTGTTCGAGAGCTTCGTGCTGCTCGACATCGCCAAGATCGTCCACGCCAGCCCGGAACCTGTGGAGAACATCGCCCATGTCTACTACACGGTGTTCAACCGCTTCCACGCAGACTCGCTGCTCGAACGCATCACGAAGCTGCCCCGGAGGGACCGCTGGCAGGCCCTGGCCCGGGCGGCCCTCCGTGACGACCTCTACTCGACGGTCTCGGACATGACGACGGCGGTGCTGGAGTCAACGCCGCCGGAAATGCCGGCGGAGGAACGGCTGGTTGCCTGGGAGAGCCAGAATGTTGAGCAGCTGGACCGGGCGAAGAGCATGTTTGACGAGGTGAACGCCCTCGAGGCCGATGACATGGCCTCGCTGTCGGTAGCATTGAGGCTCTTGAGGTCAATCGTTCGACGCTAGGCAGCTGGGCTGCCCGCGTCGCATATGGAGGTGCTGTGGCAATCTTTACGGACCCCATCAGGGAGCATGCTGATTTCGGGCCGGGGGATGCCGAGTGGCTGCACCTCCTCGTCGGCGACTGGCAGATGGTCGCTGACCTTGCGTTCGCGGACCTGGCCCTGTGGTTTCCGCACCCTGAGTTCGGCTACGTGGCGCTGGCCCACGTCCGCCCCTCCACCACGCATACGGTGTTCCACGCCGACTTCGTGGGGGAGGGGATCAGGTCGGACCTGCAGCCCCTGGTTGACAAGGCATGGGAGAGCCGCGCCATCGAGCGCTCCAACGACACCAACTGGAGCAGCGACATGGCCCTGCGGGTCGAGGCCGTGCCGATGATCCGGAACGGCCGGACGCTGGCGATCGTCACGACCCACATGGACCTGTCCAGCTCCCGGATGCCCTCGCGGCTGGAGCTGACCTACCGGCAGTGCGCCTATGACCTGCTGCGGATGGGGACGCTGGGGCTGTGGCCGGACTTCGCCTCGCCCACCGGCTCCCGACGCGGCGCGCCCCGCGTCGGTGACGGGCTGATCAGGCTCGACGCCGAGGGCATCGTCCAGTACGCGAGCCCCAACGGGGTCTCGGCCTTCCGCCGGCTCGGCGATGGCGAGTCCCTCGAGGGCCGGAGCCTGGCCGAGGTGACCGCGGGCCTGCTGAGGGACCGCCGCATGGTGGACGAGACCCTGCCCCTGGTCGTCACAGGGCGCATGCCGTGGCGCAGTGAAATCGAGTCCCGTGGGGTCAGCCTGTCGCTGCGGGCGATTCCCCTGCGGGACGAGCAGCAGCGCTTCGGCGCCCTGGTGCTCTGCCGTGACGTCTCCGAGTTGCGGCGGCGGGAGCTGGAACTCGTGACGAAGGACGCCACGATCCGCGAGATCCACCACCGGGTGAAGAACAACCTGCAGACCGTCGCTGCGCTGCTGCGGATGCAATCGCGGCGGATGGTCAGCGACGAGGCCAAGCAGGGCCTCGAGCAGGCGATGCGTCGGGTGGCCACGATTGCCCTCGTGCATGAGACGCTGTCGCAGGGCCTGACCCAGAGCGTGGACTTCGATGAGCTCATCGGCCGCCAGTTCCGGCTCTCGGCCGAGGTGGCTTCCCCGTCACAGCAGGTGAAGACGGCGCGTTCCGGACTCTTCGGCGAACTGCCAAGCGACTTTGCCACGCCGCTGGCCCTGGTGATCAACGAGCTGGTGACGAACGCCGTCGAACACGGCCTGGAGGGCCGGACCGGTACCGTCTGGCTGATCGCGGACCGGTCCGAAAGCGAGGACGGCGAGGAGCTGCTCACCGTAACGGTGGCGGACGACGGCGTCGGCATCCCGGCCACCCCGTACGTGGAGGGACTCGGCCTGCAGATCGTGCGGACCCTGGTGACGAGCGAACTGGGCGGCAGCATCCAATGGAAGGCCCGGGAGGGCGGCGGAACGGCCGTCCAAATTGTCCTGAGCCTGGCGAAGCGGTAGCGGCGGAACGGCTGAATTCAAAGTGTCCTGAGCCTGGCGAAGCAGTGGCGGCGGAACGGCTGAATTCAAAGTGTCCTGAGCCTGGCGAAGCAGTGGCGCCGGAACGGCTGAGTCCTTCGGTCTGCTGGCGGCCGGTCGGATCGGGGGGGTTAACGGGCGATGGCCGCAGACGGAGGTCTGCGGCCAGTGCTTTCCTGCCGCTCACCGCGGCTCGCCGGCGGGCCGGCTTCAGGAACCTCGGGTCAGGAGGCGCGGCGGGCGCGGGCAGCGCGGCGCTTCAGGGCGCGGCGCTCGTCTTCGCTCATGCCGCCCCAGACGCCGGCGTCCTGCCCGGACTCAAGTGCCCACTGCAGGCACGTGTCGACGACGGGGCATCGACGGCAAACACTTTTGGCTTCCTCGATCTGCAGGAGGGCAGGACCGGTGTTTCCTACGGGGAAGAATAGCTCCGGGTCCTTGTCAAGGCACGCTGCGCGGTTACGCCAATCCATGCTGATCAGTCACTCCATTTCCTGGGCACACGTTAAAAACCTTTGTGAAATTATTCACTAGAGGCTTCATAAGAAAGGGGCCCTCTGGGGCCCCCTTGGTCAACTGGATTAAGCGTGTCATGTTAACGCTGCGTAAACAAGGGGTACCCGGCCGAAAAATACCGCGGGATCGTGAGCGATGCATCACATTGGCTGGCGGCGGCCTCACATCTGTTCGACTACCTCCGGTACTGTGCCAGTGTGTCAAGAACCCCTGAAGACCCCTCCGATCCTGCCGAAATCCGCGACGCCGACCCAGCAGGGACCCCGGCAGGCGGCGGGACCGGCGCCCCCGCACGGCCCGCAGGAATCCTGGTGATTGCGGTCGCCGTGGCTCTGGAGGCGACCGCGCTGCTGGTGGCGGCCATCTGGTACGGAAGCCAACTGCTGACCGGCGCCCCGGTGCTCTCCTTCTGGGGGGCCGTGTTCACGCTGGGGCTCCTGCTGGCCTTCTCGGCCTGGCTCTATGCGGTATCCACCTTCCTGTCCCGCGGCTACCGGTGGCCCCGCGCCGGCGCCCTGGTGGCGCAGCTCTTCACGCTCACGATCGGCTTTCCAACACTGACAGGCGGCTACCCCCTGGCCGGTCTGGCCATGCTGGTACCGGCGGTTCTCGCCATTGTCCTGCTGTTCGACAAGAGTGTTATCGCTTTTGCGTCACGCGCCGGCGGCGCACCACCGGCCCTGTAGCCGTTCCTGCAACAGTTCCTGCAGCCGTGCACACTGCCCGGCCCGTGCCCGGTGTTCGCGGTCCGTTCACGGTGTGCTGGCCTCGGCGTCGGCAGCCGGATCGAACGCCAACTGCACCGCCCGTGCCCGCCCGTCCGAAATTAGGACGGCTCGGCCCGGGGGAGGGTTCTGCTCCAGTTCGAACCGGACTCCGAACAAGTCTCCGTCCATCAACGCCCGCGGGGCGATCAGCACGCCCCGTCCCAGGCCCGCCACATGCTGCACCAGCGGCACCCGCAGCCGAAGGCCCGGGCTGAAACCCGCGGTCAGGACCACCCGCCAGCCGAGGGTGTTGAGCAGGAGCAGCCGCTTGTTGGTTTCGGGCGACTGCAGATCGAGGTCGTCCGCCAGGAGAATTGCCGCCGGGTCCAGGGTGCCGGCGAGCGCAGCGTCATGGGTCCCGGCCCACCAACGCTCCGGATCCGTTGCCGCCGGGCACCGAAGCCAGCCCGCGGCGGGATTGAGGCCCGGCAACGCCGACAGCAGCGAGGTCTTCCCCGAACCGTGGCCGCCCAGGACGGCGAGGACAGCGGCGGCAGGTAACGGGACGTACGCCGGCACGAGTTCATCGCCTTCGACCCCGAGGCGCAACTGGCCCGGCGGCCCACCCAGGCCAGCGGCGGCGCCGGACCGGACGTCGGCGACCGTCACCTGCACAGGAAGCGGTTCAATGCGGAAGGGCCGGGTCCGCGCGGGCGGGTGGGGCTCGCCGATGGCGGGCGGGCGGGGCTCGTAGAGCTGTCCCACGTGGCCGGACGGAGAGGACGCGGCGGACAGCGGCCCGAAGACCACCACCCGTCCGGCGACGGCCGCGGCGGCAGGCAGCCGGGGCCAGGCGAGCCGCCCCTCTTCCGTTGAACCGGCAGGCAGGAAGATCCGGTTGGGAACGGCAGCAAAGAACCGTGAGGTGACAACTTCGCGTTCACCCGCCACCACCACGGTGATCCCCGCCCGGGCACCGTCGCGGACGATGTCCTGGACCAGGTCCTCCGCCCAGGCCAGCGGCCCGGCCCGGAACGCCGACACCCAGGAGCCCCACCCGCACAGTGCCAGGACGAGGGCGGGGGCGCCGGCCGAGCGGGCGGTGCCCAGCCTCCGGGTCATCTCTTCGGCAACGCGCTCCAGCACCCGCGCCGACCGGCGCAGCTCGTGCAGCCCCACGACCGCCCCGGCTCGGGGGTGGGCAATCGCTGCGCTGAAGGAACCGGCGGCATCCAGAAGGTACAGATGCGATTCGTCGCCGCCGTTCAGGAGCTGCGCCACGATGAGCCCCAAAGCAGCGTCGGCACCACCGGCGAGCCCCGAGACCAGTCCAAGGTGGCCGTGCGCGCCCGGATTCCAGCCGAACTCGGCAACGCGTTGTTCCTCGGGGAGGTCCAGCAGCCCCAGCCTGATGCGGCGGAGGTTCCCGTCGGCGGGGAACGGCACCTGCCGGGGCAAGGGCGCCGCGACAGGGCGGCGCGGGTTCGGACTTCCGGTGGCCGCCCAGGCTGCCGTCACCGCTTCCGCCAGCTGGGGCACCGCCGCGGACGGCGGCGGGGGAGCGCCGCCGTCCCTGCCCGGGGACCCGGCGGTTGACGGACGGTAGAGGAGTTCCATCGCCTCCGCCACGGTCGGGCCGCGGAGCGTCCTGGGAACGGGCGGCGTGAGCGTGGCCGTCTGGAACTCCTCCGGTGCCGCGTTTCCACGGACCACGAAGGCTCTTCCCGGACTCGTGACCGGGATGGCGGCCGCCAGCCGGGAGTCGATGACGTCGAGGGATTCGAGCTCGGATTGAACCCGCAGGGCGACGCAGCTGGTCACGTTCGCGCGGATATCTGCGGAAACGGCCCCCTGCGGACGCTGGGTTGCCATGATCAGGTGGATCCCCAGTGAGCGGCCGATGGAAGCAATCCGCATGAGCTCGGCCAGGGCGTCCGGCGCCTCGTCAACCAGCATCCTGAATTCATCAATGATGAGGACCAGATGGGGCAGCGGCGGACCGTGCGGATCACGCGCCTCGTAAGCCGTGAGATCGGCGGCCTGATGCGAGGCGAGGAGCACCTCCCGGCGGCGGACTTCAGCCCCCAGAGACAGCAGGGTCCGCGTCACCTCATCGAGGTCGAGATCCGTGAGGAGCCCGACGCAGTGGGCCAGCCCGGCCAGCGGCCGCAGGCCGGATCCGCCCTTGAAGTCGATGAACAGCAGATTGATCCGGTCCGGGGGATGCGTGGCCGCCAACGCCGCCGCGAGCGTCCGCAGGAACTCCGACTTGCCGGATCCGGTGGTGCCCGCCACCAGGAAGTGGGGTCCGTCGGCCTGCAGATCCAGCCGCAGGGGGCCGGAACTGCCGATACCGACCAGGACCGGAAGGCCGCGCGCGGCAGTGGACTCGGCCCAGCGCAACGATATGTCCTCCGCCGAGACCGGAAGCAGCGCGCCGAGGGAACAGGCACCGGGGATGCCCGACCCGGGAGCCGAGGCCGGGTCCGGTGCCCCCAGCCGGCGGCAATTGCGGTCGAAGACGCCGGAGGGAACAAGATCCGGAGTGAACTCCAGCGACGAGCCGGCCGCTGAGAGCCAGGCAGTACGCTCGGTGAGAACCAGGGCCGCGCCGGCAGCCGGGGCCGGTTCGCCGGCGCAGTCAATCACCTGCCAGCCTCGGCTGACCGCCACGGCGCGCAGTCCGGCCGTGCGAAGGGCAGCAACGATGATCAGGACGCCGCGCTCATAGTCCCGGCCCGGGCCGGCTGCCAGGGCCTCCATCGTGGCGCCCTCATGCGCGGAGAGAATTGCGGCCGGCAGGAAGCGAGCGGCAAGAAGCGGCGGGGTTGGACCGTGGATGAGGATCCTGGTCCGCCGGGCAGCGGCGTAGCCGGCAAGCTGCAACACCAAGAATCTGACCAGCCCGGCCACGCACGGTGCCGGTCCACGCAGCGTCGTCACTGCCGTCGCGGGATCAAGGGTCACCGGCATCCTGGCGGGTGGCGGTGGACGGACCCCGGGATCCGGCGGATCCAGCCGGATGTTCGCGCTTTGCTCTGCCTGTCCGAGCCGCAACCAGACCGGGCCGGTGGTGGCAGAAACTTTCAGGGGTTCCGGTTCTGTGGAGCCAACCTCCAGCGACAGCTCACCGGCGGATGGTGCGGCACGCCGTCGTCGTTCCTTGTCCGCCCGCGCTGCCGCGGCGACCGCGGCACTGAGTTCGCGGCGCTGCCTCCTGCCCGCGGCGACGGGCACGAGAACCGAAACTGCGGACAAGGCGGTGAAGGCCAGGAAGATCCACATTCCGGTCAGGACGGCCAGCCCGGCTCCGATGGCCAGCGGCAGCACCGCAGCCACCAGCAGCGCTGCCCTGCTGCTGTGCGCGGCGGGGTTGCTGACCACCAGCGGTGCCGTGACGTCGGACCCGGCAACGGCCAGGCTGCCGGGGTCCACGGTGCCGGCGAAGACCAGGGACATCGACGAGCCGCCGCAGTGAATCAGAGAATCCGTCGAGACGGCCGTCGCATGGATCTTCTTCCCGTCCACCACGACCCCGTTGGCACTCCCGAGATCGAGGAGGGTGACGGTGGAATCAGTCACGTCCAGCTGCGCATGTTCGCGGGACAACTCGGCATCCGGAATGACGATCTCCGTTCCGTTGCGGCCGATCCGGAACCGTCCACGCCGCAACGGAAAGACCAGACCGGCGCCAGGCCCGCTGTGCACGGCCAGTGCCAGCGGTGCGATGCTCGGGGCGGCGGCCGGGGCGGCGCCGTCCACCAGAACGGCACCCTGGACGAGGGGACCCTCGCCGACGTTCAAGACGGCCACCGGCACCCGGCCCACCGACAGCGTCCCGGTACCGTAGCGACGGGAAATTGCCGCCTGGAGATCCGCGCCGGGACAACTGTCGGGCAGCTCGACCGCCAGTTCCACCGGTCCGGAGCGGAGGGCGGACCCCGGAGCCGCAACCAGGGTGCAGTGCAGCATCATCGAGGACGAGTCCTTTCCGCGGCGTCGTTTGGATCCCACGGTAGGCGTGGTAGCACTGACCCGGGGCAGGGGATTCCGCCTATGTGGAAAGGCGCGCTAAACATCGGCAAACCGTCGGAGGAGGGGCTGTCGGCAGGCCCCCTAGGGTCCGCGATTCGCTGGTTCCCACCCTGTCTCGGGTAGGCTAGAGCAGCAGACAATGCACAATGTTGCGCTGCCCCCACTCGAACCAGGAGATTTTGTGACCGCTGACCTCGTCATCGTAGGGTCAGGCTTTTTCGGCCTGACAATCGCAGAACAGGCCGCCACTGAGCTGGGCTTGAAGGTCGTCGTCATCGACCGCCGCCACCACATCGGGGGCAACGCTTACAGCGAAAAGGACGAGCAGACCGGCATCGAGGTCCACCGCTACGGGGCGCACCTCTTCCACACCTCCAATGACCGCGTCTGGGAGTACGTGAACCGTTTCACGACGTTCACGAACTATGTGCACAAGGTCTACGGCGTCCACAAGGGCGAGGTCTATTCCCTGCCGATCAACTTGGCCACGATCAACCAGTTCTTCCGGACGAACCTGACGCCGG
The DNA here is from genome assembly GCF_055412825.1 of Pseudarthrobacter linnaei. Taxonomy (NCBI): domain Bacteria; kingdom Bacillati; phylum Actinomycetota; class Actinomycetes; order Micrococcales; family Micrococcaceae; genus Pseudarthrobacter; species Pseudarthrobacter linnaei. Next base: position 94,239 of record NZ_JBVAYX010000011.1, read on the forward strand.
GACAGGCGCAGGAACTGATCAAGGAACAGGCCGGGGAACTGGCGGGGACCGATCCGCAGAACCTCAATGACAAGGGCATCCAGCTGATCGGGCGGCCGTTGTACGAGGCGTTCATCAAGCATTACACCGGCAAGCAGTGGCAGACCGATCCCAAAGACCTGCCCGCGGGAATCATCTCCCGCCTCCCGGTCCGCTACAACTACGACAACCGGTACTTCAACGACAAATACGAGGGCCTTCCGACGAACGGCTACACCGCCTGGGTCGAGAAGATGGCGGACCACCCGAATATCGAAGTCCGGCTCAACACCGACTTCTTCGACGAATCGCACGAGTACAGCAAGGACAAGGTCGTTGGCAACATTCCGGTCATCTATACCGGACCGGTGGATCGCTACTTCGATTTCGCCGAGGGCGACCTCTCCTGGCGCACCATCGACTTCGAGGAAGAAGTCCTCGACGTCGGGGATTTCCAGGGAACGTCGGTGGTCAACTACAACGACGCGGATGTGGCCTACACCCGGATCATCGAGCCGCGCCATTTCCACCCCGAGCGCGACTACCAGACGGACAAGACCGTCGTCATGCGTGAATTCTCCCGCGCTGCCGAAAAGGGCGACGAGCCGTACTACCCGATCAACACCGCCGCGGACCGTGAGCGTCTGCTCAAGTACCGCGACCTGGCGGCGGCCGAGAAGGACGTCCTCTTCGGTGGGCGCCTTGGCACTTACAAGTACCTGGACATGCACATGGCCATAGGGTCTGCCCTGACCATGTTCGACAACAAGATCCGCCCGCATTTTGAGGGCGGCGCAAAGATTGAGAGTGGGGGAGTGGACGCATGATGACCACTGAAGAGGGGTCCGCATGGAGCGCTCTTCAGCGGGTGATCCTTCCATCGCCGGACCAGGCGGACACAGTCCCGCTGTATGCGGATGCCGGCAGTGCCAGCGGGATCCGGCTGCGGGAGAACGACGAGCTGGCCCGCACGCCCAAGCTGCCCGAAGAGAAGTTGCAGATGTTCAGCTCCGGGGGCCGTGAAGCACACTTTGAAGATCTCCTGTCCCGGCATTCCATGCGTGTTCGGTCAGGTGAGCAAATTTCCTTCGGAACCTACTTCAATGCGTTCCCGGCAAGCTACTGGCGACGGTGGACGTCCGTCAGGGACATCCGGCTGGTTGTCCGGACCGGCGGTACCGGCACCGTTACGGTCTACAGGTCCAATGCGCGCGGATCCGTCCAGCGGGTCGACGGGGTCCACGTGGACGGCGACGCCACCTCGGTTTTCGAGCTGTCCCTGAAGCCGTTCGGCGACGGCGGATGGTACTGGTTCGACCTCGCGGCCAGTTCGCAGGAACTGACCCTGCACAGCGCCCGGTGGGAAGCGCCGGATTCTGGCGGGCCCAGCGGCCAGGTGACGCTCCAGATCACCACCATGAACAAGCCTGATTTCTGTCTCAACAATGCCCGCATCTTGGCGGAGAACCCGGACGTACTCGGCAACGTCAAAGAGATCCTCATCGTGGATCAAGGCACCCAGAAGGTTGAGGATCAAGAGGGCTTTGCCGAGGTCAAGGCATCTCTTGGCGGCAAGCTCCGTGTAGTTAACCAGGCGAACCTGGGCGGGTCGGGAGGGTTCGCCCGTGGAATGTATGAGGCCGTCGAGAACGGCAGCGACTACGTGCTGCTGCTCGATGACGACATCGTGGTCGAGCCCGAAAGTATTCTCCGGCTGCTCACTTTCGCGGACCGCTGCCGCAAACCGACCATTGTGGGCGGCCACATGTTCGATTTGTACAACCGTAGCGTCCTTCACACCTTTGGCGAGGTCGTCGATCCGTTCCGGTTTGTGCCTGCCCTGCCCCACGCGGACATGGATGTGCGGCACGATTTCAGTGTTGCCAATCTCCGGCAAACGGCGTGGCTGCACCGGCGCGTGGATGTGGACTACAACGGGTGGTGGATGTGTTTGATCCCCACGAAAGTGATCCGGGAGATCGGCCTTTCGCTGCCGTTTTTCATCAAGTGGGACGATGCCGAGTATGGACTCCGCGCGCGTGAGGCCGGGATTGCGACGGTATCCCTGCCAGGGGCCGCGGTTTGGCATGTGTCCTGGATCGACAAGGATGACCTGGTCGGCTGGCAGGCCTACTTCCACGAACGCAACCGCCTGATCACGACCCTGATCCACAGCCCCTACCCCAAGGGCGGGAGGTTCCTACGCGAATCCGTGCAATCGGATGTCAAGCACCTGGTGTCGATGCAGTACTTCACCGAGCATGGCCGCATCGAGGCCCTGAAGGACATCTTCAAGGGACCGGCTGACCTCCACAAGGTCCTAGGGACTAAGCTGCCGGAGATTAACGCGGTCAAGTCGCAGTACCCTGACGCACAGCTGAAAGACAACGTGGATGACTTTCCGGCTCCCAAATTGGGCCGGGGACCCATGGGTGGAACCGTAGTCGGGATGCCGAGCAAGAAGGACATCATTCCCTGGGGGATCAAGACGGTCGCTCGCCAACTGATCAAAGCGCCTGGCCCGGAAAGCGCTGAAAGGCCGCAGGGTTTCCTAGCGCACCGGGACAACCGCTGGTTCCGAGTCGCCCATTACGACAGCGTGGTGGTGTCCAACGCCGAAGGTACGGGCGCGTCCTGGTACCTGCGGGACCCGAAGAAGCTGAAATCGATGCTGACCGAGGCCACTCGGCTGCACGTCAGACTGTTCCGTGAGTGGGACAGGCTCGCCGAGGAATACCGGGGTGCTGTGTCAGACATCAGTTCGATCGACTCGTGGAAGAAGACCTTCGAAGCCGGATCCAAGGACGGGAGCTAGGTGGCCGGCCAGATTGACGAGCTCGTTAAACCGGGCAGCGGTAGAGGTCTTTTGGACGTCTACGGTGACCGGTTTCTCCTCAAGCTGTTGGTGCGGAAGGAAATCAAGGTCCGCTACCGGGGATCGGTACTCGGATTGTTGTGGTCATACGTCAAGCCACTTGTGCAATTCCTCATCTTCTACGTCGCGCTGGGCATCTTCCTGGACCTCCAACGGGGCACTCCCAACTACGCGATTTACCTCTTTTCGGGAATCGTCCTCGTGAACTTCTTCACGGAGTCGCTGTCGAATGCCACGCGTTCAATTGTGGACAACCGGGATCTCATTCGGAAGATCTATCTGCCCCGGGAGCTGTTCCCTGTGGCGACCGTCTGGGTCTCGGCTGCGCATTTCCTGCCCCAATTCGTGGTGTTGATCGGAGCCTGCCTCATCGTCGGATGGGCGCCCTCGATCCTCCAAATAGCAGCCTTTGTCCTGGTGTTCCTGATGGTCGCCGTGCTGGGGACTGGCTTGGGACTCATGTTCGGCGCGGTCAACGTGTACTTCCGGGATTCCGAGAACATTGTTGAAATGATCGTCATGGTCGTCACGTGGGCGTCGCCCGTGCTCTACGTCTGGTCGATGGTGCAGGATGCCATGGGGTCATGGTTCTGGCTGTACCAGTTGAACCCGATGACGGTCGCCGTCGAGGTGTTCCACTGGGTGTTCTGGGAGCCGACGCTGAAGCCCGACCAGATGAGCATGTCCGCCCTGCCGCCGGACCTGCTGACGCTGTGGCTTCCGATCGCCATGCTTACGATCACTGCCGTCCTGCTTTTGGGACAGCTGACCTTCCGCAGACTCGCCGTCCACTTTGCCCAGGAGCTCTGAAATGATTCCGGCTGGCCATGTCGCCATCAGTTGCATCGATTTGCGGAAGCAGTTTGTGCTGCGCCACACGCGGTCGCTCAAGGAAGCCGTCGTCTGGCTTGTCAAGGGACGGAAGGGCGACCTGTCGAAGAAATTCCTGGCACTGAAGAACGTCTCGCTTGAAGTGAAACAGGGCGAGACCGTGGCGCTCCTCGGCCTCAACGGGTCCGGAAAGTCAACACTTCTTAAGCTTATTTCAGGGGTGCTGCAGCCGGACGGCGGAACAGTGCGCACACGCGGCCGTGTTGCCGGGCTGATCGAGGTCGGGGCGGGTTTCCACCACGACCTGAGTGGACGGGACAACGTTTACCTCAACGGAGCCATTCTGGGCATGACCGAGAAACAGATCGACGAAAAGTTCGACTCGATCGTGGAGTTCTCGGAAATCGGTGAGTTCATTGACACCGAGGTGAAGTTCTACTCGTCGGGCATGTACCTGCGACTGGCTTTCTCGATCGCCGTGCACACGGACCCGGAGGTATTCCTCATCGATGAGATTCTCGCCGTCGGCGACGAGCCTTTCCAGCGCAAGTGCATAGCAAAGATCAAGGAACTGGCCGCCAAGGGCAAGACTCTCTTCGTGGTGAGCCATGACTTGGACCTTGTGGCGACGGTCTGCGAGCGGGGTGTGCTGTTGGAGCACGGCCAAATCGCAATGGACGGGGAAGTCCACGACGTTGTGGCGGAGCTGCGACGCCGCGCCGCGCCTGCCGAAGCCCCGTGAGCCTCCGAACAGGCCGCATGTGAGCTGACGGCGGCGGAGGAGTCGCCTTACCCGGGGGAGAGCCCCCGGGGGCGGGAGGCTAGCCGGTTGTTTCAGACGATCCGGTGACTGTTAGCGTCACGGCAGCCTCCGGAGCCACCGCGCCGGCCGTGGTTTTCTGGCTCCTGTGGAGCTGCGGCAGATGGACCAGGGCTGACCCTGGGAACAGGAATCTGAACAAGCTGTTGGCAGCCGTCGCCATGACCGCCAGGTATGCCACTGTGAGAAGGAACCACCCCAGGGGAGGTTGCCAAAGTACGCCGTTGATCATGGCGAGCCAGTTGCCCCCACCGAACGTTCCCACTGTGTAACGCCGGAGAACGAAAGCAAAGGCCAGAACGTGGCATACTACACCGGACCACAGCAGGACCCGGGCCACCCTGGGTGCCTCTGCGCTCTTGGAGATGGGCAGCCGGCGCGCCGTCATTCCGACGGCGATGAGGAAGACGACCACGAGCGGCAGATTGTACCTCCCCTGCCAGATGAATCCCATCGATTTCCAGATGGAGGCTTGAAGGATCGCTGGCACGATGATGAGCAGCGCCAATGCAGCCCATGCACCGCGTGTCGTCCTGAAGGGGCGGATTATCATCGGCAGGAGAATCGCGAGGACAAACCACATGCTCCAGAACATGACCACCACCATGGGTACTGGGGAGTCCAGCCAGCCCATGACGCCGATATACTGCGGTACGAATTCGGAGGCACGCTCCACCATGATCAGGAATGCGCGGAAAATGGACATCCCGGGTTCGGGGTTGGCGATTCCTTCGGGGGCGGCGCCCGAATTGGCCGGAGCGTGCAGCATCAGATAGATCCAGTAGAGCCCGAGGACCACCCCGGGGACTGCTACGGCCACTCCCGTCAGGACCAGCCGGTTCCGGAACGCATCCTTGATCTCGGAGACCCGGAACAGCAGCAGCCCTGTGATCAGGGCGCACAGCAGCCAAACAAGTGAGACTTGCCGGGTGTTGGCCAGCACGATGGTGGATGCGACCACCGTCACTACTGCCGGTACGACGTGGCGGATCCGGTGCGCATTGTCCAGCGTGATGACGAACCCGCAGAAGGCAGCCATCGTGGCCGCCACTTCCAGGGAGTTTGGGTTGATCCCGGCCGCGAGGTACACCACCATCGGCGTCAAGGCGACGGCGGCCATGATGATCGGGATCCGTGGCTGGCGCAACTGCAGGAGGGCGGTGAAGCCTGCCGCGTAGAACGCTGCTGAGAGCAACGCGCTGAGAATGCGCATTGCGAACAGGGCCGGCTGACCAGTCAAAAGGAGGCTGGGCAGTCCTATGATCCAGTAGTACATCGGGTTATAGGACCCTGCCGAAGTCACGCCGATCGCTTCCTCGTTGGCGTCCGAGGGGATCGCCAAGGCACAATCCGCCGCAGCGTCCGGGCGGAACTTGAAGCAGTCCTGGGCGTGAAGATTCGCGATATAGGCGGGCACCCGGACATGCACACCGTGTCCGAAGGACGTTCCTCCTTCGATGGTGATCTGGCCGCGCACCACCGCTGCGGCCTTGATTGTGTGGGCCGGCTCATCGGGAAAAGCCATGAGCGGGGTAGCCAGCGACCAAAGCCCTATGCCGGCGGAAAAGAGCAAGAACAACTTGACGAACAGCGACCACGGGGCGGGGCCCGCAGGTCTGCTGACAGGGCGGGATTGTTCACCACTGGCCACCAGGGCCTTTTCCTTCGTGTGTGTCTTCACCTCGTCCATGGCTACTACTCCTTCTCGGCTGAGATGGATCGAACCAGCTTCAAGCCGGCTGCCGTGGACTTCTCGCTGGGAGGCAGTGAACTGGAGAAGACTACGGCGTCCTTCTGCCCCTGTTTGCTGAGTACAGCCTCGCCCCACGACCGCACCAGGTCCGCGGTGGCGTCGTTCCCGTAGCGGGCGCAGAAATACTGGTTGACGACGATGCCTAAGGCGTACCCCGTCCGTCCGTCGAGCCGTTGTTCCACGACACGTGGGACCGACTCGACTGTCGCGCCGGAGGATATTGCCGACTCGGCGGACTCGTTGCCGAATGCCTGGTACGTTTCTCCGAACTTAAGCTGTGCTACAGAAAACCGTGACCCGATGACGGCTGAATCCAAAAACGAAATTGCGCCTTTGGTCTCCTCGACTTTGTCTGCCACATCCGTGACTTTGCCCTCCTCCGACTCGACGGTGCCGCCGGGCCATTCGTGGCCGCTGCTGCCGGGCCACTGCCCCGGCGCCTCGGCGGCAAGGTACTTGTTGACGGCATGCGTCACGTCCGACGGAGACTCTTCGAGGAGCGGCACGATGTCAATGGGAGGGAGTGAAGCGTCTGGATTGGCTGCCGCCAGCCGCGGGTCGTCCCACTTGGTGATCCGCCCCTGGAGAATCGCGGCAAGGATCGGCGCATCAAGCCGCAGTTCCCGGACCTCCTCTAGGTTGAAGACCACTCCCACCGGAAGCACGGAGACGGGGAGGGACATCAGTCCCTCAGGACCGCAAGCCGACGCCTCACTGAACGCCGTTCCCCGGTCGAGAGGGGAATCGCCAGCCGCGAAATACGACAGCCCGTTCATGACAGCCGTGATTCCGACTTCTGCACCGTCCGGAGAGTATGCGATGGAAACACCGGGATGCTCGTTTTTCCAGGCCTTAGCCCAGGCAGCGACGGCACCTCGCTGGGAGGAGGTGCCGATGCCCACCAGGGCACCTTGCACTGTTCCGGCCGGCGTTTCAACAGAGCACCCGGACAATGCAGCGGCCATCATGCCTGCCACCGCTGGTGCCCAGAGACGCGACGCCCGGAAGGGCGGGAAGAAGAAGAAGCTAGGGGTATTTCGCACGCTTACAGCCTACTTGCTCGGCGCCCGACGGCCCCACCCGGACGCGGCCGGGGGAAATGGGCCGAAAGCGCGCAGCTCCCATCGCCTCGCGGACGAGCCGCCTACTGTCTAGTAGAATTCCCCCAGACCGGAAGGAAAAACGCGCGTGGTACACCGATGCCCAAATCCTCAACTTGAGCTGTTCCCGGCTCCCGGAAGGTCTTAATGTCCTGGTGGTCCGTGGCCCCGGAATTCATGCTGGCAGCAGCCATCATTTTCGTACCGGGCCTTCTGTTAGGACTCGCCGCAGGCGTCCGAGGTTTCGCGTTGGCGGCCCTTGCTCCCGGCTTTTCCGTATCAGTTACGTCCGTGGCGGCCATTCTGGCATCGTTCGCCGGAGTTCCCTGGTCGTTCGCACCAGTGGCTGTCTGCACGGTTCTGGGCATGGCCGCAGCCGCAGTGGTCAGGCACCGGGGGGTCAAGGAACAGCCAGCGCGAGAACCTGGCCGATCAGTGGTCCACTGGACGGCCATGCTTTCGGTGGCCGCCGCCGTCCTCATGGCATCCCTCACAGTCGGTGTCCGGCTGGTCGGAGCATTCGGTGAACCGGTAGCCTTTTCGCAGACGTTCGACAACGTCTTCCATCTGAACGCTGTCCGGTACATTCTGGACACCGGCTCCGGCTCGTCGCTCACCGTCGGCTCCATGACAAGGGGAGGGTTCTACCCCACGGCCTGGCACGATCTGGTGTCCCTGACGGTCCAACTGACAACGGCGCCGATCCCGGTGGCTGTCAACGTCGTGAACCTCTGCATCGGTGCGCTTGTGTGGCCGTTGTCGTGTATTTACCTGGCGCGGGTCATCATGGGGCCGACGTTGGCTGCCACGTGGGCAGCGGCTGTGCTGTCCGCGGCGTTCGGCGCGTTCCCGCTGCTGATGGTGGAGTTTGGTGTGCTGTACCCGAACTTCCTTGGCATCAGCATGCTGCCGGCCGCCTTGGCGCTGGGATTGCAGCTGCTCGGCCTGGCCACTGTTCCGTGGCAGGGGCGCGCTCTCCCGCTGACCTCGCTCGTCCTGATCCTTCCGGGGCTGTCCCTGGCCCACCCCAGTTCCATCATGGCACTCATGGCGTTCCTTGCCCCGGCTGCGTTGTTCCGGTGGTGGGTGTCGGTCCGTGAAAGCGTCCGCCGACAGGGAGCCTCCTTCCGCTCGGTGGGCATCCACGCTGGGGTCCTTCTTGGCGTCGGAGCGGTCGCCCTTGTGCTGTGGATGACGGTCCGCCCGCCCAGGGAAGCCGCGTTCTGGCCTCCTATCCAGCCTGGGTACCGAGCAGTCGCACAAGTGGTCACCAGCTCGGCCATCGACCGGCCCGTGTCGTGGGCCGTGATGATCCTGGTTCTCGTTGGCGTGGCGATTGTGCTGCGCCGGCCGCGCATGCTCTGGCTGCTGGGAGTCTATTCCGTCGCTGCGCTGCTGTTTGTGGTCGCAGCGTCATTCCAGACCGGACGGATCAGGGACTTCGCGACCGGGATCTGGTACAACGATCCGCCGCGGCTTGCGGCCCTGTTGCCCGTCGCGATCCTGCCGCTCGCCGTGGTGGGCGCTGTCGAACTCTGGACATTGCTCAAGCAAAGAAGCGCGAGGGGCGCCGGGGAATGGTCGCCGCGGCGCCGGGATCTGGTGCGCTACGGCGGGGGTGCCGGCGTCGTTTTGCTGCTCCTCGTCACGACGCAGCAGGCCAACGTTGACGAAGCGGCAGTGGCAGCCGAACGGAAGTATGCGATGGGGGCCTCGGCACCCTTGGTCAACTCGGATGAGCTGGCGCTGCTGGAGCGGCTGGACCAGCGTGTGCCGCCCGGGGCCATCATCATTGGGAATCCGTGGAACGGCAGCTCACTGTCGTACGCCCTGGCTGAAAGGAAGTCCGTGCAGCCTCACATCCTGGGTGCCATCCCGCAGAGCACGCAGCTCCTCTACGACCACTTGCGGGACGCAGCCTCGGATCCCGCTGTCTGCGACGCCGTCAGGGAGCTGAAGGTAGGCTACGTCCTGGACTTCGGGCACCAAGAGGTCAATTTCGAAGACGAACGGCAGGATGTCTTCACGGGACTGGATGATCTCGTGTCCAGTGGGGTGGCCGAGCTGATTGACTCCCAGGGGGCCGCCCGGCTGTTGCGGATCACCGCTTGCGGCTAGAGGCTGCTGAAATATCGCAGGGTGGGCGCGCCGGTCATCGGCTCGGTGCTGGTGATGCAGGCACTGCACGGGCTCCCTGACCGGGAAACCGCTGTTGACTGATACTGCGTTCCACCCGAGCACGATGACCTATCGGCGACGGTGTCTGCCCGGGTCGGGACACCCGCACCGGATCATGGAGGCCATCGTCGACGTCGGGGCGGACGCCGGAATCCTGAAGTGCAAGCGTCGGCGGGCGGTGGATTCGACGGACCTTGATGACGCGGTGGCGAGGCAGGACTCGATCGCGCAGCTGATCGCGGGGATCTGCCGGTTCGTCCGTGAAGTCCCTGACGGCCAGGACCTGCTGAGCACCCACGCCAGGGGTATGACTAGACACGCACCGGCTAACCGGACACCTCCTGGGACGACCAGGGACTCCGGACCGGAGAACTGCGACGGAGCCGCCGGTGCCCGGCTGATCGCCATGGACCCCACGATGGCCGGCACCAGCGTCGACGTCCTGGCCGACTCGACCTACGGTTCCGGGGAAATGCTCGCCGTTCCCGCCCGCACCGCGCATACCCCAGTGATCAAACAATGACCCCTCCGCCCTGTCGGCGAGGGTGGATTCACCCTCGATGACTTCACCGATGAGGCTGCCGGCACCGTGACATGCCCGCACAACATCACCCGAGCCGTCACCTCGCCCTCGGACTGACCATGAACGAGGGACCATCGGCGCTGGGACAATCCACCGCTTGAACCGGCCAATCAATCCCACCACTGGATGACCGCCCACATCTAAGGCAAAATGAACGCCAGCGGGCGGAACGACCCCGTTGTCGCACCCGAAAGGTGCTGACCAGACCCCGCCGCTTGACGGCCATTGGGGGCGTTCCTCCCGCCCTGCCGCGTTGTTCGGTAGCCTCCTAGCCCACTACGTTGGGCGCCGTTGAGTCGTCCGTGGTTGGATCGGTCGGGTTCCGCCGGTCCGGGCGCTGTGAGCCCAGCAAGGCAACAGCCTGAACCGCGCAAACGACAAACTCGCCAATGGCCAGTCCGAGCGCGCCGCCCGCTCCCTGCATCGAGATGCTGAGGACAAGCATGGCAGGCAGGCCGATTGCCGCGCCCGCGACCGTGCTCAAGAAGACGGCTCGGATGCGTCCGGTCGGCACGAGCCAGTGAGAACCCGTGGAGGTGTTGACGGAGACGAAGAGGAAGGCCAGGCCAAACCAGAAGCAGGTTGCGAAATCTGCCGCCAGAGCAGTGCCGAACAGGATCTCGGTGACAAACGGGCCCAACAATGCGAAGCCTGCGAGCCCCGCTAAACCGAGCACGGTGTGACTGAGCAGGGAGAACTTGCGCCGTTTGACGTGATCGCTGTCGATTTCCGCCACCCAACCCTGGAGGCTGCTGCCCAGCGCCCCCACGGCCATCAACCCGACGCGGAAGAGCTTCTCGGCTGAAACGAAGACCGCCAGACCTGACGGCAGGGCAGCTGCCGCCACGACCAGGATCGGAGTCGCCGAATACGCGGCGGCTGCCATGGTGGTTCCGGACGCAGCCCGGAGTGCCCAGATTTCCTTGAGGACCGGGGCCGCGTGCAGCCCGGTATAGTCCTGGCGCCTGCTGTGCCGACGCGTGAAGAAATACGTTCCCAGAAGGCCGCCGACCAGGATGGCCGCCGGGTAAAGGATGATCAGGCCCGTGACCAGAAGCACCGGGATACATAGGATAGTGGCGATGATCCGGGGCAACACATCGTAGCGGGCGATCATGCCGGCGTTTCCGATGGCAATGCAGTACCAGGCCGGCGACAGCCCGGCAGCCGCTTGGGCCGCAGCCATGACGAACGTTTCCCAGAAGTGTCCGCGATCGGCGTACAGCGCGGCAACGCCGGCCAGGACAGGAATGCAGACCGCGAACGCAGCGAGACGTGTCATCAGGCTCATGGCGTAGAGGCGCCGGCGAAGGACCGGGTCGCTCGTGCCGGCTACGCGAGCGGGCCCAGACAGGGTCCAGCCCAAGGCCACCAGGATGGCCGCGAGCGAGCCTACGGCCTGCCCGACGGCGAGGGCATTCCATGTGCCCTCGCCTCCGACCCGGGCGATGTAGGGGAGCAGCAGGAAGGGCGCGAGCGAGGACAGGAGCGGCAGGCCGGCAAACGAGGCGATCCTTTTGACCATGGCGCGGGAGGTGCTCAAGGAAAAACACACCGTCCCTGGGGTACCAGGGGTGACAACCTAGGCACCCAGGTAGTCGGCGGCATCTTTACCGAACCGCTGTTCGACGAAGATGTCCGAGACTTCGCGTTTGAAGCGGTCCTTCTCGCCCAGGATGGCCGTCCGGTAGGAATCCTGTTTGGCGATTTCCGCTGGAAGGTCTTCCATTAGTTGCGGAAGGAGAGCGGCGGCGGACGCTACTTCGGTCGGTCCCGGGGTGATCTTGTGCTCCCAGGGCACGGGTACGTCCGAGTAGAAGGCGCCCGAGCCTCGGCGGCCGACCACAGTCAGGGCACCCGATAAGGCGGCCTCCCGGGGCATCCGGTCCTTGCCCGGGTGGAATCCCAGATCAAGGTAGATGCCACATTCTCCGAGTGTGGAGGTGACCTCAGTCCGGGTCATGCCTTGAATGGGGCGCCATTCGATGGACTGGTCGCAGACTCGCATGACCTCCCGGATGATGTCCCCACCCTTGACCGGGTTAAAAGTCACGAGGCGGTGGTTCCGGGATCCGTTCTCGCCGCGGGAGAGGAATTCAGCGCTCGGGGTGTAGTCCGAAAGCAGCGACGGCACGACGTTAAGGTGGGAGAAGAGGAACGCCCAGGCGTACGAGGACTGGACCGCGTGCACAATGCGGCTTTTCGCGATGCTGCGGGGACCCACGTGGTTCTTGATGGCGCTCAGCCTCGGAATCAGCGTTTCCCGAAGGGACGCGAGAGGGCTTCCGGCCGATCTGAGGGCGGTGCGACCGGCCGCAAACGTCGGCGAGTAGTCGATGCTAAGCCACCAGCAAATGGGCGTCGCGCGCTTGTACGAATGCAGCTCCGATATGTATACCTCGGGGACCACCACCACATTGCCTTCGACATCGACGGCGGCCGGCGCCTCCGGCGCATCGTAGATCCCGAACTGCTCCGCCCGGGGCACCGATGCCGTGGCGGGGTGGGGCACCAGGTATGCATCCTGGCCGAGTTCACGGAGCATATCCACAAGCTGGTGTAGGGCCTCGGGCCCACCCGTCCGCAGCCCGCGGGGGTAGAGGACGTAGATCTTGTGTGAATTCTCAGGCATCAACTGAACTTTCGTGTAGGTCCGGACGAGCCGGGGCGGGTGTCTAGCGCAGCCTCGCGGCGAGCTTATCGTCAATCTTGCCCATTCGGCCCCGCAAGGCATCGCGGATGCCGTTGACGGCGGCCAGGGCGTGTTTGCGCCGATTGGGCCCGTATACCAGGCGTACTGCCATGCTCTGAAACTCCATGGTCATGCGACGCAGGACCCAGCGGGGCTGTCGCCGGAAATATTTACGGCCCATGACCAGGGAGTTTCTCGTGATGTAGTAAACACGGAAGGGGGCGTGATAGTGGACGAAGAAGCGCTTCCGGCCGAGGCGGGCGTGCCAGCCGAGCACGCGAAGCGGGCGGGCGTCGCCCAAAGAGTGTTCCAGATTACATCCCTGTCCCGCGATCGCCCGGAGCCCGGCGTTGCGGGCGCGCGCATTGAATTCGGAGTCGACGCAGTCGATAAAAAGGGATTCATCGAGGTATCCCAGCCGGTCAAGGGCCGTGGCTCTGATCAGGGTTCCTGACTGCATTGGGTCAAAGACCTCAGCTTCCGGCTGGCCGTCCATAACCGGCAGCGGCACCCCGTTGTGAAGCTGCGCACAGATCATGGCGATGGTCTCTCGGGACGGCGATCCCTGCTCCGAGTCGAGCGCCTGCCGGATGTAGTCCCCGGTGAACCGCGAATCCTGGTCCATCGTGACCACCCACTCCGGTGACCAGCGCTCTCGAGCCGCCTTGATTCCTGTGTTCAGGGCAGCAGCGATGCCTGAGTTCACCTCGAGTGAGAGAACCTTGGCGCCCAGCGCCTCGATCTGGGCGAGCACCGGCTCCACTGCTGCGGAGGAGCCGTCGTTCACCACGACGACGTTAGGAACATAGCGAAGTAGCCAGTGGATGTTCGCCACCGCGTCTGCCGTGGGGTTAAACACTGAGACGACGGCGGCCACGCTGCTGAACTGGGTGGGATTCAAGGGGTCTCTCGTCGTGGGTGTGTCTGCGCTCAAGAGGTCCTCACTTGGCACCCGCCAGGCGGGCCCGGCGCCAGGCCACCGCAATGTTCTTGATGAAAGCAAGCCTGGCCCGCAGGATCTTGGTCAGTCCCCGCATGCCGTCGGGCGTCAGGTTCTGGCCGTGCAGGCGGTGCAGGATCGTGTCGGCTTCGAGGTAATTGATGGACCGGTTCATGTTACCAACAAGGGCGATCCACTGGTCGTGGGACTCGGTCATGTGCTGTGGGAAGGGAAGGACCTGTCCCAGGAGCTCACGACGGAAAGCCATTGCGCAGCCCCAGTGCAGCCGGTAGCCAACGAGAATGCCGATGATGTTGCGAACCCGGCGCGGAGAGTCCTCCGCGCGGAGTCGAACTTCGTGGAAGCGTCCAAGCGGTCCCTCGATGTGCCGGCAATTGCTGGCGACCATCCTGTGCTGCTGGAGCGCACTGACCATGAGCTCCACGCGGCCGGGAATCCAGATGTCGTCCTGGTCCGAAAGGAAGACGTATTCACCGCGGGCCTGTGTGAGGGCGCGTTCGAACGTGCGGACGTACCCTGCGTTGGTGCCGGCATCGATCAAGCGGATGCGGGGATCTTCGATCGCTTTGACAACGGCCGAGGTGGCGTCGGTGGAAGCGTCGTTGACAACGACGAGTTCATCGTGGGAACCCAGTTCGGCAAGGATGGACCGGATCTGCTCTTCGATGTGGAGGGCGCCGTTGTAGGCGGCCATGCAGACACTGATGCGCGGCATAGGGGGGGAAGGGGCATCCATACGGTGAAATGTCGCTTTCTTATTGCCTTGCCGAGGCGACGGGCAAGCTCGGAACAAACATCAACCAGTCTAACAAGCGTCCGCGGTGGGACGGTCGGAGGGCGTCCTTCCCATATAATCGGAGGACCGCCGTCGGACTGCACCTGAATCCACGCGCATATCTGTGAAGCAGCCCAATCGATACCAGCGGCTGAACCCACCGGAAGGAACCAAAGGTCCATGACCGTTGATGTAATGTTGCCCTACTACGGGGACGTAGACCAGATGAAGCTGGCGGCCCAAAGCGTCATGAGCCAGCAGTATCAGGACTGGCGGCTCCTGGTCATCGATGACGGTTACCCGGATCCTGAACCCGCACGATGGTTCTCCACCATTGAAGATTCCCGGGTCAGCTACCAGCGGAACGAACAGAACCTCGGCGCCAACGGCAACTACCGCAAGGCGCTCGGACTCGTCGAGTCCGAGTACGTGGTGATTATGGGTGCGGACGATGTCATGCTCCCCAACTACCTTGGTCTTGTGGTCAGCGCTTTCGAGGCTTACCCCGCCGCCGATGTCGTGCAGCCCGGCGTCCAGGTCATTGACGAGAAGGGCATTGCCTGCACCACTCTCGTGGACACGGTCAAGAAGGTCTATGCTCCCAAGACCAGCGAGCGGATCGAGCTTAAAGGTGAGCAGATGGCCACCAGCCTCGTCCGTGCAGACTGGGCCTATTTCCCGTCGCTGGCCTGGCGGGCCGAGACCATCACCCGCATCGGATTCACCGAGGGCCTGGACGTTGTGCAGGATCTGGCACTTCTCCTGGACATTGCTGCCGAGGACGGCTCGATGATCGTGGACCCGGTTCTGGCCTTCCTGTACCGCCGCCACTCGGCCTCAGATTCGTCCGTCCGGGCCCTCGATGGCCGCCGCTTTGACGAGGAACGCCGCTTCTTTGAGCTTCAAGCCGACCGGTTCGGCGTGCTCGGCTGGAAGCATGCGGCGCGTGCCGCCCGGTTCCATACAACGTCCAGGCTGAACGCGGCCTCTGTCGTGCTGAAGTCTGTGTCCAAGGGGCGCGTGGACTCGCTGCCCCGGCTGATGAAGCACATCGTTAGTTAGGCCCGACCGAAGCCTCGGGAAACCAAAGGTGGCCGGCACGCTGTTGCGTGCCGGCCACCTTTGCGTCCGGTTACTGCGAGTCGGCTCCGGGCCTGACGTTGAGAACCGGGTCATTCGCCGGGCGCGGCGGCCCTGGTGCCCCTTGATCCCTGAGGTCCTGCAGGTCCGACCGGAGGATGGCGACTTCTTCCGCGAGGATCCGCACCTCATCTTCCGCCTGGGACTGCTCGTGGGAAAGATGAAGACAGACGCCGACCAGGAGGACCAGAGTCATGATAAACAGCAGATTGGCCGGAATCTGGATTCCGAGGAGGCTGCTCGCCTGGTTCAGGAGCTGCGGGAAGACACTCAAGATCAGGGTGCCGATCCCGATGATGATCCACAGAACAGCGTATTTTTCCCTCAGTTTTTGGGTGCGGAGCATCTCAAAAACGTAGATGAGTATCGCCACGACGACGATGAGGCCCATAATGAGTGCCATTGTGAGAATCCCTAATTGGTGGAGGGGGTTGACCTTTTTCGGGTCAACGCGAAGAGCAGCGCGAGCCCTGAACGGCCAAGATACAAGGCGGCTTTGACCGGGTCATGGCTGGGCTGACCGCCCTGGCGTTCACGCATCGAAACCGGCACTTGGCGGACGGTGCACCCGGATCGGACGGCAACCACCAGGGAGTCAATGGTATCTCCCAGGTATTCGGCGGGGTAGTGGTCGACGTACTGCCGGATCGCCTTTTCGTTGGCGGCGCGGAATCCTGAGGTGACATCCGTCAGCCGGGTGCCGGCAATGCGGGAGAGGCTCCAGGCCAACACATTCATCGCCCATTTCCTGGGGCCACGTACCGAATAGGTGCCCTTGTCCGCGAAGCGGGCCCCGATGGCGATATCGGCTTCCCGGAGTCCGTCCAGCACGGCCTTGATGTCCCGGGGATCGTGCTGGCCGTCCGCATCCACCTGGATGACCTGCGTGTAGCCATGGGACTTCGCATACTTGAAACCGGTCCGCATGGCGCCGCCGACCCCCATATTGAACGGCAGGCGGAGGACGTGGGCGCCCGCCGCACTGGCTAGCGCCGCGGTGCTGTCGCGGGAACCGTCATCAATGACCAGGATGTCGCACGCCGGTCCGTACTCAAAGACTTCCCGCACGGTAGTGCCGATGACCTCGGCCTCGTTCCACGCAGGCATGATGACGAGCGTCTTGTGGCGGACGCCCGGGGTGGCTTCCGAGGCATGGGTCATGGCTTCGTCCGCATGTTGACGTAATCTATGAGGCGCTCGGCCGCCGGCGCCGGTGAGAAACCCGAATCGCGAAGCTTGTCCAGCGCCAGGGTGCTCGCCGCAGGCCGGGGTGCTGCGTCCTTGTCCTTGAAGTAGTCCGCGGCACTGACTCCAGTGACGGCGTCCCGGGACCCGGTGATGAGCTCGTACACGTCCCCGGCAACGTCCGCCCAGGATTGCGCTTCGCCGTCGTTGCTCAGGTTGTAGGTTCCGAACGGGGCACCGCTTTCGAGCAGATGCCGGATCCCGGCGGCGATGTCCTGGGTGAAGCTGAGCCGCCCGATCTGGTCGTTGACCACCGAGGGCCTGACGCCACGGTCCGCGAGGGACGCCATTGTGCGGACGAAGTTGCTTCCCTCGCCGATCACCCAACTTGTGCGCACGATGTAGTGGCGCGGCACGACGCTGACGACGGCGTCACCCGCTGCCTTTGTCTGGCCGTAAACCCCCAGCGGGCTCAGCGGTTCGGCCTCAGCGTGGACATCGCTGGTGCCGTCGAAGACGTAGTCCGAGGAGACATGGACCAGGGTCAAATCATGCTCGACGGCGGCGCGAGCCAGCCGGGCCGCCGCGGTGACGTTCACCGCCCACGCGGACCTGCGGCCTTCAGCGGTTTCCGCGGCGTCGACGGCGGTGTAGGCGGCAGCGTTGATGATGGTCGAGTAGTTCTTCCAGTTCCTGGCGGCATACGATTCCTCGCTGCTGAGGTCAAACCCGGACCGTCCGGCGAATTCGACGGACGGGTCGCTGCTGTAGAGTTCCCGCAGGGCCTTGCCGAGCTGGCCGTCGGCACCGACGACGAGGATCCGTTTCGGCGGCATGGGAACAACCTCGGCGAGGCGGGGGTGGGCTTTGTCCTTGTCCGACAGTTCAGCCTGGTCCAGGGGAATGGGCCAGGCGATTGCGGCGCTCTCATCGCCGAGATTGAGGAAGGTGTACTGTTCCTGGGCGTCAGCGGACCAGTGGTCATTGACCAGGTAGGTGTAGGCCGTGTTGTCCTCGAGTGTCTGGAAGGCGTTGCCGACGCCGCGAGGGATGAAAATTGCCTGGCTGGCATCCAGCTCGGCGGTGAAGACGGTGCCGAACGACGGCCCCTCGCGGAGGTCGACCCACGCGCCAAAAATCCGGCCGGTGGCCACGGAAATGAACTTGTCCCACGGTTCCGCGTGGATTCCACGGGTCGTGCCGGCCTTTTCATTGAAGGAGATGTTGTTCTGCACAGGGTTGAAATCCGGCAGCCCGAGGGCGACCATCTTTTCCCGCTGCCAGTTCTCCTTGAACCAGCCGCGGTTGTCGCCATGGACCGGCAAGTCATACAGCACAATCCCAGGAATGGGCGTTTCGCGGGCAGTGAGCTTCTTGGAGAACTCGATCGACATCGCTTACTGGCCCTGTTCCTGGTACTTGGCCTCTGTTGAGGCCTTCTGGGGACGCCACCATTCCTCGTTGTCCCGGTACCACGCAATGGTGTCCTCGATCCCGGCGCCGAAGTTGGAGAAGCGGGGTTCCCACCCCAGCTCGTTGCGGAGCTTCGAGGAATCGATGGCATAACGCAGGTCGTGTCCCGGTCGGTCCACGACGTGGTCGTACGCATCGGGGGACTGGCCCATGTGCTTGAGGATCAGCTCCACGACGTCCTTATTGTTCTTTTCTCCGTCGGCGCCGATCAGGTACGTCTCGCCGATCCGGCCCTTGGCAATGATTGCCAGGACAGCGGAGGAGTGGTCGTTGGCGTGGATCCAGTCGCGGACGTTTTCGCCCGTGCCGTAGAGCTTCGGACGGATTCCGTCGATCACATTGGTGATCTGGCGCGGGATGAACTTCTCCACGTGCTGGTAGGGGCCGTAGTTGTTCGAGCAGTTGCTTATCGTCGCTTGCAGGCCGAACGACCGCACCCAGGCGCGCACCAGCAGATCCGAACCTGCCTTGGTCGAAGAGTACGGGCTGGACGGGTTGTACGGGGTGTTCTCCGTGAACCGCTCGGGATCGTCGAGTTCCAGGTCGCCGTAGACCTCGTCGGTGGAGATGTGGTGGAAGCGCTTGCTGTGCTTGCGGGCAGCCTCGATCAGCGTGTAGGTGCCGATGATGTTCGTATCCAGGAAGGGGCGGGGATCGTGCAGCGAATTGTCGTTGTGCGACTCCGCAGCATAGTGCACAACAACGTCGTGGTCGGCAACGAGTCCGTCCACGAGGGCGCCGTCGCAGATGTCACCCTGCACAAAGCGGAAGCGCGAGTCCGGCAGTCCCGTCAGGGACTCGACGTTGCCGGCGTAAGTGAGCTTGTCCAGCACAGTGACATGATCGTCGGTGTTTTCAAGTACATAGTGGACAAAGTTCGAGCCGATGAAGCCGGCGCCGCCGGTTACTAGAAGTCGCTGCATAGTCCCCTACGTTACCGGATTTGCTGAGCCACACAGTGAAGGGAATGATAGAGGGATGCGCGGAATAATACTTGCCGGCGGTACCGGCTCACGACTTCACCCCATCACCCTGGGTGTAAGCAAGCAGCTCGTCCCGGTTTACGACAAGCCGATGATCTATTACCCGCTGTCAACGCTCATCCTGGCGGGGATCAGGGACATCCTGATTATCACGACCCCGCACGATGCTGAGCAGTTCCAGCGTCTGTTGGGCGATGGCTCGCAATTTGGCGTCAGCCTCAGCTACATCCAGCAGCCTGCGCCTGACGGATTGGCACAAGCATTTGTGCTGGGAGCCGAGCACATCGGCAACGAGCCGGTAGCGCTGGTCCTGGGCGACAATATTTTCTACGGTCCGGGGATGGGCACGCAGCTGCGGCGTTTCGAGAACATCGACGGTGGCGCCGTCTTCGGCTACTGGGTTGCGGATCCCAAAGCCTACGGTGTGGTGGAATTTGATGAGTCGGGCAAAGCCATCTCCTTGGAGGAGAAGCCGCTGGAGCCCAAGAGCCACTACGCGGTGCCGGGGCTGTACTTTTACGACAACGACGTCGTAGAAATTGCAAAAAACCTCAAGCCGTCTCCGCGGGGGGAGCTGGAAATCACGGACGTGAACAGGACCTACCTGGAACGGGGCAAGCTCCAGGTGGAGATCCTTCCCCGCGGCACGGCATGGCTCGATACCGGAACGTTCAGCGACCTCAACGACGCCTCGAACTTTGTGCGCACCACGGAGAACCGTCAAGGCCTGAAGATCGGGGCGCCGGAAGAGATCGCTTGGCGGCTGGGTTTCCTCAGCGACGATGAACTGCGCCAGCGCGCCGAGCCACTGGTTAAGAGTGGTTACGGAAGCTACCTCATTCGGCTCCTGGAGCAGGGCGCCTAGCACGAACCGGATCCAGCGAAAGGTACGGGGGCCAATCTGGCCCCCGTACCTTTCTCAGTTTTCAACGCGGCTCCGGTCTCAGGGACCGGCCGGGGCCGGTCCCTGAGACCTAGCTCGGCTGGATTCTGGCCCCCAGGGTTGCCGTCCACGTGATTTTTCCGCCGGTGAACTGCTGGGTGCAGGTGGTGTTGTTGGTGGTGCAGGTTTGGGTGTTGGTGGGGTATCCGAGGGGGCCGTTTTCGAATCCTTGTTGTCCCCAGGCTGTTTGGATCGGGCCGAGGGTCATGGGGGCGGCGCCGGAGAGGGGGGACCACATGATGGAGCCCTTCTCGAAGT
>NZ_JBVAYX010000012.1:0-105864 GCF_055412825.1 Pseudarthrobacter linnaei
ACCGCGAACCATTCTCAGGATGTTTGTCAGGGGGTCGGTCGCAATCTCTCCGCATCAGCGGCGGCGACTCGAATTACTTTACACGCCACCCCGACAACACACAAATCCACCCCCACACCGCCCCCACACCCCCAAAACCCCCGCCACCACACGGAAACCGGACGGGCTCGCTGCCTGCCGCGGCCCCTTTCGGCGAACTCGGGTTGCTGTGTACTGGCTCACATCCGCGGCGGACCCTGCTGCCCTTTTCTACGCCTTTGAGTCATTGGCCTTCAAGAATCCGTTCAACCCGCAGAAGGAACTTCCGGCCGCCGTCGGTCAGGGCCGGTTCTTCGGTGAACGATTGTTCCGAAACCTTCAGCTGCAGGCAGTCCAGCGTCCAGCGAACCTCCTGATACAGGTCCCGGGCGGCGTCCAGGGGCACCGGCTGGCCACCCTTCATCCGGAACCCCGCTGCGGTCAGGGTGTCCGCGATGATCCGTGGCCGCCGGTCCCAGGACGGCGTGGAGCCTTCGAGCAGCCAGTGGACCACAATGCGGGCCGCGACGGCCGCTGACTTGTCCGCCGGGGAGGAAACGGCCTGGGCGAGGTAGTCCCATAGCGGGCGGCCGCCGTCGCGCATCTTCCGGCCGGCCGGTGACAGAACCAGCCTTCCCTTGCTCTTCCGCAGCAGTTTCCAGGCCTGCAGCTGCTGACGGAGCCGCAGCACAGGAAGGGTCTGGCTTTCGCGGTTCGCAGCTCCGGGCCAGCGGTAGGACCATCCAAGTGCGCGGACGGCCTCGCTGACCACGGCAGGTTTGAGATATCCATCCTGGGTTAATTGCAGTCCGTCCGAGCCCGCATGGGTCAGCAGCCACTGCACGGGACGGACGACGGCGTCGATCTCCCCGTCCGTGGGCGGTACCGGCCAGAGGCTCTTCGCCAGCCCGTCCAGACGGCTGTTGAGCGCAGCGGCGTCGAACGCATCCGGCTTGAAGGTGCCGGCGTCCTGTCCCGTCGCAAACTCATACCAGTCGGCGAGCTCCTGGTGGTCCTCATGCGAGGGATCGGCCAAGGCCTCAATGAGGCGCGCATAGCCGGAGGTCCCGCCGGCGTCCTCCACCGGGCCCCGGTGGGAGCCGCCGACGCAGCGCACCACACCGGCCGGCAGTTCGGCCGGCCCCATCAGTTCAACGAGGTGGGTCCATGAATCGCCGAAGTCGTACTCGTATTCGAGCGGGCTCGGCCCGGTCCGTTGCGCATCCAGGAGTTCAAAGAGCACGACGCCGGAAGCCGGCTCTGCGCCCGTCTCCACCGCCGCGTCGTCGGGACCGATGATGTCGCGGGCCTGGCCAAGCCGGTCCACACACCGGATGCCGAAGAGGTGGCGGTTCTCCCAGCCGAAAGCCGTCTGGAGCACCCGGTGCAGTTCCGGGACGGTGATGGTTTCCGGCACCAGCAGGCGGCGCCAGATCTCCGGTTCGGTGTCCTGGATGCTGACGCGGAGATCGTAGGCGGGGACTGACGCGGGAAGGGAAGTGACGGGCTCCATGCGGGCTATCCTGCCAGAGCCCCGCCGCCCGGCCCTACGGTGGCGCGCCTCACGACGCCACCCGGTGATCCCAGCCGGATTGCCAGCCGGGTTCTGTCACAGCGGGCCGGGCTGCTGGAGCGATGTTCCCGCGGGCAGCCGCTGTCCTGTTCTCCTGGCGCGCCCACACTGCTACGTTGGCTGGATGGAACGATCTTTGGCTAGGCCCAGGAATGGCAAGATCATCGCGGGCGTGTGCGCAGGCCTCGCCGACCGCTTCGGCATCCCCAGGACGCTGGTCCGCATCGGCTTCGTGTTCTTCGGCCTGTTCGGCGTCGGGGAACTCGTCTATATCGTGCTGTGGATCATCATGCCCAAGGGCCCATAGCGGCCGGAAGTCAGCGGTTAGCACGGGTTTCGAGGCGGACGTAAGCAGGGGACGGATTATTACTGCCGGCCCGGGCTTGCCGCGCCATTTGACGACCGGGGGTCTGGCCCCGCCCCGGCACCGGGTTTATCGATGTAAGGCCTGAGGGCCAACAAGTGTTTGGCCAGCGCGACTTCCGGTTGCCCGGGATGCGCGTCCACGTGTGCCCTCAGCTTTTCCCGTTCCCGCGCACTCTGCGGATCGGACAGTGCCATCAAGGCCTCAATAGCAGCTATGGCCTGCCGTCGAATGTCAGGCATCTTCCTGCCCCTGGGAACTTCAACTGGGCTGCTGCATACTAGGCGGGGTCGCGGAGGCGGCGGAGATCCGCCCAGGCTACGTTCCGGAAGTGAAGACGGACTGGTCGACATCTGGTGTCCCTTATTCCTGTTCCAGTTGAACCTGAAACGGATCCACGGCCATACGCGCTCCCAGGAGCGGGTGCTCGACGCGGAGGACTATAACATCAGTTTACGCCTTGACCGCAAGGCCCACTCCTGGCGGGTGCCTTTGCCATCCTGCCCGGGCCGCTTTTTTGCGATTCCATCGCTGGTCTGGGTGCGCAAATTACTCCTATGGCCGAGACGTGGATCCGGCTCCTGGGTCCGCCAAGGATCGAGTCGCCAGGCACCACTCCCCCACAACCCAAGGGCCGCAAAGCCTGGGCTGTGCTGGCCTACCTTGCCCTGCAGCCGGACGGCGTCAGCCGCTCCCGGACCGCCACCCTGCTGTTCCCGGACGCCGCGGATCCGCTGGGCGCCCTGCGCTGGAACCTTTCCGAGCTGCGCCGGAGCCTGGACGGGGTCTCCCTCACCGGCGACCCGCTGCGACTGACCCTCCCGCGGCCCTGGCGCTGCGATGCCCCGGAGCTGGTCGGCTCGGTCACCGGCACCGGGCTGGACCCGCGGCGGTTCGACGGCCAGCTGCTGGCCTCGGACACCGCACACTACGGGGACGCGGTGGCCGCCTTCGCCGAGTCCCGGAGACTGGCCCGTGCGGTCCGGAACCGCCGGCAGCAGGCGTTCAGCGAGGCGCTGCTGGGGCGGGTGCATCTGCTGCGGGGTGACCTGGAGCTCGCCGCTGCCGCGCTGGAACGGGCGCTCGACGGGGTGGCGGCGGAGCACTGGACGGCGTTCGAGCCGTTTGTCGCCGGAGTCCGGGGTGAAACCTACCCTGCTGCCAGCCGGATGGACGCCGCGGCGGACCTGATCGGCCGGACCTGGGTGATGGCCGAACTGGCCGGCGACCACTGCTACATGGCTTTGGCGGCGGGGGCTGAGGCCCGGCTGTTCCTGGCGCACGGCGACCTCCCTGCCGCCGAGCACTGGATCGACCGCGGTCTGGAGCCCAAGCCCTGGTACCTCTGGTACACGGCCCGGCTGCTGGACGTCGCGGCGGAAGTCACCATCGCCGCGGACTCGCCGCGCGCATCACAGTTCGTCGAGCGGCTGGCCGCACTGGCCAGCAAGAGCGGCATGCGGGAGTTCGCGGTCCGGGCGCCGTCCCACCGGGCGGCACTCGGCGACGAGGCCGCCGCCCAGGCCGTGCCCTGGCCGGCGAAGGAGATCGACAACCCCGCGCTGACCGCATTCCTGGCCCGGCGCCACGGCGTTTTCCTCTGAGTGTGCCGCGCGGGCAGGCCCGCAGCCGAGACCAGCGAAGAATTTACGACGGCGGCGCCGCTTACGATGCGCAAACCGGTGCTCGACGCGCTAATTTCCTGACGCGGCCGGGTTCCGGCGTCGCCAGGACTTTCGCGCAGCACCGGCCCTACAGAGCGTCGCCAGGACTTTCGCGCAGCACCGGCCCTACAGAGCGTCGCCAGGACTTTCGCGCAGCGCCGGGTGCCAGGGCGTTATGCGTTGCGACGCGACGTGGGTCCGGGACTCAGCACACCCCGGTTAAACAAAAGCAGGGCCCGTCAAAAGACGGACCCTGCTCGAAACCTGTAAGGTTCCGGACTCAGAAGAGTTAGCTGAAAGCTAAGTCTTAGAGAGCCTGGATGTTTACGGCCTGGGGACCCTTGGGGCCCTGCTCGGTTTCGAAGGAGACCTTCTGGTTCTCTTCGAGGGAGCGGAAGCCGGAAGAGGCGATCGCGGAGTAGTGTGCGAAGACGTCCTGTGAGGAGTCATCGGGGGAAATGAAGCCGAAGCCCTTTTCAGCGTTAAACCATTTGACGGTACCAGTAGCCATTATTTTTTGTCCTTCGTGAAGGTGGAGGAAAAGTCCCGACTTTCGGGTCCTCCGGTGTGGGGTGCTCAAAACCGCTGCTTCAGAAGAACAAGGTCTTTCAACCTTGCGTACTGCCTGAACTACGAACTGCATAAACACAACAACAAGATCAACTGTACAGGAGAAATCCGGAGCGGATTACCACCGGCGTGCACAGGGCGCCTCCGGCACCTATTCTTGGGTCCCTCCGCCGGGACCTCAGCGGATCTAGAATGGCGGCATGACACCGCAGGAGTTGGCCAACCTGGCGCACCTGCGCCGGGCCCGGGACCTGATCGACCGCCACTATGCAAGGCCCCTCGATGTGCCCGCCATGGCCGCCGGCGCCCTGATGTCCCCGGCGCACTTCTCCCGCCAGTTCAAGGCAGCGTACGGGGAGTCGCCTTACAACTACCTGATGACCCGGCGGATCGAACGCGCCATGGCGCTGCTGCGGGCCGGTGTGAGCGTGACGGATGCTTGCATGGAGGTCGGCTGCGCCTCGCTGGGATCGTTCAGCTCGCGGTTCACCGAGATCGTCGGCATGACCCCCAGCGCGTACCGGGCCCGGGAGCACTCCGCGGTGCAGGCCATGCCGCCGTGCATCGCCCGGCTGCGCACGCGGCCGCCGCGCAAACCGAGCAGGATTGGAGAAGCGCCCCCGCAGCCGCTGCCATAGCGTGAGGGACATGAACATCTCACTGCAGTACGCACAGATCACCGTCAACGATCTCGACGAGTCGCTCGCCTTCTACCGCGACGTGCTCGGCCTGGAGGTCCGCAACGACGTCGGCTCCGACGGGCAGCGCTGGGTCACCCTCGGCAGCAAGGCCCAACCTGACCTGGAACTGGTGCTCTCCGAACCGCATGCCGGCCGCTCCCAGGACGACGGCGACGCCCTCCAGCAACTACTCGTCAAGGGCGCCCTCCCCATCCTCGTGTTCCGCACCGACGATCTCGACGCCACGTTCGAGGCGGTCCGGGCCTCCGGCGCCGAGGTCCTCCAGGAACCGATTGTCCAGCCCTGGGGTCCGCGTGACTGCGCGTTCCGCGACCCATCCGGGAACATGGTCCGCTTCAACCAGGCTGCCTAGCCCCGCACCTCACGGCGGGCCGGCCTCGCGTTCGTCGGGAACCTCGTGGGCACCTACACGATGCCCTGGACCCGTGGCTGGAGGTTCGCGCCAGGCACTCGAGCTCGCTCCGTTATCCGCAGGGATGCGCCGGGACGGCTTCTGCTCCCGTCATCCCCGCGAGCATCGTCCGGTTCCGCGCGCCGGTCTTGCGCAGGATCGAGCCGACATGCTTTTTCACGGTCTTGACCGAGATGCCCAGTTCGCGGGCAATCTGCTTGTCCGCCATGCCGCGGACCACCATGTCGTGGACCTCTTTTTCGCGGGTGGTAAAGGCGCCTGTTCCTGGCTCGGACTCCGTGGACGAGGAGCCCAGGAGGTGGTCGAAGATGCCGCCCTCCACGAGCGCCTGGCCCTGGCCCGCAGCAACGAGGACGCGGGCAATCGTATCCCCCACTGGCCCGCCGGTTGATAAATCCCCGCACCCCGGCCTGCCGGGCCGGGCGCACGTGCTCCACGGCGGGGTTGTCCGTCAGCACCACAATTGCCACGCCGGGATCCGGTGCGCGGATCCCGGCCAGCACGCCGGTGGTGTCCTGAAGGACCATGTCCAGGTCCACCAGGATCACGTCCGGGCGCAGTAGTTCGAACGCGTCGCACAGCTGCTCCGCGGACCTGACCTCGGCGGTCACCTGGATGGCCGGTTCGGCGATGCCGAGCAGCACGGGCCGATCCACGGGCTGAGCGACGCCCACGGCGGGCGGCTGGTGGTGTTCCCCGGCGGGATCCCCCTGGTGCGCGACGGCCGGATCATGGGTGCCATTGGGGTGTCCACCGGAACGATCGAGTAGGACCAGGAGGTTGCCGAGGCCGGCGCCGGGGCTTATTGAGGAGCGTCGGCCGCAGTCCGGCCCGCCGGGCCCGGCACGACCACGACTGCCAGCTACTTGGGCTGGACTCTATACGGCGACGCCTCCAAGTGCTTTCATGAGAAAGTTCCCCGGCGAAAGGTGTCATCATGTCCACGATTCCCGGCTACAGCTTCGGTAGCGAGTCTCTTGTCCCGAGTCCCGTGTCCCTGGACGACCTGGCCCGGCTCGAAGCGGCGGTGCTCTGGACCCCGGATGACGCGAACGCGTTGCGGCGGGCCGGCGAGGTTCTTGGACCTCAAGCTGATCGCATCCTCGACATCTGGTACGGATTTGTTGGCAGCCATGATTTCCTCATTGCCAGTTTCGCCGGTGCAGACGGAACTGCGAATCCGGACTATCTGGGAGCCGTGCGGGCCAGATTCGCCCAGTGGATCATGGATACGTGTTCCCGCGACCGCGACCAGCAGTGGCTGAACTACCAGCATGAGATTGCCCTCCGCCACACGGCTGCGAAGAAGAACCTCACCGACGGTGTGAGCTCGACGGCGTCCGAGATCAACCTGCGCTACATCATCGCTTTTATAGTCCCGCTGACGGCCACAATCCGGCCCTTCCTCGCCGCGCAGGGCGCTGACGCGGAAGAGCTCGAGGCGATGTACCAGGCGTGGTTTAAGTCCGTCACGCTGACGGCCGCCCTTTGGGCCGAGCCGTACTCCCCGTCCTGGTAGGTGGCGGATCATCCGGGCAGGTGGCGGCGCCGCCACCTGCCTGCCGGATCTGCCTGCCGGTGTAACTAACTCGTCAGCTCGGCGGCGGCGAAGGAGACCGCGAAACGGGCGCACCAGATACTGACGGCGCTGTAGTCGGCCAGGTTCGCTCCGGGCGGGATCACATAATTCTGATCGCCCTTGTTGGCCTTGAGCACCCCCAGATCGAGGTAGGCTCCGTCGTCGAACACCTGCCAGCCGGCCGCTCCCTCGATGACCGGAGCGTCGCTGAGCCACACCCGAAGGTCTGGGCCATCGGACGTATCGAGGCCTTCAAACCTCAAGATCCGGCTGCCATCGGCGAGTTCGAGGATTTTCACGGTGCCGGAGCTCGCATGTTCGTGGCTGATCAGTTCGCCCGCCCTGAGTTGACGCGGCGGGAGCGGGGACGGTTCGGCCGATGGCCCCGCTGACTGGGGCGGAGACTGGCTGGCCTGCGGCGCAACGACCGGAACGTCTTCCGCCACGGTGGAACTCGTGAAGATCCGCCATGGCTGGAAAAGATACAGTCCGACGGCAGCCGTGACAACGGCCAGGATGACCACAACCGGAATCACAAAGCGCCTGTTCATACCCTTCCAACGACAGGCCCGTTAGCGGAGTTCCGGGCCAATGCCGGGCGCTCTCCATGCCGGGGACATCGCTTCCGTGGCCCCTGCCCCCAGCGGTGGGCGTTGAAGTGGTCGCTCAGGGCGTCGAGGCACTGTAGCGGCTTCTAGGCAGGGGAAGGTCCAGCGGTCAAGCGCGAGCGCGTTGCGTTTCAGGTGTCTGCCGTAGCCACTATCCGCGCCAACCCGAGGCCGCCTCCGCCATTGCCCGGACGGGCGGTGCCGCCGGGGTGTCCGGGCCACCCAGGGTGGCCACGGCGTCCGGAGTCGCCGGGCTGGCGTCGCGGCGGGTCCGGCGCCCCACGGCGCGCCCCACGGCCATCGAAAGCCTATGGGAGGGCTGTTCCACGTAGCGGTAGAACAGCTCGGCGATCACCAACGAGGCGGCCACGGACACGGCGAGCGCCAGCGGAAGCGAGACGGATCGCAGCAAGGTGACGCCGGCCAGAATGATCGGAAGGTGCACCAGGTAGAGGCTGAAGGACACCCGTCCGAGCCATTGCGCGGCGGCCGTGTCACCGAGCAGTTTGGCCGAGCGGCAGGACACGAACAGCAGGACAATCAGCGTCGCGCCCACCGTAACAACGGCCTCGACGCCGGGGATGGGCTGCTCCTGGCTGATCCATTCCGCGTTGGCCAGGAAAATGCCTGCGGCCGCCACGAAGAACCAGACGAAGCGGGGCCAGGACTGGGTCAGCTCCCGGATCCGCTCGCGTTCGGCGCCCAGGACGGCACCGATGGCGAAAATCGGGAGGTAGGACAGCCACTCCACGTCCAGCAGGGCTCCCGCCAGGGCCAGCAGGAGGGAAAGGCCGATTTTCACGGCCCAGAGGCGCCGCCAGCGGAGGGCGAGGAGGACGTAGGCCGGGAGCAGGAGGGAGAAGAGGACTTCCCATTTGAGCGACCACAGCGGGGTGTTGATGGTGCTGGCGTTCAGCAGCAGCAGGCCGTCTTTGAGGACCTGGCCCACGCTGGGGTCGGTCACGTAGATGTCCGCCCAGGGGCTCTGCAGCGGCGACGCCGACCGGGGAATGAGTGCCATCAGAGCAACAGCCACGGCCAGGGAGGCCCACGCCGGCAGGTAGAGGCGGAAAAAGCGCTTGGCGTAGTACTGGGCCCACTTCCCGGCCGCCCCCGGCCTGGTGAACGGCAGGACCAGCACGAAGCCGGAGAGCACAAAGAAGACGTGGACAGCCGGAGTGCCGTTCCAGAGCACATGCAGGGGCGAGAAAACGGCCCACGCCTCTGCGGTGTTGAGTCCCGCGGACCGGTCGCCACTGACAGCGCTCCCGATTCCCGGGAGGGTTGACAGGACGTGGCAGGCGACAACCACCAGGGCGGCAATCCCCCTGAGGCCATCGAGCTGCGTGACTCGTGTTGAACCAGAATTAGACCGCATTAGACCAATGTTACCAGTTCGTTATATTGCTCTCCTGGCTTCCGAACACTGGAGGGGCCTCGAACCGGCTATCCCGCTGTCCGCTACCTCTGCCTGCGCCGGAGAAACACGAACGTTCCGGCGGCCGCTGCCAGCAGTCCGGCAAGGCCCAGTCCCCACCACATCGGGCCGGCAGTGTCCGAGGCGGACGCCGCCTGCGGGGTGCCGGCGTCGGGCGCTGCCGGGGACTGTTCGGAGGGCTGTTGGGAGGGCTTGGCGGCAGCCGCCGTCGCGTTCAGGAGCGGCCCGTCCTCGGCGTCGCCGCTGACGTCGATGGCCAGGTCGAACGCCAGTTCGCTGCCGATGTCCACGGTCGAACCGTCCTCGAGAGAGGCGGCCAGGTAGTAGCCGCCCGGGTAGGCGATCAGCTCGATGCCCGTGTCCTTGGAATTACGGTTGTTGTAGCGCACCGGGACCGCCATGCTGGCACCCAGGCTGTCGCCGGTACCCATGAACGTGTAAACCAGCGAGTTGCCCAGGATGTATTTGTCGCTCCCAGGTGCGAGTTCAGCCTCCTGGCGCAGCGGGTTGAAGAGGGCGAGGTTCAGGCTTTTTCCCAGCGACCCGGCCGCGGCGCCGTCGGCTGTCACGGTGGCCTTGAAGCTGAGCCGCTGGCCGTAGCCCACGGGGATCTTGTAGAACTTTGTTTCCGCACCCAGGAGCGAATCGGAGAACAGGCCGGGCCTGAGCTCGGCCGCGGTGTTGTAGCTGGCTCCGCCGGTCACCGGGGATGCCGTGCCAGCGGAAGCCGGGACCACCGGGGGCAACGCCGCCGCATACGCGTCCGGCAGGCCCTTGGTGTCGCCGGCAGGCTCTGTGGCGAACAGGAGCTCCACAGGCAGTTCCTTGGTCCAGGCCCAGCTGCCGGAGCGCTCCACCTTCAGGAAGGCCTCACCCTTAGCGTCCGCCCCGAAGCACTTATCGCCGGCATCCTCGCCCAGGGCGGGGGTACTGACCGCCGCCGTCGGCGGGAAGAGGAAGGACTGGTTGGAGTTGACGTGCTCGGTGTCATGAATGAGGCACGGCGCGTCCTGCGCGTCCACGAAGGACACGCCAAGGTAGGCCGTGCCCGAGGTGTCCGTCTCCCCGGCCCGCGGGACCAGCAGCGTCGCGGCGGCGTGGGCCCGCTCCCCCGGGGCCAGCTCGACCTTGTAGTAGCGGGTGGACCCGGGCTCGGACGCGCTGTTCTTCTTGGACCCCTTGTCCAGCACATCCAGGTACTGCCCGGCGGACAGGAGCGGGGCGTCCGCCGGGGACGTGCCGCCGGTGATCGGGGTGCCCTGCGCCTCGTAGACGCCGATGGCCCGGGTGGTCCGGATGGTGAGTTCCTCCGTGAGCGCGGCCGCGTCCCGGGCGTCGGTATAGGTGCCTCCGGTAGCCGTGGCGATGCATTCGAGTTCTGCCCGGGCGGAGGCGTCCACCTTAAAACCGATGGAGTGGATGCTCAGCTCGGTGCCGGCGGCGGCGAGTTCCTTGGCGACGTCGCACGCGGCGGGAGGGGCGCAGGTATCGATGCCGTCGGAGACCAGGATGATGGACCGCGGGCCCTTCACCTCGGCCAGAGCCGCGCTGGCTGCCCGGAGCGACGCCCCCACCGGGGTGTAGCCGGTGGCCTTGATCCCGTCGACGGCGGTGGTGAGCGCCGCCTTGTCCACCGCGCCCACCGGCGCCAGGGTCCGGATGTCGGCGCACCCGGCGGCCTTGGAGGACGGAGCGGAATCGGTGCCTGTCCCGTAGACCATCAGCCCCATCCGGGCGGAGTCCGGGACGGCGCCGATGAGGTTCTTCACCGCGGACTTGGCGGCGTCGATCCGCAGGCCGGGGGCGTCGTCCTGCATCATGGAGCCGGAGGCATCGAGGACTACCATGACGGGCACGGACTCTTCTGCGGCCGCGGACGGCGCCGCCGGCAGCAGGATCGCGGCCGGCACCAGCGCGACGGCGAGGGCCAGGGCGGCTGCCGCGGAGGCTTTGCGGGTGAAACGGGACGTGCGGGGCGGTCGGCCGGACATGAGGCCCTTTCACAGCGGTGGAAAGTAAGAGTGGACTCCAACCTACCGGGAACGTGGGCCTGAACTGGGACGACGTGTCAATTGGGGGCCAGGCCGCAACGGCGAAATAGCTGCCACGCTGATCCCTCCTTCCTCCCGGGCCCCCCCGCATTGACCGCCCCCCGAGCCGAAGCCCCACCCGCGCACGGCGGGGGCGTCTGGAGCCGGGACAAGGACCCCATCGGGCAGGAGGGACCAGACGGAAGCGGACGACGGCGGGGACCTCCCGCCGTCGTCCGCTGAATACGTCGATGTCCTGCTGCGCCGAAATCCTCCCGAGGTAACGGGGAGCAGCCTGAGGGCAC
The DNA here is from genome assembly GCF_055412825.1 of Pseudarthrobacter linnaei. Taxonomy (NCBI): domain Bacteria; kingdom Bacillati; phylum Actinomycetota; class Actinomycetes; order Micrococcales; family Micrococcaceae; genus Pseudarthrobacter; species Pseudarthrobacter linnaei. Next base: position 11,263 of record NZ_JBVAYX010000012.1, read on the forward strand.
ATCGCAGGCCGCCTCACCGGCCGCGGTGGTTCGTGGTGGGCAGGTCCCGGCGAGTCCGGAGCCGTGCCGTAATCCCGAGGGATAGGGTGGCGCATACGCCCCGATGCGCAGGGACGGCCGGATTGGCCGCAATGCAACTAGCCCGCACGTGAACTCGCATCGGAAGCCGTAGCATTCTGGCGCGGTTTGCGAGGTCGTCTCAAATGGGGGATATGGGCTTGGATACAAACGGAGAAGTACAACAGCGGCCTTCCTGGCGCAGGAGAATCATTGCCATTTCGCTGATAGCGGTGTTGTTAATCGCCCTCGGAGTCTGGTTTGCTGTTTCGCGCATGGCCGGAACGGCGCGTTCGGACCTTGTCCACCTCAACAATCAGCGTGCAATTGTCGACAGCTCGATGAACCTGTACGAGCCTCTGATGAACAGGTTTTCAACGCGATATACAACTGCCTTTTCAGAAGAAGCCTCTGACGAGGGCAAACAGCAGGTGCTTGACGAAGAAGCCGGGCGGCTGAAACATGAATCGCGCATAAATACGGATCGCCTGCAGCGAATGGAGTCATCCCCTGCGCTGCACAAGCAGGAAGTTGCCGCCGCGTTCAACGAATTCAAGCGGGCATACAGTGCAGTGATCACCTACAACGATCAGCTGGTGACCAATGTGACGGGCATTACCCGGTCGGTTGGCGGGGCCTGTGCATCCATACATTCAAAACTGAATGTTACTGGCGAAAAATACGCAGAGGAGTATGTCGGGGCCGCCGACGGATGCTTAGCGGCACTCTCATCGGCCAAGGAGGGTAGTGACCAGGAAACAACTAAACTCCTATCTGCCGTTGAGGGGCTCATTCAAAAGCAGCGGGACAGCGCGCAAAAGGTGGTCGGGAGCCAGGACTCCTTTGAGCGTTCCGCCGCAACCATCGAGTCCGCACTGGCGTTGCTGGAAATCAACGCACCTCTCAATGACGCGCAGCGGACCTACGAAGCTGATGTCCTGATGAAGCAAACTGAGATTGTTGACAAGGCCAACAAGTCAAATACCGAACTCGAACGGATCTTGAAGGACAGCCTTGAGTCGGCCGGTCAAGACATGAAGAGTGAGGGATAGGCCATGACTGCCAATCTGATCCGCGGAAAAGGCCGCAAGGGGCTTGTCGTACTAGCCGGCGTTATCGTCTTACTTCTCTTGATCGCCTCAGCTGTTGTCGCAGTGACCAACGCATCCAGGCAGCAGGACAGGGACAGCCTCTTGCAGCTCAAGGATGAGCAGCTAAAGACACTTCTTGACGCACGAGGCAAGCTGCCACCAGCCGTGAATACGTACATAGCGGCGTATAAAAAAGCACACCTGGCCGCTGGTTCACGAGATAAGGCCGAGCAGGACTCGAAGAAGGAGCACGACGAGTTCAAGCAAGCCGAAGCTTCCGCGCGCAACGCAATGGGGACATTGAACGCGGGCCGCGGCGTCGGAGGAGGCGGGGTCAGCGATGCCATTGAGCAGTACGAGGACTCATACCTGGGTTCTGTTGACTACATGGCCGGACTCGTCGACTCATATCCGCAATATCACACGTTGTTCGGAGAAGGCGGTGAGAGCTGCCAGGGCATCTTTATCGGCAGTAAAGCGGCCAATCTGACTGAGCGCAAGACTCTCCTTACTGAGGCCGCGGGCATTTGTCGCAGCGCCACCGATAAACTCGGACAGTCTAAAAACCCCACGTATGTTGAATATGCCCTGCGAGTGGAGAACCGGGTAAGGCTGCTGGAAGTCGATGCGACGTCTACAGCACAAGCGGAGGAGAATATCAACGCCTTCACTGCGACAAAGGATCAGCTGGTGCAAAAGGTGGAGGAGGCAACAGCGAGGAAGGCTCCGGACGCGGAACTGCTTGGTCTCGCTGATGAGGCGAAGAGTCTGAATAAGGCGATTAAGGCCAGTAACTCAGAGTTCAGCTTTGCTGCCAAGCGGTACACGAAGACGGTGAAAGAGATGCCCTCATTGCTCGAGGATGTCTTCTCAAAGCACGTTGCAGACGAGATGAAACACTTCGATTCCGTGATTCCGCTGCGCTCGAAGGTGCTGGAAGCAGTTATTGACGATCTGCTCGTCGAATAGGCCCTGGACGGATTGGGACTCGTCCTTCAGGTCCCCGGCACGGTGGCCGTGAGGCCACCGGGCTGGCCGACCTGTGGTGTCGGCTTCCCGGCAGAAGGATCGCCGTCTTCAGCGGATCGTGAAGAACCGGTCTCCCCCCTGACCAACCTTTAATGCCCGCCACAATCGAAGGAGACCTCTCGTGGAAGCAGCAGCAATAACCACATGGATGTTCGTCGCCGAATGCCCGATCCCCAAAGATGCGATGGAGCTCATGGTCCCCGGTGAGCAACCGGTGGCCGCCTATAAGACATTTCGCGACAGCGCCATTTTCACGACCAAGCGACTGATCGTCCGCGATGCCCAGGGAATGACCGGCAAGAAGGTGGAGGTGTACTCCCTGCCCTACTCGGCCATCAACATGTGGTCCTCCGAGAATGCCGGCACCTTCGATATGGACGCCGAATTGGAGCTGTGGACGCGTGCCGGCCACATCAAAATCAAGGTAGGCAAGAAAGCGGACGTGCGGCGGCTCGACATGCTGATCGCCCATTCGGTTCTCGGCGCACTGCACTGATCCCGTAACCGACGACCCTGCCAGTCCGGCTGGAGGGCAGCAGTTCCGCGGCAGGGTGCTCGTTTTCCGTGGCCGGGCCAGCAGGAAAGGGCGCGGGCCTCGATCCCAGCCACCCGCCCCCGGACCCGCCCCGCACTAAAATAGGGACGTCGGCTTCTCCTCCACAGCATGTCTGTGATCGCATGTACCTTAGGCCTTAACGTCAGCACGCACCCCGCATCAAGGACACGATGGACTATTACGCAATCAATTCGCTGCGTGAAAATCACGCCGGGTGGTCGCTGCTGCGCGCCCAGAACGCCCCGCTGGCCGTGTCCTTCTTCATCAAGGCCTTCACCGGACCCAACCAGCGCGACATCGGCCGCCAGGAGCTCATCGACCACCTCGACGACGTCCTGTTCGGGCTGCGCGATGTCTTCGGCGAGGACAAGTTCCCCCGCCCGGCGTCCGAATACCTGGACGACTGGGCCGCCCCCGAGCGGGCCTGGCTGCGCAAATACTACGTCCCCGGCCAGGACGAGCCCCGCTACGATCTCACCGCCGCGGCGGAGGACGTGGTGCACTGGGTGGAAAGCCTGCGCGGCCGGGATTTCGTGGCCACCCAGTCCCGGCTGACCAGCATCTTCGCCGTCCTCAAGGCCCTGGTCCAGCAGTCGGAGACGGACCCTGAGGTGCGGCTGGCCGAGCTCCAGCGGCAGCGGGACGGCATCGACGCGGAGATGCAGCGGATCCGTGGCGGCAACATTCGGGTGATGACGGCCCCGGAGGCCCTGGACCACTTCCAGCAGCTGACCTCCCTGGCCAAGGACCTCCTCTCCGACTTCCGGGAGGTCGAGCAGAACTTCCGGAAACTGGACCGCCAGGTCCGCGAACAGATCGCCACGTGGGACGGGTCCCAGGGCGAGCTCCTGGAAACCATCTTCGCCAACCAGCAGGACATCAGCAGCTCCCTGCAGGGCCGGACGTTCCAGGGCTTCTGGGACTACCTCATGTCCCCGCAGCTGCGCACCGAACTGAAGGACCTGCTGCAGCGGGCCACCCGCATCGAGGCGCTGTCCGGTGCCGATAACCTCCATGCGGTCACCAACCTCCACCAGGACTGGCTGCCCGCCGTCGAACAGACCCAGTCCACCGTCCGCCAGCTGTCCCAGCAGATGCGCCGGCTCCTCGATGACAAGGTCTTCCTCGAGAACAAGCGCATCATGCGGCTGATCCGGAGCATCGAAACCGGGGCGCTGGGCACCCGGGACGCGCCGCCGTCGGGCGTCTTCATGGAGATCGCCGCGCCGTCCGTGGACGTGGCCCTGCCGTTCGAGCGGCCCCTCTATGAGCCCAGCCGGAAGGTGATGGTGGACGACCACGTCGTCACCGCCGACGACGCCGACGTGGACGCCGGCGCCCTGTTCAACCAGTTCCATGTAGACACGCAGCGGCTCAAATCCAGCATCGACGACGTCCTGTCCGGCGCCGAACAGGCCACCCTCGCCGAGATCACCGACGCCCATCCGCTGCAGCAGGGCCTCGCCGAGATCGTGGCCTACTACCAGCTGGCCAGCGAGTCCGAGTGGGCCAGCATCCATCCCGAAACAACCCAGCAGCTGTCCTGGTCCCTGCCGGACGGCAGCATCCGCGAAGCAACCATCGACCAGATCATCTTTGTGAGGCCCGCATGAACCCCGCCGCATCCCCCGCCACCCACCCGGCGGACTCCCGGACCCCCGAGGAACTTCCCGGCGTCGTGACCCGGCTGTTCCGCGGTGTGGTGTACGCCGAAGCGGACGAGAAGATTTGGCAGTCGCTGACGGCACTGGAGTCCCAGGCCCGCGACTATGTCGCCGTGCTGGGCCTGGACCTGATTCTGGACGAGTCGGAGGGCTACGCGTTCCTCCGGTCGCGGGAGGACCCGGAGGGCACCCTCCCCCGGCTCATCCAGCGGCGCCGGCTGACCTTCGACGTCAGCCTCCTGCTGGCCCTGCTGCGCGGCCGCATGCTCGAATTTGACACCAACAGCAGCGATCCCCGCCTCATCATGACCGAGCAGGAAATCATGGACATGGTGGCGGTATTCCTGCCCGAATCCAGCAACCAGGCCAGGATCCTGGACAAGCTGGGCGCCAACATCAAGAAGGTCGTGGACCTCGGCTTCCTCCGCCAACTCCGCGGACAGCCCGGGACCTACGAGGTGGCCAGGATCCTGAAGGCCTACGTGGACGCCCAGTGGCTGGAGGAGTTCGACGCGCGGCTGGCGGACTACCGGGCCACGCTGGACGGTTCCCCGGGACCCGCCCCGGGCACCATCCAGGAAGAACCTGCCGCACGGGACAGCAACGCCGGGGAGCTCTCATGACCGCGGACCTGCAGGACAGCCTTTTCAGCCTGGACGAACCCCTCGGGCAGACCGCGGACGACGCCGGCACTCCCCCGGGTTACCGGCTGCACCGTCTGGAGCTGCTCAACTGGGGCACCTTCCACCAGGGCGTCCGGACGTTCCGGCTGGACGGCGCCAACAGCCTGCTCACCGGCGACATCGGCTCCGGGAAGTCCACCGTGGTGGACGCGATCACCACGCTGCTGCTGCCGGCCAACAAGATCGAGTACAACAAGGCCGCCGGGGCGCAGAAGAAGGAACGCACCCTGATGTCCTACGTGCGGGGCTTCCACAAGAGCACCCGCAGCACCGGCGGCGAGTACTCCAAGCCGGTCTCGCTCCGCGGCACCGGCGCCCTCACCGTGGTGCTGGCCGTGTTCCACAACGCGGTGCTGGGCAAGTCGGTGACGCTCGCCATCACCCTCTGGGCGGTGCAGGAGGCCGGGCAGCCCAACCGCTTCTACTCCCTGGCGGAAACGGACCAGTCCATTGCCGGGGACTTCTCGAACTTCGGCCAGGACCCCGCCAAGCTGAAAAAGAAGCTGAAGGCTGCCGGTGCGGCCGTGCATGACACGTTCGAGCCCTACGCGGCGGCGTTCAAGCGGCAGTTCGGCATCAGCGGGAACCAGGCCATGGAGCTGTTCCACCGTACGGTCTCCATGAAGCAGGTGGAGAACATCACCCACTTTGTGCGCACCAACATGCTGGACGAGGACGATGTTGCCGCCAGGATCACCAACCTGATCCACCACTTCGATGACCTGAAGAAAGCCCACGGCGCCGTGCTGCGGGCCAAGGACCAGATCGCCCTGCTGGCCCCCATCCGGGAGGGCGCCGCCCGGCACGCCCAGCTCACCGTGGAGGACGAGCTGGCCCGGGCCCAGCGGGACCAGCTGCACCCGTGGTTCACCAACCAGCGCCTCATCCTAAGCCTGGAACACGCGGCAGAGCTGGAGAGCACCGGGGTCCGGCTGCGCGAGGACAGCGCGTCACTGGCTACCAAGATCTCCGGACTCCGGCACGAGATCGCGGCGGTGGCCGAGGACATCCGCACCAACGGCGGCGGCCGGCTGGCCGCCATCGACGAAAAAGTGGCGGCGCTGGGCGCCGAAGCGAACGCACAGCGGACCCGCTACCAGAGCTATGCCGCAGCGGCGGCGGAGCTGGGCCTGCGCGCCCCGGAAGACCGGGTGCTGTTCGATGCCAACCGGGACCGGCTGGCCGCCGTCGAATCCGGGCTGGCGGAGCAATCCGAGGACCTGCAGGAGCGCCGTACCGGGCTCACCGTCCAGCGCAGGGAGCTCACCGAGCGGTCCGCCGCGATCAAGGCCGAGCTGACCAGTCTCCAGTCCCGGCGCAACCTGCTGCCGTTGCGGCAGCTGGAGATCCGGCGCCGGCTGTGTGAGGGAACCGGCGTGGAGGAGAAGGCGCTGCCGTTCGCCGGGGAGCTGCTGCGCGTCCGCGAAGGCGAATCCGCCTGGGAAGGCGCGGCGGAACGGACGCTGCACGGCTTCGCGCTGTCCCTGCTGGTCCCCTCGGAACACTACGCTGCGGTCAGCAGCTGGGTGGACGCGAACAATCTCCGCGGCCGGCTGGTCTACCTGAAGATCGGCGACGCGCACTCTCCCAGGGCCGCCGAGCCCGGCACGCTGGCCGCCAAGATCGCCATCAAACAGGGCACCCCGTTCCGCGATTTCCTGCTCGATGAGCTGGCCAGCCGGTTCGATTACGTCTGCTGCGAATCGCTGGAGGACTTCCGCCGCTTCCCCAGGGCGCTCACCGCCAACGGCCAGCTCAAGGGCGGCCGCGGCAGGCATGAGAAGGATGACCGGAACGAGCTGACCGACCGGCGGAACTACGTGCTGGGCTGGGACAACCAGGACAAGATCAACCGGTTCCTCGCCGAGCTGGACGAGGTCACGGGCCAGCTCCAGGTGTCGGAGACGCAGCTGGCGAAAGTCGACGGGCAGCTCGGTGACATCGGGCGCCGGAACCAGCACCTCGGCACCGTCCGTTCGGTGTCGGATTTCCGCGAGATCAGCTGGGAACTCACCGCCCGGCAGATCCAGGAGCTCAAGGAGGAGCGCCGGGCGCTGGAATCCGCCAGCGACATCCTGCAGGAACTCGCCGCCAAGGAAGCTGCCCTGAACGCCGACCTCGACCGGCAGTCCGGCAAGGCGGACAAGATCCGCGAGCGGTTGGGCGGCAACAACAAAGAGGCGGAGAACCTGGCGGAGGCGATCGAGGAGTGCCGGGCACTGCTGCAGGAACAGCCGCTGACGGACGACGCCGGACTGCTCTCCGCCGTCGCCGGCCTCGCCGCGGCGGCGCCCGGGGAAAATGCCCTCACCTACAAGAACACGGTGGCGGTGGAGAGCCTGGTGCGGTCCGAGCTGACCAAGTCCATAGATGCCCTGTCCAAGCGGCTGGCGACGGCGGAGGCCGGCACGGTGCGGCTGATGGCCGACTTCCGCAACAAATACCCGAACGAGACCACCGAAATCGACGCATCACTGGACGCGGCCGGTGACTATGAACGGCTGCTGGACCAGCTGGTGAAGAACGACCTGCCCAAGTTCGAGGCGCATTTCAAGGAGTCCCTGAACCAGAACACCATCCACGAGGTGGTGGCCTTCAACGCGTTCCTGGACAGCCGCCGGCAGGACATCGTGAACCGGATCACCGAGATCAACCTGTCCCTGGCCACCATCGAGTACAACCGCGGCCGGCATATCCAGCTGGAGCACCAGAACAGCAGCGATCAGGACATCCGCCAGTTCATGGCGGACCTCCGCGCCTGCTCGGAGGGCACCATCGGGGACGACGAGCAGTACTCCGAGCAGAAGTACCTGCAGGTGGAGAGCCTGATCGAGCGGTTCCGCGGCAGGGAGGGACTCACCACCCTGGATGAGCGGTGGACGGCGAAGGTCACCGACGTGCGGAACTGGTTCACGTTCTCGGCCTCGGAGAAGTGGACCGAGACCGGCGAGGAGTTTGAGCACTTCACCGATTCCGGCGGCAAATCCGGCGGGCAGAAGGAAAAGCTGGCCTACACCATCCTGGCCGCCGCGCTGGCCTTCCAGTTCGGGCTCGGATCCGGGCAGGGCAGCGGCAGTGGCAGCGGCCGGAACGCCGGCAAGGGCCGGAGTTTCCGCTTCGTGGTGATCGACGAGGCGTTCGGCCGCGGCTCCGACGAGTCCGCGCGCTACGGCCTGGAACTGTTCCAGCGGATGAAGCTGCAGCTGCTGATCGTTACCCCGCTGCAGAAGATCCACGTGATCGAACCCTTCGTGGCGCACGTGGGCTTTGTGGCCAACACCAACGGCAACGATTCGCAGCTGCGGAACATGACCATCCAGGAATACCGGGACGAACGTGACCGCCGTGCCTAAGCGGCGTCCCGAGGGCCCCGCACCGGGCTTGCGAGGTGTGGGAAGGGACCTCCGCGCTGAATCCCCGGCCGTGCGGGCCCAGGGCTGGACCACGCTGGCGATGCTCCGCGCCCAGTCGCAGAAGGCCTGGGACAGCGGGACACTGCTGCGCGAGCTGCTGGAACCCAGCGGCACCTATCCGCGCCGCCGCCCGCTGAAACGCCCGACGGCGGCCACCCTCCGGAGCGACTACGCTGCGGCACGTGCGTGGGCTGCGGAGTTGTTTGCCGGGGCCGGCCACTTCTCGCTGGAGACCGCGGAGGTGGGCCGCACCACCATCGGATCCAACCTCCTGCCGGCCGCGGCGGTGTTCGCCTCCGCGGAGGACGAGACTGCATTCGTGGGCAAGCCGAAGGACGCGGCGCGGTTCCGTGGTCTCGCCGACGGCTTGTCAGCGCTGGACCCTGCCTTCCGTGCGTGGGCGCTGAAGCGGCCGTTGCAGCTGCTGGAACTCGGTGACGACGCACTGACCGCCGCCCGCGTGGCACGCTGGCTGCGCGACAACCCGTCGCCGGGAGTCTATGTCCGGCAACTGGCCCTGCCCGGGGTCCACACCAAGTTCATCGAAAACCACCGAAAAGTCATCGGCGAACTCGCGGCGGAGCTGCGGACCGACGAACCGATTCCCGGGGATGCTGCGGAAGACGAGGTCCTCCCCGACCTCGCCGCGGAGCCGGGGTCACTGCTGGGGCAAACAACCGCCCGGACGCCGGCGTCACGGTTCGCGGCGCGGCACGGATTCCTGCACCCGCCCGAGCTCGTCAGGTTCCGGGTGCTGGACAAGGGGCTCAAACTGCTGGGCGGGGCACAGGACCTGACCGTCACGGCGGAGGCGTTCAGCACCCTGAATCTGCCCGTCCAAAGAGTGATCATTACCGAGAACCTGGTGAATTTCCTGTCCCTGCCCGGCCAGGCCGCCACCCTTGCCATTTATGGCGGCGGATATGGTTTTTCATCTCTCAGGGACGCGGGATGGCTGCGCGACTGCGGGGTCCGGTACTGGGGTGATGTTGACACGCACGGCTTCCGGATCCTGGACCAGCTCCGGGCCGTTCACCCGCATGTGGTCAGCGTGCTGATGGACGAGGAAACGCTGCTGGCACACCGCGACGGGTGGGGCACCGAACCGGCTCCGTCCCGGGCCGCGCTCACCAGGCTGACGGCTGAAGAGTCGGGGCTCTATGACGCGCTGGGCAGTGACCAGTTCGGACAGTCGGTCCGGCTGGAACAGGAACTGATTCGCTGGGACTGGGCGCTGGAAAGACTGCTGGACGCCTGAAAGTTGAGCGCCTGGACTGGGTTTGTGCCCACGTGTGCCACCCGAAACCGTCCAAAGCTCGCGCCAGTTCACTCCGGCCAATCTTCCGAAATCTTTTCGATGAAGTCCTGGTCGTTCCCGACACGATCCGAGGGGGCAACCGCAAGCGCCTGGCGCCTCGCCTCACGCTTGAACTCGTCCGATCGGGCGTCTGGCATCCACATGTGGATCTGCCGGAAGCCACGCTCGCGCATGGCGGCCCGGTGTCGTGCAACGCGATCTCTACCGCTCATAGTCCAGCGTTACATGGTCACTCCTGGCGCGGTAGGGGTTGAGGCCGGGCCCAGGCGGGGACACCGGACCGGTATGCGATCCAAGGTCCTGCTCCAACGTCCGGGCACGCGGCGTGCATGGATCTCTTCGCGGTTTCGTAATCGGCTGCGGTCTTTCTCGGCCGTCGGGACAGCCGAGTCGCATCATCCGGTGAGCTAGCTGGCTCCTGCCTTGCACCGTGGGCGTTCCGGGTTTCGCCCGTGACGTGATCCAAACCCCGGCGGGAAACGATTCCCTGCACCTGTACCGCCCCCGGCCGCAGGCATATCCTGCAGGAAGACCAGCCCCTGACCGCCAGCCGCCGGAGGAAGACTCATGGACATGCCGAAAGCGTCCGACGCCGACAAGGAACACTTCCGCTCGGTGCTGCCTGACCACCCCGAGGTGATCATCAAGCCCATGTTCGGGAACCTCGGGGCCTTCGTGAACGGGAACATGTTCGCCGGCCTGTTCGGCGCCACCATCGGCGTGAAGCTGGCCGAGGCGGACAAGGGGATGCTGGAAGGTACCGAGCGGACCGTTCCCTTCGGGCCACCGGAGCGTCCCATGGGCGGCTACACCGGATTGCCGGAAGTCTGGAACGCCGAGGGCTCCGGCGATGAGGCCCGGGCCAAGGCCTGGGTAGAAAAAGCATTTCAGCACGTGGCCAGGCTGCCGCCCAAGGAACCGAAGGTTCCTAAGCCCCGGCACCAAAAGTAGCCGCCGCCGGCACGTATTTGCCGCGCACAGCCTGAGAAGTCTACGGCTGAGCAACATTCACGAGTTCTGACCGGCTCCCCGTCTGCAGGTCCTCGGTCAGGACCAGCGCACCGACCTCGGGGCAGTGATATTTATGCTCCCGTGCACTCTTTTCAAGCGGCGTCCAGTCGTAGACCTTGACGCAGTCGGTGTAGGTGCCGGATTTCGTGGTGACGGTCTCGCCGGTAGCGACCGTGTCCCTGATGTCTTCCGCATGACCCGGGTAGAACTCCTGCCGGTAGGAATCGCCGACGCGCTGCTCCGCTTTCATCCAGATGCCGGCTTTCGCCCCGTCCCGTCCATGTAAAAAGCTGCCCGAGTGGTTCAACAAAATCCCGTTCCAGTAATTGTCCACGTCCTCGCCGAAGTACCACACGTCGCCGTCTTTGTGTTGCGCCAGGTAATCCCGGGTTTCCTCCACGAGCTGCCCGTTCTTGAATTCCCTATCCAGATACACGACCGTCTCCACGCCCTCGATGGTCACCGTCTCCGGCAGGATTTCGATTTCAACCCTCTCGGTGACCTTTCCCTGCTCGGTGGTCTCGTAAGTCAATTTTTTGCCAACAGGGAGGGCGAAGTACTTATTGGTTATTTGGGTGGTGAAATCGGCAGGGTTGATCTGCGGGCTGTACTCCGCGGCCCTGGACCTTTTGGTGCTGTCGAAGGCAAACAGTGTCACCCCGCCAACCACCAGCAACAGGACGATGACACCAAGGAAGATTTTGGTACGTGGATTCATGACCTTCCCACTCCTTCTGAGTAGAAATTCCTGCAGGGGGTCAGCGCTCCGCTGCTTGCCCATGGCCCTAGACAAAAGGTAGTGCAGGCGGCACTGAACGAGAACACCCTTCGCAGACTGACTTCTGATGAGGCTGCGCTTGATGACGTTGGGAAGGCTCCTCCCCGGTCATTGGGCAGGCTGAAACCGCGCCTGCCGACGCCCAGTCAACAGCTCTTGTCACATAGTTAACCGCGTATTCACATCGTGCACAGAACTGGTCCAACAGGCCTTCGTACGGTCGAAGGCATGGACAACATTTCACGCAGATCCGTTCTTTCCGCCGGCCTCGGGGCCGGACTCGTCGCTGCCTGGCCGGGTGCCGCCGTCGCCACGTCCACCGCGGACGACGCCGGCCTCCGCACCGATCCGTTCCTGCTCGGCATCGCCTCCGGCGAACCGTGGCCGGACGGCTTCGTGATCTGGACGCGGTTGGCGCTGGACCCGGTGGCTGGCGACGGCCTGGGCGGGATGCCCTCGCGCAACGTTGCCGTGGCGTGGGAAGTGGCGGAGGACGCCGGCATGCGCAAGGTGGTCGCCCGCGGCGTCGAGCATGCCCGGATCGAGACCGCGCACTCGGTGCACGTGGAGCTGCGGGGTCTGCGGCCGGGGCGTGAATACTTCTACCGGTTCCGTACCGGACGGCACCTCAGCGCGGTGGGCCGGACGCTGACCAGCCCGGCGCTGCACGAGACGCCGGCGGCGCTTGCCATGGCGTTCGCCAGCTGCGCCCAGTACGAGCACGGCTACTTCACCGCCTACTCCCGGCTGGCCCAGGACCAGCCGGATCTGGTGCTGCACCTGGGCGACTACCTGTACGAGTACAAGAAGGACAGCTACGTGATTGCCGGCGGCAACCCGCGCGACCACGAAGGCCCCGAGACCTCTACCTTGGCCGGTTACCGGCAGCGGCACGCGCAGTACAAGGCCGACGCCGACCTGCAGGCAGCGCACGCGGTCGCACCGTGGCTGGTGGTGTGGGATGACCACGAGGTGGACAACAACTGGGCGGACGAGATCCCGGAGAACACCGACGCGGCCCAGCTGAACGACACCACCGAGCGGTTCCGGCAGCGCCGCACCGCCGCGTTCCAGGCGTACTACGAGAACATGCCGCTGCGGGCGTCGTCAGTGCCGGCCGGGGTCGACATGAAGATTTACCGCACCATCCAGTGGGGGCAGCTGGCCAACTTCCACATGATGGATACCCGCCAGTACCGCGATGATCAGCTCGCCGGGGACGGCTGGAAGAAGAACGTGGCGGGACGCCTGGCCGAGGACCGGACCATTACCGGCGCGGAGCAGGAGAAGTGGCTGCTGGACGGCTTCAAGAACTCCACCCAGCGCTGGGACGTCCTGGGCCAGCAGGTGTACTTCGCCGAGCGGGACAGGAACAGTGCGCCGGAGATCGACGACGTCTCCATGGACGGGTGGGACGGCTACGCCGCGTCACGCCGCCGCATCACCCAGGGCTGGGTGGACGCCAACGTGCGCAACGCCGTGGTCCTGACCGGAGACGTGCACCGCAACTGGGCCAACGACGTCAAGGTGGACTACAAGGACCCGGCGTCACCCGTGGTGGGCTCGGAACTGGTATGCACGTCGATTACGTCCACCGGTAACGGCTCAGGATCCGCTGCGGATCCGGTGATGGCCTGGAACCCGCACCTGAAGTTCTACAACGACAACCGCGGCTACGTGAACACGAAGATCACCAAGGACGCGTTGACCGCCGACTTCCGGGTGCTGGACTACGTCACGACGCCGGGATCCCCCGTCCGCACGAAGAAGTCCTTCACGATCCAGGACGGGGTACCTGGGCTCCAGTAGCGGGGGAATCCGTTCGAAACCAACTTAGACGACGACGGCGGGCGGGCGGACGTGTCAGTGGGGCTGAAATAAGTTCCCAAGCTGCCAGACTGACGGTCAGGGAAGTTTAGGGAAGGAGACAGGATATGACGTTCCAGCCATACCGTTCACCGTCAACCGGGTGCCGGGTACGCGCCGTCCTCTTCGACACCTTCGGCACGGTGGTTGACTGGCGCACCGGCGTCGCCCGGCAGGCGGCCGCCTTCGCCGCGGCACAGGGGCAGGATCTCGAGGCCGAGGCGTTCGCCGATGACTGGCGCGCCCTCTACCAGCCGGCAATGGAGGCCATCCGCTCCGGATCCCGTGAATTCGCCACCCTGGACACGCTCCACCGCGAGAACCTGGACCAGGTGCTCCGCCTCCACGGCTTCGATCCGGACCGGCTGGACGCAGGAACCCTGGAGGAGTTGAACAGATCCTGGCACCGCCTGCCACCATGGCCGGACAGCGTGGAGGGCCTGGCCGCCGTCCGCCGCGGCTACATCGTGGGTCCCCTCTCCAATGGCAACACCTCGCTGCTGGTGGACATGGCCAGAAACGCCGGGCTTCCGTGGGACGTGATCATCGGCCCGGACATGACGCGCACGTACAAGCCGCTGCCGACGGCCTACCTTCGGACCGCGGAGTTCCTGGACCTCAGGCCCGGTGAGGTGATGCTCGTGGCAGCCCACAACAACGACCTGCATGCTGCCCGGGAGGCCGGGCTGGCGACGGCGTTCATCGCCCGCCCCACCGAATACGGCCCGGGCCAGGTCGCGGACCTGACGCCGGAGAGCGATTGGGACCTCTCGGCATCGAGCATCACCGAACTAGCTCACGAGCTCGGGGTCTGAGCTGCATACCGCACACGGTTTCGTGATTTTGACCCGGCCTGAAGGTCTACACCGACAACCGCGGCTACGTGAACACCCGCGCGATGACCGCTGTTTCCGGGTGCTGGACTACGTCACGACGCCGGGCGCGCCCGTTTCCACGAAGAAATCCTTCGCGATCCAAGACGGGGATCCGGCGCCGGTGGCAAAGGGCTAACTGCTCGGGCACACATTACGACGGCGGCGGGGCGGCCAGCATTTCTGCTGGCCCCTCGCCGCTGTTGTTCAGTCAGCTTGGTCGGCTTTTCGCTCTAGGTTTCCCGACACCTGCCACTGTCCTCGCTCAGCCTGAGGCTTTCCGAGATCTGGATCAAAACCGGCTTGATCAACTCAGCCGAGATAGACGCCTCTTAAAGGAATGTGACCTGGATTCCTTGCGAACGGAACAGGCCAGTCAGCGTAGCCTTGGTATTCTCGGCAGCCCGCTCCCGGAGCTCCGACTTCTCCGAAGCGGCAGCCATCCTGGTTTCGGCGAGCTTATAGAGCTCCGCCTGTTGCGGCGCATCGAACACGTCTGAGATCCGGTCGACCACGCCACGATCGTCTTTGTGCACCTTGAACCGGTCATAGTCGATGTTTGGCTTGTCGAGCTCCGGCTCGGGGAGCCGCAGCTCCAACGATTTGCCGTCCGGAGACAGTGTCAGGTCCTTTTCGGCCAAGCCTGCTAGATCGACATAAGCATTGACTGTGCCAGCCGCGACAAACAGAGTGCGCCTTCCGGCGATAATGTCGGGCATCCCCTCATCGTCGTCTCCGGTGTCGATTACCAGTTCAAAGGTTCCGACCGCGCTGTGGAGCTGGCTCACATCCTTGATCGACTTAAGAAGAACAGTCTGAGTTCGCTCGCCCTGGCTTGCCGGGAACGGACTGTACCCAAACACGTTCGCTACGCCAAGGACAGCCAGCGCCACTACCACCACGGCCGCGACGCGCTTGAACAGTTTTGGTGCCGACATCGGACCTCTTTTTGCCTTGAAACGGCTTGGGTTCCGTTCCTATCAGTTTGCCCGTCCGGCGAGTGCGGCGGGCGGATTCAGCATCAGTGTAGCGCCTGTGCTCGACTTGGCTGGCCTGGGCATGCCGGGCTCGCCGCACCGTCAGTGTTGGCTGATATCTGCCTCATCAAAATACCCCAATAAGCCACAAGTACGCGGATGAATTGGCGGCCAGGGGTTTCGGTTTGCGCCGAATAGTCGTTCAGAAGGCTTCTCGGTAAGGATCGACCCGTATGTCCCCACGTCGATACGGTAAGGACAACGAATAGCGTTGATAGTCTCGGCCAGGACTACGATCTGCGGCCAGAGGTTACTATTGGTGTCGCTACCACCGCCTATGGTGGCAGGCGGTTTGGGGAGGGGACAAGACGTGACCACTGATAACAAGGCACTCGTGCCGGTATGGACACTCGCTACGGAAGCCGGGACCATGGCAGACGTACTAGGCGATGAGGGCATGACACCGGCCCGACTCGCTGAATTGAGGACAGTCCTAGCGACGCTCGCGGATTCCCCCATAGTCACGCTGGAAGCGCATCCCATTTCGAAGAAGAGCGATCGGAACGGCGGGATTGTGCTGCATGCGGCCAGTCCGCTTGCAAAGCAGTTATCGCACCTTGTGACTGACACAGCGAAGTCAGCGCCTCCGACGCTGAACGTCGCCGCTACCGGTGACGTGCTCTACCGAATGGTAGTACCGGCAAAGGTCGCCGCGCAGGTCGGTAAAGGACTCGTGAATCCCATGGCTTCGAAGGCAGTTGCTGGAGGTGTTTACAGCGCGCTGCGCGACTCCACCGGCGTCGTGGCTAACGCCACGTTTGTGCCCGTTGCTGGCAAGGCCGCTGTCGCAGGTGCCGCAACCGGATCGGCCGCAACCGCTGGTTTGGCGGTCGCGAGCGCCGGGGCATTGACTTTGGCCGCTCCTCTCGTGCTGATGGCCGTCGCGGTCAGCGCCAGCGCCTACGCCGATCACCAGCGCCAGAAAGCGATCGAGCGAATCACCGACCTCTTGGAGCAGTTGCACGACGACAACCTCGAGAGCGAACGCAACGAGCTGGATGCTTGTCCTGAAGCGATCGACAAGGCGACGTCGATCCTCCTTGACCAGGGCCGAATCGGCCTATCGCTAGGACTGGATTCCTCATCGCACGCGATCAGCACGGCGATCGCAGCAACTCGTAGGCGGCTCAAAAAGTGGCAAGCGGCGCTGGATACCCTGCCCGACGGCCCTGTCGAAGTCGGTGCATTGACGAAATCATTCCCCGGTGTAAACGAGGAGGGCGGCGCGTTCCGAGCACATCTAGAGATTGCACGATTGGCCATTGCCCTCAAACGCCGAGTACTCGTGCTTCAAGCTGTTGAACACGCTCAACAGGACACGAACAATCCGTTCAAGAGCTTCATCGGAACATTGCACGACGACGAACGTGGCATAGACGAGCTGGAATCAGGCATCAGCTCAGTCCTTCTTAGACTGTCAGCACTGGAGTTGAAGCGCGACGGCGGCTTCCGGATCCCCGCATTCACTCCGGGCGAGGTCGACCACCTACTCCAAGCCGCATACCGTCTTCGCGCCTTGGGCGATGGCCTCAACGGGAGAATCCAGCACGCTGACGTTGCCATTGAGATCGAACGAAGCAGCGACGGATCGCTCGTAGTGTTCCCTGCAATCGCTGCATAACGGGAGTCCGCACTCTCGACCGCCGCTGGATCGGCGACATCTGACTAACCACCGACGATACGGAGCAAACCATGGCTGGAAAAGCAGACAAAGCCGCAGCCCTATATAAGAGCGGAGGGGATAAAGCAAAAGCCGCCGGCACCAAGCTTTACTCCCTCGCTAAGGACCCCGAGATGCAGGCTAAGGCAATGAAACTGTTTGAGGACGGCAAGGGGATGTACCGGGCAGCAACAAGCCCCGAGGCCAAGCAGGCCTACCGTCACGCAGCAGAAATCATTAAGAAGGCGCGGAAGAAATAGCCCGGACTGTAGACCCACCAGGCTACTTGCTTGGAAGGTACGGCTTGCCAAGCCAGGACGAGCTCCGCTACGATCTCACCGCCGCGGCGGAGGACGTGGTGGACTGGGTGGAAAGCATGCGAGGCCGGGACTTTCCGGCCAATCAGTCGCGGCTGACCAGCGTCTTCGCCTCCTCAAGGCCAGCCAGCAGTCAACCAGACGGTCGATGTCACTGTCTCCCCCAGAGCGCGTTGTGTTCTCGACGCGCTGCATGCCACAATCAGCGGCCACGCAAGGACGTAACAATGAACGAAAAAGGACGAGAGCTAGCCCGTCTCTATGCCACGCTTGCCCAGATTCATGAAGATTGGGTAGAGGAGATGCGGCCACATGTTCCTTACAACCCAGACCATGATTCTCCAGGTTCTGACTACAGTCAGCACCACGTGGACGCGGATGCGACTTGGGAGCAGGAGCAGGTTCTTCGGGGCAGGTCAGCCCCCATTGAGCGGAGAATCGCCGAGATTCGGGACGAACCGCCTGCGTGGGAAGCAGAGCTATTATCCAAGGCATCAGACATCGTTGAGTTCCATCTGGCATTAAACGGTAAGGCTGTCCTGATGCTTGTGAAGCATGATTTGGATGCGGGACTACTCTCCTATCGCGAGGGCGGGGAATGGATTCCGGTAAGGCCCGAGGACAAGATTCCAGCGCTCGATGACTCTGACCTTTTTGAGGTCATCGTGGATGCTACAGAGATCTGGGACGCCAACGAAGGCGGGGAGCTCAAGCTCCTAGATTTCGAAAGGGTCGCACTGGACGGACTCTGAGTGACAAGCGCGGCGGCGCCGACCACTGCATCACCGCGCGTCCGACTTCTCAGGTCACCGGGCCAGGCCCTTCACAAAGGGCTTTTCGACCGGTTAAACAAATATCGCAGCTCCTGCGATATAAATGATGACCGGCGATGCCCAACCCTTAGCAGCCGGGACCACCAGAAACTTCAGGTCCGCCCCCGGAAATTCGGGAAGGTGTATTCGTAGCTGATTTCGTTCCGGCTCTGGCTGAGCTTCATAACGGCCCTACCATGCATCCAGAGCACCAAAGGGACGCCAATATCCTCTCCGTTCGCGTTACAGACGATAGCGAAGGAGACGGGCTCGAAGACCATTTGCTCGCCCTCACCGTTGTAGTCCTGGCTCAGGATGCCGGAGAGTTCCCGGGCCTCTTCAACTGTCACTAGCGCGAAGTAGGTGAAGACTGAGGACATAGCCCTGTCATATTCGGGTTCGCTGCTGAAGTTCCGGAAATGGCCGCTTTCATCCTTGAGGTATCCGCGCTGGAAGATTGTGATTTTCATAGGTTGCTTTCCATTCCGGATATCGTTTTGCCACCTGGCCGCGTCGCGGTACTGGACCCGGCGATTCCCATCGTTTGCCACGTTTCCTCGTCTACACAGCCAGGGGCTTGCGGGCTGGCTCGAGGAACGGCCAGTGCCCACGCGCAGAACCACCAACACGCGAGCAGTCACTGCCGGGCATTACTCCCTGGCGCGTCTGGCTAGGCAGCCAAGTGCACCACATCGCCGCGCAGCTCGAGCCGCTCGGTATCCACTCCGTACTGGAGACCTTCGTTCAGCCGCGCGGTGATTCCGGCAGTTCGCCGCTTCCCGCCGAAGACTCGAATCGCTTCTCGGTGCAGCTCGCTGACGGAGATTCCACCGGACAGCCGGACGATCTCCACCATGGCATTTCGAAGCTCCACCACGCTGATGTGTTCGGGCTTCCGGTCGACCTCTTGCCCGTTGGTCCGGAATTCAGACCACGCCTCCCGGTCAATGGACGCGTCCCAGATGAAGCCGTCCTCATCGGAGCGGTGCACTGACCTATCCAGGACGTCCAGCACTGAATTGGCACGCTGGGCGTTGACCTTGTTTAGGCTGAAAGCAGCGCAGGCAAGCTTGGCCAGCCGCTCCTGATGGATCGGCCCCTCGGCCTCCACGATGGCGCGGATCGCCTCACGGACAGAAGCAGCCGCCCGACGCGACGGCAGGCTGTCCAAAACATCGGTGCTGCCGAACCGCCGGACCGTCCACGGCTTATACGCGGGACTTTCCGGCTCGACGACGGCGGTTGCGATCCTGGAACCGCTAGCCGCTGAGGCCAGCAACGGCACAGGAGCAGCCGTAGGAACGTGGCCGGATAAGCTGCCGGCCGTCGAGAAGGCAACAGGTGGCAGCCCGCTCGGAAGGTCACCGATTGAGCTGTCCGGAACTGGAGCAGACAATCCTGAACCCGCCTCAGCGAACGCCATCTCCAGCTTGTCCAACACTGCTTCGCGGTCGCTGATCCAAGCCGGCAGCCAGACCCGCTGGACGGACGGCCAGCGCATCATGCGCGTGAGGACGTCTCCCGGCAGGCCGTCCCGGTCCCCCGCAGTCCGCCGGGCGGCCCAGGCCGGGCTGTCCAGCAGGATGGCCATGGACGGCCGGTCCGGCGCATCCATCGAAGCCAGGCTGATGTCGACCTTGAAGTCGGACAATCCGACGTCGGTGGCGACGGCGTAACCGCGGTCTCGGAGCGCGTCGGCGATTTCCTCCCGGTGAAGGTCCACTGCGATGGCTCGGCGGCCGTCGTAGGGCAGCGCGCCGGTTCCGTGCTCGGCAAGGTCCAGGTAGGAGCGCAGGTGCTTGATCCCGACGGAGCTGGTTTCCTCGGCCCGCAGCTCGGAGGGGCTGAAACTGGAGAAAACGATCACCTGCCGCCGCGCTCGAGTCACAGCCACGTTCAGCCGCCGTTCGCCGCCGGCCCGGTTCAGCGGGCCGAAGTTCAGCGGCAGGTAGCCCTTGTCGTTCTTGCTGAAGCCTGTTGAGAAGAGGATGACGTCCCGCTCGTCGCCCTGGACGTTTTCGAGGTTCTTCACGAAGAGACCCTCGGGGTCTTCGTCCAGCGCTTTGATGATGCGAGGGTCCTCGGTGTCTCGCAGGAGGCTTTCGATCAGGGCCCGCTGCTGCAGGTTGAACGTCACCACACCCACGGACGGCGACTCAGTGCCGCCGTCGAACCGCCGCCGCACTTCAGCCACCACGGCCTTCGCCTCGATCGGATTGGTCCGCAGCACCTTGGAAGTTCCCGACCGGTAGAACTGGCCGTCCACGCGCACAAAGTTCACGCCATGACCGCGCGGACCGGGGTCAGGGGCTCCATGAGAGGGGCCGGGGAAGGACGACAGCTTGGAATCGTAGTACTGCTGGTTGCTGAACGCGATGAGCGATTCGTCCTGGCTGCGGTAATGCCAAGACAGCCACTGCCGCGGCACGCGCGCCTCAACGCATTCGGACAGGATGGACTCCATGTCCTCGACGGCGGTAACTTCGCTCTCCACCTCGTCGAGGGAATCGCTGGACGATTCGGCAAATGACGTCGGGGGCATCTGCTTGCTGTCGCCCACCACCACCACCGAGGCCCCGCGGCCCATGGCACCGACGGCGTCTGCCACCCGGATCTGCGACGCCTCATCGAACACCACAATGTCGAAGAGGTCGGCTCGTGCCGGGAAGAAGCGAGCGACGGAGTCCGGGCTCACCAGTGTGCAGGGCATGATCTGGGTGATGAGGTCGGCGTAGCTTTCCATCAGCTTGCGGACGGTGAGGCCGCCGCGTTGCCTGGTGAGCTGTCGCTGCAGCTCCCCCATCCGGCCGGACGTCGACGACGTCGATACCCGCCGTGAACTCACGACGCCGGCGGCAAGGTTGCGCTTGAGGAGCCCACGTACCAGCGTGGCCCGGGTGCTGAACCGCTCGATGGTTCGTTCGTGGGCTTGGGCGTCAAAATCCTGCAGGCCGGTTGCCAGGCTGCGTTCTGCCATGGAACTTTCGGCCAGTCCGCGTTCGAAAGCTGTGGCGGCGTCATCCGCGTCAAGTTCGCCGTCCAGGATCGCTGTACGAACTTTTTGTAAGCCCACGGCACGCAGCGGCTCCACATGGCGCAGCAGTTCCAGCCACCGCTGCAGCGTGCGGGACCCTGCGGCGTCGAGGGCTCGGGCGGCGCGTGTGCCGGACCAGACGTCCAGGAACCCCTTGCGTCCCGTCCAGCGGATGAGTGCCGATTGGTCGACAGCCGGGAGGCCCGTGAGGTCTTCCCATGCTGATGCGAGCTCGTACAGCCAGGCGATCACGTTCTCATGGACCGGCTGGCCGCCGTCGAGGAAGGCGCGCAGCGCAGCTTGGAAGGGGACAATGTTGTCGCCGGCATTGGGCTGGACGGCCTGCGCGGCCCAGCGCAGCCACCCGAGCCGGTGCTCCAGCGCTTGCTGGCCGGCCTCAGTCAACGGGTTCCAGCCCTGAGGGACCGCCATGCCGGGTACAGCTTGGGCCTCG
Source organism: Pseudarthrobacter linnaei (assembly GCF_055412825.1). Lineage (NCBI taxonomy): Bacteria > Bacillati > Actinomycetota > Actinomycetes > Micrococcales > Micrococcaceae > Pseudarthrobacter > Pseudarthrobacter linnaei. The sequence goes on from NZ_JBVAYX010000012.1 coordinate 32,915, forward strand.
GTCTGAAGTCCGCGGATCTGCTGCTGCGCGGCAACCAGGTTCTGCAGCAGCTGCACCAGCTCCTTTGGCCGGACATTCGCTCCCGAGTGCACCACGGCATCAAGTTCCGCGACCACTGCCAGCATCCGCTTCTTACGTCCAAAGAATCCGCTGGCCGCCGCATGCTCTGCGCGCCCGAGGATTTCTTGGAGAGGGAGGTTCATGGCCTCCGGCCCAACTTTTTCGAGTCCGGGGTGGTTCACCGCTGCGAAGGCTGAAACCAGTTGTTCCAAGTGCTGCGCCCCAGCGGACCACTGTCCTGACCTCACGACGTCGAGGGTCTCCACCGGGACGCTGCGGTCCTCGAGGAGCGCAGCCAGGACGCGGAGTTCGGAGGGAGTGGCTGCGGACGACACCACGTCGGGCAGCCCCTCAACAGAACGGACGGCGTCGAGCGCGGCGTCGACGCGTTGTCCGGCGCCGATCAGCTGGTCTCCCACGCCAGCGCTGGCGGCGGAGCTGACGAACCGCCAGGGGTGGGTTGTGGCGGGGCGGGCCCGGTCCGTGTATTCGGGCAACTCCCGAAGCACAGCGCGCACGGGTTCCAGGACGGTCTCGGTCGCGGAGGCCGTGAAATCCACGCTCAGCGGGAGTCCGACGTCGTCCGGGTCAAACGTCAAGGCTTTGGTCCGCGCACTGTAGAGGGATAGCTGGGCGCCGTTTTCCTCGTGCAGACGGCTGGCATAGCGGATGAGGCCGCGGCGCGCGGAGGCGAGGTCCGTCGAAGCGGTGTCCAGCTGCTGGGCGTCGGAATCCAGACGCAGCTCAAGCGCCTGCTTGATTTGGGCGCGGACGGCGGCTGGTTTACTCCCCTTGTCGTGAAGGTCGAGAGAGAACGGGCCCATGCCCACCTCTTCAAGGCGTTTCTGGACAACGTCCAGCGCGGCACGCTTCTCAGCGACGAACAGGACACGCTTACCTTCCACGATCGCGCGGGTAAGCAGGTTGGTGATGGTCTGGGACTTGCCGGTGCCGGGAGGTCCTTCGAGGACGAACGTCTGGCCAGCTACCGCCGATGCGACAGCCTGCAGCTGCGACGAGTCGGCCGGGATGGGACATTCCGCAGCGAGCGCATCGAGGTCCGTCCCTTCTGCAGCCTCCACCGCGTCGTTGAAGAGCTCCGTCGGGCTGCTGATGAGGTGGTCCACGAGGCGGTTCTTGGCGAACTGCTCCCAGCTTTCGTCTAGGTCTTTCCAAAGACGGAACTTAGCGAATTGCAGCATGGACAGGTCCACCGTGTTCTCGACCCTGAACGCCAGCCCCTTCGCAGAGACAGCTTCCCTGACTGCGTTGAAAGCGGCGTCCAGGTCGATGCCGGAGCCGTCTTCGGCAGGTTCGGCCAGACCGGGAATCCGGAGCCCGTGGGTCTGGGCAAGCTTTTCCAGGAGGCAGTAGTTGGGCGTTGACTGCCCGGCCTCGTCCAGTGTGACCCGGTACTGCCCGTTCTTTCCGGCCGAGGTGAGGTTGACGGGGATGAGCACTAGCGGCGAGCGCAGGGTGCGGCCATCAAGTTCCCAGAGTAGGCTGCCGACGGCCAGATAAAGGTTGTTGGCGCCCGTTTCTTCTGTCTGGGTCTTTGCTTTGTACGCCAGGCCTCGCATTTTGGAGTTGTAGGCCTCCTCGGTCACCTCCGCGAAGACGGTTTTCTTGGTGCTGAGCATGCTGATCAGTTCGTCCTGCGGAAGGTCCCGGCCGAAGCGGATGCCCCGTTCCTGGTGGACGGCGCTGATCTGATTGGACGGAAGTAGGCCGATGGGGGTGCCGTTGCTGACGAAATCTTCGAACGGGCCAATCCAGGTACTGGGAACCGCGAGGGGGAATCGTGCCGTGTCCGTGAAGTTGATCAGCCTGTTTCTGAGGCTGAGGTCCAGCAGCGCGTTCTTCCACTGGGTGACGCGCGGCGGAACATCTGACGCGGTCCCATCGCGCCGGGAAATCCTACCGTTTTTCTCAGGTAGCACGGGGGCAATTTTGGCCTGCGGAACGTAGTTGTTGACGACCAGCTCTCCGGAACCAGCCGTCGTCCGTGCGGGCAGAGGGTAGATGCCATCAAGGCGGGCGCGGCGGATGTCAGTGACCGCCAGGATCTCATCGTGACCCGTCTCGATGTACTTCGATTCCGGGCTACTCCTGAGCATGGGAAGCGTGATCGTCTGGCTGCCGGTCAGCAGAGTGGTTTCAATAAGGCCGATGTAACCACGCTGGACAAGGCTGACGAGTTCGGCGACGTCGTCGGAAGCCGCGGTGGGAAGCGCCATTTCCTCCCTCCAGTACCCGAGGAAGGCGTGCCCGTCCACTAGCCACAGGAGTGGTGCAATTCCGCAGAACTCCAGCGCGGCCGCCAGTACGATCGTCGTATCGAGACACGTGCCTAGGCGGTCTTCCAGCACCTGGGCGGGAGTCCGGACCTGTTGGCCCTGGAGGCCCCAGCTGGCGGGCGGCATACTGTACCGAATGTCGCGCTTGCTGGCTGCTTGGGCGAGCGCAAAGACGATTTGGTCTACCCGCTCGGCACCGTCCGTGTAACCGTCCAGACTGCTGCTTCCAGTGGTGCTTGCCAGTAGGTCGGCCCCTTCGGAGACCAGCTTGGCGATTGCCGGGTGATGCGGCTGAACGAAGGCGGCGAGGAATTCGTAGGAGACGAGACCTCTGCCAGCGATCCATAGCTGCGCCGGGAGGAGTCGAAGACGCGCTTCGGCCTTGCCGAGTTCCGTCGCCGCTGAGCTGGCCGCACCGGACTCGACGGTGACGACTACCCGGCCCGGCTGCTTGTCGGACAGCTCATACATCGTGGTGGCGGAGATTTGCACGTCGATGTCGTCTAAGACGATCGCCTGCCCAGCCGCCAGGTCGACATACTGCTGGAAGTCCTCTGAGATCCTGCCGGTGCTGGCAAAGACCTCCACGCGGACCACAGCGCCGCGGATCTCCGTGCCCGGGTTCGTGATCTTGACCTGACGCACGAACTTGAAGCCGTTGTGCACCATGGCATAACTGAGCGACTCGGCTGCGGTAATCTCCACGCTGACGGGATGCTGCTTCGTCGAGTGCTCGAGCGGCTGTGGATCTGCTTTCTCTCCTGCCTCGCTCCCGACGCCGGTCTCCGAAGTTTCGCTGGCGCGTTCCGAGGTCTCGCGCGACTTGTATTCATCAAGCAGGGCACTGACTGCCTGCGTCGCGTCATCCAGCCCCAGATGCTTGGCGAGCCGGCCGGCCGTATCCAGCGCGCGGAAGGTGTCCGCGTCGTTGAAGGTCTCGTTGTGGGCCCAGAGGTTACGGGTCTGGCGAAGCTCGGAAGTGTAGCTGCGGGCGTCGTGGGTGAGGTTGAAGGGGTACCCGAGCGATCCCAGAGACTCGGTCATGACGCGGAGCTGCACACTCAGATCCGTGGGCGAGTAGGTCATCGGCGGCCTGCCGGCGCTGGCGTCCTTGTGCTCCAGGAGCTTGGGCCAGGAAATGCCAGGCGCAGCACCCTCCAGAACTGAAGCAATGTAGGAGCCAAGGCTGGTTGCCAGGGCCTCCAGCGCACGGCCAACGTTCTCGCGGTTGGAAAGCCCCATTATGTTCCCCCATCTGCGGCATCTGTGCCATCATCAGCTCTGCTCAGAGTAGTGGGTTGACGGGGCTCTCCCAACATACAAACCCCATGGCTTCAATTTTTTGTATCCCAGCGCTAGCGATTGACATTCTCGCGCTACGATACGGAGGCAATAGTGAAGACCTCAATCAACTGGGGAATTCGATATCTATGAGGGCAGCCCGCGAAAGCGAACAATCTACAGGGGGCAGAATGAGAGCAATAACAGATTCTGGGATGGCTGTCTGGCTCGCAGAGGACGGCACTTGGGTAGCCGAAGAGCAAACGCAGATCCTCGCCAAGGAAGGTTTCAGAAAGTCACCGTGGGGCGCCTCGCTGTGTGAAGTCAAAGCCGCGGAAGCTCAAGCACCTCGACAAGAGCGCGACGACTACCTGGATTTTGAAGTCAAGCTTGGAAGTTTTAGTTGTCGCGCAGTCTTCATTTTCGTGGGGGACAAACTGGTGCGCGGTAAGTATCGCATTCTCGACGACTACCAGAATCCAATCAAGTATCTGTCCGTATACGACGAGCTCAGGGACTCAGTGAGCAAGAAATACGGGTCGGTCATTGAGGATAAGTCTTACTGGCTCAACGATTTGTACAAGAGTGACTACCGTGAGTGGGGAATGGCCGTCGCTCGAGGTCATCTGAGCAAATTCGCGCTCTGGGAGACGTCCGAATCTAAGATCACCCTCGGGCTTCTCGGAGAACGATCGAACGTGAGTGTGGTCGTGGAGTATGCAGGCAAGGCCTTCGATGGCGTTGAGGAAGCAGCCAAAGAGGCGTCCCTTCTTGGCGACCTCTGACGTGTCGTGCGCTCCGACTAGGATTCGGCCGCATACAGCCCGGCCCTCGTCAGAGGGTACTGACCGCATGTCGGCCGGAGCTGAGCACTGAATTACTCGGAAGCTGTCGGTAGATCGATCCGTGAGGCAAGGCTCCGGGTCCAAAGTGACCCGGTGCCTTGGACAGACCTATGGCACAATTGAATCCTTGCGAAATCGACGAGGAAGCCCTTGAACGACGACACTTTCGACATTTTTGCCCAACCCGCTACGATTCCCGAACTACTCTCCGACTTGCCCATCCGGGACGTCCAAGTGCAGCAGATCCGAGACGCCTTCGCCGCCGCCGGCATCGACTCCATGGATGACCGCCGAGGAATCATCGAAAGCTGCACCGTTCGCAAAGTGACTTCCATCAGAGATCTCCTGGCGAAGGACGTGCGCCCTATCCTTCGTCGAATCGAAGAGCAAAGCCTCCCGCAAAAAGCCAACACCGGGTCGGCCTGGGATAACCGAGAAGAAGAGACTTGGATAGACAAGCTCTGACCCGCCTTAGCCAGCCTGCCGGAACCGCTCGAAGGCTCGTTCGAGGAGGTCAGCTCTCGGCCTCTCAGCTCTCGCACTCGGTACTGCGACTCGCTTACCGTGCATCTCCTGGAGTCCGTGTCGAAGCATCGGGCCGTCTACTTCATGCATCAATTCTGACCGTATCTGGACGATGAGATCGGGCCGAATGCCCAAAATGCCGACGTCGAACGCTGCATGATGAATCTTGCAGAGAGCCATGCCGTTGACGACGCTCGCCACACCATCATTGTCGCTGTCCGGAATGATGTGTGCCGCGTCCAGCAGTTGGCCATGCTGAAGGCTGCACACTGCGCACCGCCCTTTATAAGCGCGCATCACTGTTCCACGAAAGACAGCTTGAAAGAGCCTGTGGCGCGTTTCTACTTGGAGGTAGCGGCGGAGGAATTGCTCTGCGACACCTTCCTCATGCTTACCGATGGCTGAGGGGTCCGCATCCAGGATAAATTGCCTATTCTTCTCCTCTTCGGCCACCACGAAAACCGGAAAGATCGGCATAAAGACACTTTTCCCGACGCCGAAAAACCAGATCAATGGAACACCTGCTTGCATCGCCGATCTCAGCGAGCGATTTGTAGCCTCATCCCGTTCGATTCCGTTCCACTTGTACCTAAGTAACCCGTCCTCCTCGTGAATCAGATCGTCATAGGGTCGTACAACGCCAGGGGGACGATACGTCGTCGTGATCGAGAGTGCCGAACTTAAACTTGCTGGTTTCCAGATCCCCTTCACTCGGTCCTTGAGCGGAATAGGGTGTCCCTCAAACACGAAACTCTGGATTTCGGAGTAGGTTAGGTTCCCTGTGCGTTGAAGAGTTCGGCTCGTTAGCCAGGCAAATGCGGCAGTGCGGACCCTGCTGTCGAAGTCGTCCGGCATGCGGCCCGCTTTAGTGAACATCGGTCCAGGCTATTGCTCGGATCCTCCGGTGTAAATCGTCGCATCCCGACAGCATGAGGCACTGCAAAATTCCGTGCACACGTGGTGGCGTGCCTACTTGGCGTCCAGATCGTTTACGTACTGCACGGCAAATCGGCTAGGAGTGTACTGAACACAGGCTTTAATGGCCCTTCGCAGATGAGCGTGGTTAGGGCGGTCTGAGGCTGGCGCCGCGGGGTCGGCCATTGCCGGTGCGGCGTGGTGCGGCGGGAAAGAGGTCAGGGCCTCTTTGAATTGGTAGCGACCAAGCAACCAATATCCAAAAGAAACCCTGACATGACTAACCCTATGTCTTGTTCCGATGGCCGCCGGTGCACGCGCGCGGACGCGCTGCTCGGTGTCGAAGGCGTCCACGTCAGCTCCGTCACGGCAACCGCGGCCGGCCTGGTTCTGGGCATCGAGACCGGGGAGGACGTCACCGGTTGCCCTCACTGCGGCGTCGTCGCGGTCGGACACGGACGCCGGCAGGTCCGGCTCCACGACATCCCCTGTTTCGGCCGGCCGGCCGGCCGGTGCGGCTGCTGTGGGCCAAACGTGTCTGGCGCTGCCCGGATCAAGGCTGCCCGAGAACGACGTTCACCGAGGAACACGCGCTGGCTGGACCCCGGGCGAAACTCACTGCCCGGGCAGTGTCCTGGGCAACCGATGCACTCCAGGATTTCGACACCTCGGTCTCGGCCCTGGCCCACCAGCTCGGCGTCTCCTGGCACACCGTCTGGCATGGAATCAGGGCAGAGGCCGCGCGGCGGATCGCCGACACCGGCCGGCTGAAGGGGGTGGACGCGCTCGGCGTCGACGAACACGTCTGGGCCCACACCGGCCCGCCCGGCACGGGCATGGTCACCGGGATCGTGGACCACACCCGCGACGCGGACGGGACGGTTCACGCCCGGCTGCTGGACCTCGTCCCGGGACGTTCCGGAAAGGCCTACGCGGACTGGCTCAAGGACCGCGGCACCGGGTTCACCGCCGGGATCAGGACCGCCGCGCTGGATCCGTTCCGCGGCTACGCCAACGCGATCCGCGACGAACTGCCCGAAGCCATCACCGTTCTGGATGCCTTCCACGTCGTGAAACTGGGTTCGGCCATGGTCGATGAGGTCCGCCGCCGCGTCCAGCAGGACACTCTTGGACACCGAGGCCGCAAGGGAGATCCGCTCTACGGAATCCGCCGGACCCTGCAGATCGGCGCCGAACACCTCACCGAGAAACAGGCTTCACGGCTCGACGCCTAGCTCACCGCCGGGGACCCGGACCACGAAGTCACGCTCGCCTGGCAGTGCTACCAGAAGCTCCGCAACATCTACCATGCCCGTCCGGAACACGGCCGGTCACTCGTGGCCGAGGTGATCGCGTCGTTCCCGACCTGCCCCATCCCGGAAGTCGCCCGACTCGGCCGGACCCTCAAACAATGGAAGTCGGCGATCCTGGCCTACTTCGACACCAACGGCGCCTCCAACGGCCCCACCGAAGCGATCAACGGCGTCATCGAAACCACCCGCCGAATTGCCCGCGGCTTCCGCAACTTCACCAACTATCGGCTCAGATGCCTACTCGCCGCCGGCGGACACCGCCCCTACCGGGCGAAACAAACCAACCATGCCTAAATGCGAAGGGCCGCTTTAATGCCACCTACCCGCAGCTGTCGTTCCTCTCTGCTTTAATGTGATCCACGAGTCACAGGGGGCACAATGACTGCACAGTTGCAGGACACCGATCAGGACGCTTTTGAGGCCGAAAAGGCGCTGGAGCAGGACTATTTCGACACGGCCAGGCAGGCCTACGACAAAAACCTAGCCGACGTTGGTTCCTCGACTGTCAGCGGAAACGTCCACGAGCGTTCAAGTCAGCGTGCGTCGTTGCTGAACCGCAAAGCGCTTGAGCCCTCAGAAGCAGTTGCCACGGCTCGAATGGACTTGGAGGATGGCGAGACCATTTACCTTGGCAGTGTGGCCATCCGGGACGAAAAGTATGACCTGCTAGTCGCTCCATGGCAGTCGCAAATCGGGGAAATCTTCTATGAAGCGACCCATGATGAACCGCGCGGGCTTGCACGCAAGAGAATCTTCACCACAACCCTTAATCGAATCGACTCGTTCAATGATGTGATCTTCCAAGAGCTGTCTGACGATATTTCGGCGGGGACTTTTGTCGGCGAGCAAGACCCATTGCTCGAGGACCTCGGGCGCGGTCGCGACGAGTTCATGCGGGATATCGTGCGGACCATCACAGCCGCTCAAAACCGGATCATCCGGGCCCCGAAAGACCAACTTCTCGTCATTCAGGGTGGTCCCGGGACAGGAAAGACGGCCGTCGCACTTCATCGCGTGTCCTGGATACTTTACAACTACCGAGGAGAACTGCAACCGAAGGACGTGTTGGTAGTAGGGCCTAACCCGACTTTCACTAAGTACATCAGGCGCGTACTGCCAACTCTCGGCGACGTGGACGTGATCCAACAGTCGCTTGCGCAGTTGCTGGCAGGTGACTTTGCGCCGCGTGGCATCGACAACCCTGATGTGGCACGCAAGAAGGGCTCTGCAAAAATGGAGTCCATCGTCCAAAGCGGGCTGAGCGGACGCGCGCGAGTTCCAGCAGACGGTCTACGCGTGAGGAGGACCGACACCGCATTGTCTGTTTCCGTTACGAAGGAGGACATAGAACTCCTCCTGGCTGGAATCACAACCGGCTTATACAACCGCCGTCGCGCTCAGTTCAGGGCTGCACTGCAAGCTTTCGTCGCGAGCAAGATCGACGCTGGCAGAAAAGACTCCGCACCGCTAATAGATCGAGCTTCATTGGATGAGCAATCCGAGAGGGCATTCCCATCGCTCTCCCCGCAGCAGTTTGTCCGGGAGTTGTACGGTTCGAAGGACAGGCTCGTTCGGGCGGGCGCCACAGAATCTGAAGTCGAGTTACTTTACCGGCCAGCGGCCCCAAAAATCGGGGACGAACCGTGGACGATGGCGGACTTAGGGGTTATAGACTGTGCGGCCGATGCAATTAGTGGCACGCTCAGCCGCTATGGGCACATCGTCGTGGACGAAGCGCAGGACCTCTCCTATTTGCAGCTCCGAGCGGTCCGCAGGCGCAGTCAGAACGGATCCATGACTGTGGTGGGCGACATCGCCCAGGCGACTTCAGCCTATTCACGCAAGGACTGGAACCAAGTCCTGACGACGCTTGGAACTGAAGGCAACTTCACTGAAGCTGAGCTGACCATTGGGTATCGCGTGCCAGCACCTGTCCTGGCTATCGCAGCCAAAGTCCTCGCCACGGCAGCGCCTGGACTGACTGCTCCGGAGGCATTTCCGCGGCAGATTGAAGAAGAACCTCGTTGGCGTTTTGTGAGCCTCGACGGGTTGATGGACGCGGTGGTGTCGTCAGTGAAGGACTACAGTTCACGTGGCTTGTTTGTAGGTGTGGTTGTCGCTGAACCCCAGATGGTTTCAGTTCGCACCGCATTCCGGGCAGCTGGAATCAAATATAGTGAATCGGCCGATGGTGGGTTGTCGCAGGGCATCAACCTGGTTTCCCCTGAGGATTCCAAGGGCCTCGAGTTTGACGCAGTCGTAGTCGTCGAGCCAGCTTCAATACTCGAGCTCCCCCAGGGAGACAAGCTCCTGTACGTCGCCCTGACGCGCACTGTCCACCATCTTGACGTGATCCTCCGAGTCGACAGGGTCCCGGAGATGCTTACGGACTTCGTCCCCCCCGGCGGCACCGAAGCCATCGAACTTGACTCCGATGGTAGCGACGGCGGGAATGGCGAATCAACCGTCGGATCTGAACCGCTTGAGATAGACATTCACAGCGCCGAAAGCGATCAGGAAGCTAGCTCCGAGAACGATATTCCACGGCGCGACGACACTCTCGGCAGCCATGAGGCACCGGCAGCGATAACGCCGTCAAATGGCGAGTTGAAACCTATGCTTGAGCGCATGGCCCAGAGCATGGCCCAAGAGTTCTTTGAGGTACTACGGGAAGTCGGTCCCAACGTGCAGCAGCGGGTCGTAGACATCCTGTGGGACAAAATGGAGGCATCTGGCTCCGACTCTTAGTTCGTCTGAGTGTTCGGCAGATGTGGCCCGATGTATCCAACGATGATCTTCCCGGCTATGGCGGTCGCGTCCAAGTAGTGGAGCCTTGGGGACACTAGTCCGTGTTTGGCGATACGGAAATGGGCTCCCATAAAGGTCTCCCCTGCAGAGTCAATCTTTGTTGGCACGACAAGGGTTCTAGGAACTGAGAAGCTTGGATTGTTCTTGACCGATTCGCTCTCATCGCGAGCATGGCGCCCGGGGTGGTAGGTGCGGCCACCCGGAGGCGGGCTTTCCAAGTACGCCTGTACGCCCGGGATCTCCGCGCCCTCGGTCTTGAAGCGGGCGTAGTCGTTCAACGCCAAGAGGATGCTCCACGTCATGTCACACCAGCGGCCCACTGCATCATGATCATCGAGACTTGCAGTCACGTCTTTGTCCCCGGTGTACAAAACATACTTTAGGTCAGCGAACGATTCCACCAGGCTGTTGAAGTTTTGGGGGACGGAAAGCTCAGTCGGCGCGACTTCGTCCAGCTGGGTCCAGTCAACGTCGCCGCCGGTCTTGGCCAGCATTCCGCGCAGCTTGAGTTCAGTATCCTGGGCACTTCGGGTCCGCGAGTATTGGGCTTCGAGCTGCTCCCACGTGTCCCAGGCGTCTAGCTCAAGGTCGTCGATGAGGTGTCGCAGCTTTGCTTGTTCAACGGCTGCCGCGTCGAGAGCAGCGGACTTTTGGTCAATCTTGGCTAAGAGACGAGTGCTTAGTGCCTCGGCTGCAACACCGGCTTCCAGAAGTCCTCGGACAGCCTCCACAGCGCCGAGCGACGTCTCACCGCCTGCGTACTCTTCGACGAGGGAACGAAGCGCCAAGTAGATCTCGGCCTGCTTCCCCAGCGACGCATCAGCGGCCTGGCCCCCGAGGATATCTTCCGCCTGGGAATGCTCCGCACCAAGGGCATCAGGCGCTTCGGACGGTGAAGCCGTGCCCTCGAGTTCGGGGATGACATTCGGCTCCGACGACGGCATGACCGCATGGGAACGGTCCCCAAGGGCTGCTCCAGCAGTTGGCTCCTTCATGACCCGCGGGGCCAGCCGAAGCTCCAGTTCATCAATCCGTCGATCCAGCAGCCTAATACTGTCGTCCAAAAGTGATGTCTGGGCCACTTCGCGGGCCTTGTAGCTGAGTGTCTTGCGGAGACGGCCCACGTTCTGCGAAGCGATCGACTCGGATGTCAGAAACCGGTGTCGGGCCGAATCTTGCGGATCATTGATATCCAGATCCGGGAGGTAAGTCCTCAACATGCCCGGCCTCACACCGAACTCCATGCCAACTCGCTGGTTGAACATCGCCGTTGCAACCGGGTCCAACACGTACGCCGACGCTTGCCCCGTGGTCTGTTTGAGAATATCTCCGACGAATTCCGTCCATTCCCGCATCGGCAGGCCAGCGCTACTTCCGGCAATGAAGGACAGAGTCCTCCGGCCGTTTCGGCCGAGGAGCTGGATGAGCTCACCAACTTGCTGGGGACGAACTACGACAGGCTGTTTTGTCAGCCGAACGCCACGATCGGAACACGAGTAGTGCTCGATCAACGATCGGACGAGTCTCGGCGCCCCAGCCCACTCTGGTCCCTCCACATCCATCCAGAACCATGGGCGTCCGTCTGCCGGCTGCCGAACTGTGATCGTGGAGATCCATTCGCCCATGGGCGACTGCTCCGTAAGGATGAGGCGGTGGGTACCCGCGAAGTCTGCGGAACCGGGGGCAATCCACTTCACTCGCGCATGATCGGCGACCGCTACTTCTTGGTTTGCTGCCACCGAATCGGCGTTCAGGCCCTTCCCCCGCATCCAATCGAAGGTCTTGTCCAACACGCCTTGAACCACATCGGCATCTGACCCCGGGTTGATGCTGAAAAGCGTTCTATAGCTCAGCATGCCGCTACCGCTTTACGTCCATTCCCAGCGCCAGCTTCGGCATCCACAAGGGAGGAGTCCCAAGCCTCAGCGATGAGTTGGCCTATGTACGCTGCCAGCTGCACCGGCACAGCGTTGCCGATCTGGCGGGCAATTGCCGTCTTTGTCCCCATCCACTTATACGTGTCCGGAAAGCCCTGGAGCCGCGCTGCTTCGAAATGCGTGATTGCCCGGTGGACATCGGGATCAGGGTGGAGATATCGGCCCTTTTCAGGTTTGAAGAATTCCGTTCGAATCGTCACGGAAGGTTTCGTCCAGTGAAGACGTCCCATTACGTCGCCAGAGCCGCTCTTGTGTTTCCGCCAGCAGTCAGCCAACAGTTCATCGGGGATATTGAAGCGGTTCCCGCCCGCGGGGATCGACGCGAAGCGCTTCAAGGACCGCTCCGTGTAGTTGCGCGTGACGTGCAGCTCGGGCGTGGTGAACGGACCGGGCATCGTTACACCGCCGACTTCAGTCCTCGTGTCTGGGAAGGCCCTCACGGACGTCATCCGCGGTATGACCCGCTGGCTTGGCAATCCCGCAAATGCGTCCTCGACACTGCGGTGCTTTCCCTTGAACGGTCCGACGGCCGGCACTGGGACCTCCGGAAGTCCCCTCCGTCGCCCGATCACGATGGTTCGCGTGCGGGCTTGGTATGCCCCAAAATCCGCGGCATTAAGCAAGAGTGGCTGAAGCTCGTAATCTTGCAAGGGTCCACCTGGCGAGGCCCACGACTCAAACTCGGCGAACTGCGGTGACGTCAGGAACTGCCTCACGTTTTCCACGACGAAATACTTCGGTTGTGCCCGAATGATGGTCTCAGCGTACTTCCGCCAGAGGAAGTTCCTCTCATCGAGCACGTTCTGCTTCCCAAGGGCCGAAAAACCCTGGCAAGGGGGGCCTCCGATGATCACGTCGGCCGACGGAACTGTTCCTTCAACGAGCCAGTCTTCGATTCCGCCGGTGTAGACGCGTGCCGCTGCATGGTTCTGCACGAAAGTGGCCGCAGCATACGGATCCAGCTCGACGGCGACGGCTGTTTCGTACCGCCCGGTGGACTTGAAACCCTGAGTCATTCCGCCAGCACCGGCGAAGAGGTCGATGAGGCGTAGAGGTTGTGGCATGACCAACAGCTTAGCCGGCGGCTCAGACAATCCCGGCCACGCACGCTAGCGCGCCGGCCATAGCCAACCGTAGTTATCCGACCCTCGTTGCACCACGTGTGCCGATGCCGCCCAACTGGCCCTCGGAGTATACATTTGGCTGTGGAACCCGGATATCGCGGGTCCGACAGCACAACACGAATGGACCAAGCACGTATGCACGCGGAGAAGCGCAAACTCATCGAGGTCTCGATGCCTCTCGAGGTCATCAACCGGGAGTCAGCCCGCGAAAAGTCCATACGCCATGGACACCCGTCCACCCTGCATCTTTGGTGGGCCCGACGTCCTCTTGCCGCGGCACGCGCCGTGCTCTTCGCCCAACTGGTCGATGACCCCTCTTCACACCCGGACCGGTTTCCTACCGAAGAGGCACAGGCCACCGAGCGCGCACGCCTCCACCGCATCATCGAGCATCTTGTTGTCTGGGAAAACTCGAACAACAAGACGCTCCTCAAGGCAGCTCACGCCGAGATTCTGAAGTCTGCTGGCCCGGACGGACCGCCAGCCATCCTGGATCCTTTTGCCGGCGGTGGTTCGATCCCACTCGAGGCTCAGCGCCTAGGCCTTGAGGTTCACGCGTCGGACCTCAACCCCGTCGCCGTGCTGATCAACAAGGCCCTGATCGAGATACCGCCGAAGTTCGACGACGCGCCGCCTGTCTTCCCCGGACTTTCTGACGGGCAGACGACGGCGTGGACCGGCGCGGAAGGCCTGGCCGCCGATGTTCGCGCCTACGCTGAATGGATGCACGCCGCCGCGCAGGAGAAGGTTGGCCATCTGTACCCCAAAGCCGAGCTTGGTGCTGGACAGACCGCTAACGTCATAGCTTGGATCTGGGCCCGCACGGTGACCTGCCCGAACCCTGCCTGCGGCATAGCCACCCCGCTGGTTCGCTCGTGGTGGCTAGGGAAGAAAAAAGGCAAGGAAGCGTTCGTTATTCCGGCCGTCGAAGGCGGCAGGATCACTTACTCGATCTGTACGGATCCGACCAAGGCTCCGACTGGTTCAGCCGATGGAACGATGTCGGGCAGGAACGGTGGGACCTGCGTTTCCTGTGCCGCGGCTATTCCGACTAGCTACATCAAGGAGCAGGGACTCGCCGGGGCCCTCGGCCAGTCCCTGATAGCTGTTGTCGCTGAAGGCAGCAGGCAACGCGTATATCTGGCTCCGGATTCAAGGCACGAAGCCTCTGCGATCGTGCCCAAGCCCGACGACGTTCCAGACCAGGAGCTTGGCTTTGACCCGCGTAACCTATGGACGCCATCCTACGGGCTGACGAAGTTTTCTGATCTCTTCACCAGCCGTCAGCTCGTAGCGCTAACGACATTCAGCGACCTGGTGATGGGAGCGCGGGAGAAGGTACTCGCCGATGCCCTCGCCGGTGGCCTGCCAGAAGGAGATCGTCTCGAAGCCGGAGGCACTGGAGCTGCGGCCTACGCCGATGCCGTTGCGACCTACCTCGGCCTCGCCGTCAGTAAAGTGGCGGACGTCTGCAATGCATTGTGCATGTGGAGCCCAACTGCGGATCAAGCTGTGCACCTATTCGGACGTCAAGCAATTCCGATGGTGTGGAGCTTCGCGGAGACGAATCCGCTGGCGTTAAAGAGTGCGGGTGGGCTCATGACCACCGTCGCGGGAATGGTCAAAGTAATCCGCAACCTTGGCGTGTCAAAGTCTCTCGGCCGAGCTGTTCAAGCCGATGCGGCGACGCGCGACTACAGTCACGCAGTTATCTCCACAGATCCCCCCTACTACGACAACATCGGCTACTCAGACCTGTCGGACTTCTTTTACGTGTGGCAGAGACGCTCATTGAAGAGCGTACATCCACGTCTGCAGCGAACGCTTTTGGTACCAAAGTCTGAGGAACTGGTGGCGAATCCATACCGCCACGAAGGAAAGGCGGGAGCCGAAGCCTTCTTTGAGTCGGGTTTCGAACACGTGTTTGAGAGAATGCGCGCCGGTGCCAACCGTGACTACCCGATCACCGTTTATTATGCCTTCCGACAATCTGAGACGAGCCTAAACGGCGAGTCCTCGACCGGTTGGTCGACGATACTCGAAGGGATCGTTCGGGCCGGGTGGATGATCACGGCAACCTGGCCAGTGCGCAGCGAAAGACCCGGGAGAATGATCAGCAACGGGGCGAATGCCTTGGCATCGTCAATCGTCCTGGCCTGCCGTCCTCGCGGCGATTCCGCGTCGGCCACGGATCGCGGAGGGTTCCTGGCCGTCCTCCGATCGGAGCTACCGAAAAAGCTGCGGCAACTTCAGGAGGCCACAGTTGCACCGGTCGACCTTGCCCAATCGACTATCGGTCCGGGAATGGCCGTGTTCACGCGCTATTCCAAGGTCACAGAAGCTGACGGTACTGCTATGCGAGTTCGAACCGCACTGCAGCTCATCAACCAGGTTTTGGCGGAGGTGCTCAATGAACTGGAGGGCGACTTCGACTCAGACACCCGCTGGGCTATCAAATGGTTCCACCAGCATGGATTCGAAGAGGGGCTCTTTGGTGAGGCCGAGACGCTCGCCACCGCACTCAACACTTCGCTCAACGGCCTGGAACGCGGCGGAATCGTGACCAGCCGCGGAGGAAAGGTTGAGCTCTTTGCCCCCGCCAAGCTGCCGGATGGTTACGATCCACGACGAGACCAGCGGCTCAGTGTCTGGGAAGCTGCGCTGCACACAGCTCACGTCCTTGAATCCAAAGGAATCGAGGACGCGGGGCAGCTAGTGGCCCATCTAAAAAAGGGACCCGGATCCCGGATCGACTTGGACTCAGTCAAGGAGCTTGCATATCTGCTTTACTCAATCGCCGAGCGCAAGAACTGGTCTGAGATCGGCCAGACATTCAACAATCTAGCCACCGCATGGCCGGATATTCTCCGTGCCTCCGAGTTCGGCGCGTCAACCACCGTTCAGACCGGATTCGACTTCGAATCCCTCGAAGAATCGTTTTAGAAAGGCACATGGGGGAATAATGGCATTGAGTAATCTAGACCGAATCGGCAAGGCACTAGACATTTTTGCGCAGGGCCTGGAGCCTTTCATAGCCGATGCGCTGGTTGCAAGAGTGCCTGCAGGCAAGGACTGGACAATCATTCTCGCCGCGAAAGATGCACAAAATGGTGCGGTAAAACAGTACAACCGATTTGATCCCAATGATCAGCTCCGAGCGCTCACCGAAAAACTGCTTCCCGGCTGGTTCCCCTTTGACGGCAAACTGTCTCCGGCGGAACGAAATTTGGCTGGTGAGGCCCGGGATATCCGCAATAACTGGGCGCACCGGACACCGGTCAATTTCGACGACGCGTATCGCGCACTGGACACTCTGGAACGACTCCTGCGTGTGGTTGGGTACCCTGATGGCGCCGACCAGATCAGGACGTCCCGTGAGGACCTCCGCAACAGCAACTTCCAAAAAGATGTCAAGAAGGCGACGACCTCGGGTGTTCTCACCGAAACGGGTTCGTCCACCATCAAAGCCTGGCGCGACGTCGTCAAGCCGCACGCGGATGTCATCACCGGAACCTTCAATGCGAGTGAGTTCGCGGCTGACCTCCACATGGTGGCGCAAGGTGTCGGGTCCGATGAGTACATCGATCCTGTTCAGTTTTTCCGCCGCACTTACCTGACGGAAGGCCTCAAGGATCTCCTTAGTAAAGCCGTTCGCCGCGTCAGCGGCGATCTCAACGCTCCCCCGGTCATCAACCTGCAGACCAACTTCGGCGGCGGAAAGACCCACTCGATGCTCGCGCTCTGGCACATCATGTCAGGCCATGAACTCGGTGATTACCCTCAGGAAATACAAGAGCTCCTCAGTGGCACCGATCTCCAGGCACTCGGAACGTGCAAGCGCGCAGTCCTGGTAGGTAATCACATAGCCGTAACTCCGGGGAATGACAGCGCTAAGGAAGATGGCACCGTCGTAAACACTTTGTGGGGCGAGCTCGCCTGGCAGCTCGGCGGCCGTGAGGGCTATGACATCGTTAGGGCTTCCGACGTCTCCGGCACTAATCCGGGCGCAAGCCTTAGAACGCTGCTAGGCCGCTACTCGCCGTCGCTCATTCTCATTGACGAATGGGTGGCGTACGCCCGGCAGCTATACGCGCGGGATGGTTTGCCAGCTGGTACCTTCGACACGCAGTTCACTTTTGCACAGACGCTCACTGAAGCGGCGAAGTCTGTACCCGGCGTCATGCTGGTGGTTTCAATTCCGGCGTCGGACCATACTGCGGAGGGCCAGCAGGATTCCTCTTCCGAACTCGAAGTCGGCGGAGCCAATGGCAAGGCTGCACTCGAGCGTCTCCAAAACGTGGTCCGCCGGGTGGCAGATCAGTGGCGGCCAGCAACGTCCCGCGAGTCATTCGAGATCGTGCGCCGGCGTCTATTTGAAGCTCCCTCCGGAGACGCATCCGTAGACATCTCATCAACGGCCCGACAATTCGCCGAGTTCTATAAGAACCATCGCGATGAGTTTCCCATCGAAACGATGGATCGCGAATACGAGCGCCGCATCGCCGAGGCGTATCCTATCCATCCGGAGCTATTCGAGCGTCTCTACCGCGACTGGTCCACGTTGGAGAGGTTCCAGCGAACCCGCGGCGTCCTGCGGCTCATGAGCACAGTGGTCCACGAGCTATGGGTGGCTGGTGACCAGAGCCCTATGATCATGCCGGGCAGCGTCCCGCTCGACACTGACGGTGTTCTCACGGAGATCACGCAGTATCTCGACGACCAGTGGAAACCCATCATCGATTCCGATGTGGACGGCTCAGCATCTACCCCCGCGCGGATAGATGCGTCCAGGCCGGCCTTCCAACATCGGCTTCTGTCTCGACGTTTGGCACGAACGATTTTCCTGGGCTCTGCTCCAACGCTCCGCAGCGCGCACAAGGGCATTGAACGTCAGCATGTTGCCCTTGGAGTCGCCATCCCCGGCGATGTGGTGGGCAACTTTGGCAGTGCACTCCAACTCATGTCGGAGCAGGCCACCTACTTTTACTCCGAGTCCAGCCGCTATTGGTTCGACGTCCAGGCCTCTGTGAGTCGCAAGGCAAAGGACATTGCTGAGCGCCTGCACAAAGAAGACGTCTGGCAGGAGATTGTGGACCGTCTCAACAAAGGCGAGGCGCGCGCGACTTCCGCGTTCGCCGGAACGGTAGTGGCGCCGTCGTCGTCCGCGGACGTGCCTGATGCGGAAGGCGTTCGGCTTGTCCTGCTCCACCCTAAACACCGACACCGAAGCAAAGCGGAGACGAGCGATGCACTGGCGTTCGCTCAGGAAGTGTATGAACACCGCGGGTCTGCGAATCGGCAGCACCGTAACACTGTTGTGTTCCTCGCTCCGGACGAGAACGAGTACGCCTCACTTGATACCGCGGTCCGGGATTTCATTGCATGGCGCGACATCAACGGCCAAATTGATGATCTCGGGCTGACTCGCCAACAAGAAACCCAAGTCAAGGCACGACTCGCGGAAAGCCGAAGGGCCGTGGATCTCCGACTGTCCGGCACGTACCTGTGGGCCCTCGCGCCTGAGATCCACGAGGGCCACGCGGTCCAGTGGTCCAAACAGAAGATCGGCAGCGGCAGTGAGTCGCTAACGGAGCGGACTGGCGCGGCGCTGGTCCGCTATGACGCGTTGCGCGTGATCAACGCCCCGGCCGCGATCAAACAGGCCCTCGATGGGCGACTGAGGGCACGCTGGAACGCTGGATGCATCGCTTTAGGCGAATTGTGGGGGTACTACACGCAGTACGCGTACCTCCGGCGTATCCGCGACCGCTCAGTCTTGGAAACGGGTGTGCGTGCTGTGCTGGACTTGCCTACGTGGAGCACCGAAGGATTCGCCCTGGCCGAGGGGTACGACGAAGCTTCGGGGGACTTCCTCGGGCTGGCACTTCCCATGACTAATGACGCGTTTGAGACAATCACCGACTCGACCCTGTTGGTAGATCCGCGACTGGCTGAGAAGCAGCGAGAGCGAGAGACGGCTAGGGCACAAACAGCCATCGACGAACCCGCGGACACCTTGCCCAAAGCCTCTGGAGGCAAGGAAGGTGCGAGGGCGAGGCTGCCGTGGGAGCAGCTGGAGCCGACCAGGCATGAGCGCGCCGAGAACGTACGCTTCACCGGCACGTTCTACGCGCGCGCCGAAGTTCTCAGAGCGGATCTCCAGAAGGTCTATGACGAAGTGTTGAGTCATCTTGCCACGGTGCCCGACGCCGACATCGAGGTCTCAGTAGAGGTCATCGCCAACCGCGCGGCGGGATTTGATGCCGACACCGTACGTGTGGTCCGCGAGAATGCCACACAGCTCAAGTTCGAGTCAGCTAGGTTCGAGGACGAGTCATGACAAGTGTGGATCTCTTCGGCGGCGAGGAGGCAGTTGAGCAGGTCACACTCCCCATCGATTCCAAAGCGATGGAGGGTCTGGGAAAACACCACACACTAAGCTCCGCGGTCGCCGACCTAATCGACAACAGCATCAGTGCGGAAGCCAATGCGGTGTTGGTTCGGTTCCTGCAGAGTCATGGGGCCATAATCGGCGTGCAAATCGTCGACAACGGAAAAGGGATGACTCCGCAGGGGCTCCGCGACGGGATGACGGTAGGCCGACGTAGAGACTATCGACCCGACGAACTCGGTCACTTCGGCATGGGCCTCAAAGCAAGCTCGCTCAGCCAGGCCAATGTGCTTAGCGTGTGGACCAGGGCTGCTAACAACGATGCGACCGGCATGCGGATGACGAAAGACTCAATGATGCATGGCGCTCAGTGCGACATCCTCAGCAAATCTTCCGCCCTTGCGCACCTCTACGCGTCCGACTACGGCTTCGATCTGACGACCGGCACAGTAGTGCAGTGGTCGGACGTGCATGGCATGTCCGCGGCAGACAACCTCGCAGACCAGACCCGTTGGTTCGAAAATGCGCTGGTGGCTCTCAAACTGGAGCTGTCCGTCATTTTCCACCGTCTTCTAGAGACGGGTGCAGTCGACATCTACGTTGACGTGTTCGACGCCGATCGGTCCACGGCGGGCCTAAGTTCCAGGCTCGAGCCCACCGACCCGTTCGATTACAGGCAAAGTGGACACGATGACTACCCGATGAAGCTGATAGGACGGGTGGGCGATCAGGAGTTCACTCTCGAGTGCCACGTTCTGCCGGCCAGTGGATCGTCCCCGTCAGCACGTCTCCTAGGCAAGGATCGGGAGCACCACCAAGGCATATTTGTGTACCGCCGCGACCGGCTGCAGCATCTCGGTGGATGGCCGAAACTCCTTCCGAACGAGAAAGCGCTGCAGTTGGCGCGGGTAATTTTCGATGTCGGTACCGGCATCGACGAGCACGTTAAGATCAATCCAGAAAAGACCGGGGTCCAATTTACCCCGGCTCTCACGACTGCGATCGACAGAGCCGTCAGCAGTTCGGGGGTGACCTTTCGACAGTACCTGGATACCGCCAGAGCCGCCTTCAAAGAGTCCAACCGGCGTACGAGAGAACACCGACGCTTCGCACCCATGGGACGCGGCTTCTCTGATGCCAGCAGGACCATGATTGCATCCAACGAAAAGATGCTGCGCCCCAACTCGGACCCCATTCAAATAAGCTGGAAAGCCCTCAGCATGGGACTTTATGAGATTGACCTCGAAGGTCGAGTAATTTATCTAAACCAGAATTATAGGGAAATCATCAATGGTGGTATGCGAGGTGCAACGAACGATGCGCAGCTTATCAAGACGCTGTTTTTCCTGCTGCTCGAGGAAGAGTTCCTCAAATCCCATCTTCAAAAGAATAGACAACAGGATCATTTTCGGATTTCACTGGCACTGGAGCACGCACTGAGGGACGATGTTAGTCGAGCCTCCGCCGTCCACGAAGAGAGAAAAGATGAGTAACCTCCAGCACCGGTTCTTTGACCCCGATTCACTTGAACGCCTATTTGCGGAACGTGAGATTTCCAGACATCGCGTCATCGACTCTCCGAGATGCGAAATCACTATCGACCCAATCCACGAGGAGATAGCTCTGACTGCCCCGGCAGAAGGAGCTGAACCGGACGTCAGCAAATTCAGCAGAATCTCCTTTGCCGTACTGGGCGATGGGCCATCCAGCGAATTCGAGGTCCGGGTAGATGCCACGGACGCCCACTTCGAGGCTTACAACATTCTGACGGCAATCATTGATGAACTGTTCGCCGGTTCCAGCTTCGCGCGAGCAACTACAGAAGCTCTTGGAAATTACAAGGCTTTGCTACGTGGCAAGAGCGGCTTGAGCGCAGAACAGCAGCACGGATTATACGGCGAGCTTCTCCTCATGCGCCAACTCATCGCCTCGATTGGTGAAACTAGTGCCGTGGATGCATGGTTGGGGCCCGCGAGCGAACAGCATGACTTCGTCTTCAGCGCATTTGACGCCGAATGCAAGACAACCACCAGCGAAAAACGCACCCACGTAATCGGATCGGCATCCCAGCTCGAGAAAATCCCCGGGCGAGACTTGTGGCTAATTTCAGTTCAGATCACGAGGGCCGGGTTGGATTCCGGTGAGTCTTTGAACGAGCTGGTAACCAACGTCGGGCAGTCGTTGGACACTGAAACCGAGCGATTTTGGGGTTACCTGAGAGGTCTGGGGTGGCGCCGCGACGACGCCGACTTGTATTCACAGCGATTCATGCTGCGTAGCCCCATCCTGACTTACCTTGTCACCGACGATTTCCCCGCAATTACCACCGCGGCACTGAAGTCGGTCGTGCCGCACTTCGAAACTGTCAGTGACGTGTCCTATCGTGTGGATGTCAGCAGCCGA
Source organism: Pseudarthrobacter linnaei (assembly GCF_055412825.1). Classification (NCBI taxonomy): domain Bacteria; kingdom Bacillati; phylum Actinomycetota; class Actinomycetes; order Micrococcales; family Micrococcaceae; genus Pseudarthrobacter; species Pseudarthrobacter linnaei. The sequence goes on from NZ_JBVAYX010000012.1 coordinate 54,814, forward strand.
GAACCGGCTGCTGCCCCGGCTCCTCTCAATCAAGCAATTTCCATCGGCCAACTGGTCTAATCACGAAGGGACGGGTCCTATGGGGGAAACGTTGTCATCATCCGCAGTTCGCGAGGCTATCATCTCTCACCTGAAGGTCATGGGTGCTGACCGCCCGAAATCGTTGTTGGTTCGTGTAAACAACGAACTCAAGATTGAAGATCTCCCGGGCATTACTGAGGAAGAGCTGATCTCGGCCATCACGGCAGAGAACGTCAACGACCCCATCCGAATGGAATTCCAACTCGCTTTGGCTCGGTGGGACGGCACGTCCCAGGGCGAGTGGTTCGAAGGCTCGGAGCCCGCGACCATTGGCCGCCGCGATCGTGTCCTCACGCTTCTCGGCTTCAGCGATGATGCCAAAGACGTGGTGAACGGCCAATGGCCGGTGCGCTCGGACGAAGGAGACATTGTCATCGCAACTGAGGCTGACCCTTGGTACACAGAGGAGCGCGCCAAGCAGCACTCGTTCTACTGGCCGGCCTACCGCGGTGTTCTTGCTGGCAAAGGGTGGCCTGCGGAGGCGATAGCAGACCTGGACGTCAGCACACGTGAAGTGGTCAGCCGGCTCAGCGACCCCACAAACGAAACTGCATACCAGTCAAAGGGCTTGGTCGTGGGATACGTACAGAGCGGGAAAACTGCCCAGTTTGCCGGAACGATTGCTAAATCCATCGACGCTGGCTACCGACTAATCATAGTGCTCGCTGGAACGCTGAACATGCTGCGGACGCAGACGCAGCGACGCCTCGACATGGAACTCGTGGGCAAGGAAAACATCATCGGCGGCATGGACGTCGGGGATCCGGATCACCGCAAGGAAATCGATTATCTGGACGATACGGACTGGGATAATTTCCTGTCGCACGGCGTTCAGCCCTCCGATGCCGGATTCGTGGACATTGTCCGCCTGTCCGGATATGCAGACGACTATAAGCGCCTCAAGAAGGGACTGAACGCGCTCGAGTTCCGCACCGGCCTTCGGGACAAGACGAAGCCGCTTTACCATCCGGACAACCTTTACAAGGCTGACGCCAAAATCGTCGTTGTGAAAAAGAATACGACCGTCCTCAAAAAGCTTGTTTCGGATCTCAAGTCTTTGAAAATCAGTCTTGCCGAAATTCCGACACTCATAATCGATGATGAATCAGACCAGGCATCCATCAGCACAAAACGTCCAACTGCGGCCGAGAAAAAGGAACGCACGGCCGTAAACCGCGAGATCACAAACTTGCTCGGCGCCCTTAAGCGTGCGCAGTACGTCGGCTATACCGCCACACCCTTCGCCAACGTATTCGTAGATCCCGACGACGCAGCGGACATTTTCCCGAATGATTTCATCATTGCTCTGAAACGCCCGGCAGGATATATGGGTGCGAAAGATTTTCATGATCTTGGGGTGGAGTTCGAGAATGGCTCTAAATCGTTCGCGACCTCCAATGAGGCAGCTTTTGTTCGGTCCGTTCACGGCGACGACCCAGAGTCGGTGGAGGAGTCCCTACGAAGTGCTCTCGACGCCTACTTGCTCTCCGGGGCGATCAAGCTCTATCGCGCGGAAAGATCTGAACTGAAATTCCGACACCACACGATGCTGGTCCACGAGTCGGTGAAGATGATCGAACATCGGGACACTGCGGACCTCTTACGCGAACTGTGGGCCCAAGGCGGCTACTCATCGTCGGGCCTACCCAGGCTGGAAGAATTGTGGGCCAAAGACTATCTCCCTGTTAGCGAAGCCCGAGCTGAAGACCATACGTTGATTCCGGCGTCATTCGAAGACCTGCGGCCGTATATCGGGAAGGCGCTCGACAAGATTAACTCCAGCCAGAATCCTGTTCTCGTTATCAATGGGGACAAGGATCTGCAGGCACACCAAGATGCGCTGAATTTTGATCGTGGCTCCGTTTGGCGCATTCTCGTGGGCGGCACGAAGTTGAGCCGTGGATTTACGGTTGAGGGCCTCACCGTTTCCTATTATCGGCGAAAGACGTTGGCTGCGGACACGTTGATGCAGATGGGACGATGGTTCGGATTTCGCGGCGGATATCGGGATCTGGTGCGCCTCTATATCGGGCGGGCGGAGCTCAGCGGCCAGAAATATTTCGACCTCTATGAAGCTTTCGAATCCATAGTCATTGACGAGGAGCTCTTCCGCGAGGAGCTCGCGCGCTACGCCGAACTGGACGACGAAGGCAAGCCACAGGTTCGACCAAGAGACGTGCCGCCACTTGTTACGCAGCACCTCCAATGGCTGTCCCCGACGGCTGCAAACAAGAGATACAACGCAGTTGTGACCGAGCGCGGGGAAGGCGGGCGCCTGAAGGACCTCAACGCACTGCCTGCGCAGAAGGACACCGTCAACAGGGGCAACTTCCAAGCCGTGAAGCCCCTGATTGACGCTGCCGTCGACGAAGCCGCCTTCGTTACAGACTCGGGATCAACTTACGCAGCTAAGTACGGAATCGTTTCGGGCGACGACTTCATCAAGGTTCTTCAGAACACGACCTTCAGCGAAACATTCGATCTCGAGCCCCAGCTTCAATTTCTCAAGAGGGCTGTTGCCGACGGACGGATTGAGGATTGGGTTGTAATTGCTCCCGAGCTGACAGAAGGAACGCGAGTAACTGTCGACGGAGTGCCGCTCAATGTGCTCAAGCGGAAGCGCCGTGAGGAGCGGCAATGGGCATTCTCCGGCAGCTCACGAAGGCAACGGGTTGCCGTAGAGGCCATTGCCGACCCGCGCCAGAAAGACGGTGTGACGGAGCTGGTGGAATCACTCCGGTCTCAAACGCGCGGAGCAATCCTTCTGACGGCCGCTCACGACCCAAAAGGTAAGCACTCGGTGAGTAGTCCCTCAACGCTTGCCGGCGAGGTTGATCCCGCTGTCATCGCAGTAATGATCTCCTATGCGGCACCGTACGCTTCGGCGCCGAAGGGCAAGATTGGGTTTACAGTGCGTAGCCAGAAGAAGGCAACTGCCGCGATCCTCTCCGCGGGTGATGAAGGCTACAACCTCAGCGACCACGAGGCCAGGCTCGCCGCCGGCTAAAGCTGCACGGTGTGTGGCGGCCGGCGTGCCGCCACACACCGCAAGTTGCGTGGCGACCGCGACGCGCAACCGGGACGTGCCTTCAACGTAACGGATCTCCCCAAGTGAAAGGATCTCCGTGGACACTCACCTCAAGAACTTGCAGCAGGTCTTTCAGGCAGGTCAACGCTTACTGGTTCCTCTCTTTCAGCGGCAATACGTCTGGAACGAGGAGCGACAGTGGGCGCCCCTTTGGGAGGATCTCGAGCGCTTAGCGGAGGCCTACGAAACTGAAGACGCGAAGGTCGAACCGCACTTTCTCGGCGCTGTTGTGCTCCAAAACGTGGCAGGCTCGGCCATGATCCAAACTCGCACGATCATCGACGGCCAGCAACGCCTGACGACACTCCAGCTGCTGCTACATGCTGCCTGGACCGTTATGTCGGCACGAGGCATTCCAGAAGCGCCATATCTGCGGTCACACTTCCGGAACAACGAGGACTACCTATCGGATTCTGACCGTTACAAACTGACACCCACGACGCGGGACCAAGATACGTACCAGGCGATCATGAACGCAACATCTACTAACGAATTCCACAAGTCACACTCAGCAAGCCTCCTAGCGAAAGGTCACCGATTCTTCGGCGAATCCATTGAGAAGTGGATACTATCGGGTGACCCGGTCCTGCGCTCTCGAGTTCTTGTGTCTGCACTTCTCCATAAGGTCACGGTGGTGGCCATCGAACTCGAACACGATGAGGATTCACAGCTGATCTTCGAGACTCTCAATGCCCGAGGCACGCCTCTAACAGGGGCTGATTTGATCAAGAATTTTGTGTTCCAGAGACTCGAGCTCAATAAAGCCGATACTGAAGCCATGTACACCAAGTATTGGTCGATGTTTGAGACGCCGTTCTGGGAGGCCGAAGTGAAGCTCGGCGGCAGCTCCGCTCCTCGAATTTCAAACTTCTTGGCCCAATGGATAACGGCGCAAACTGGAAGAGATGTTCCCAGTCGCGAAGTTTTCCGAAAATTCAAACAGTACGCGGAGCATTCAGCCGATCGACCTATGGCGGCGCTTCTTCCCGCTTTGGATGCTTCGGCTTCCCGCTATCAGGGGTGGACAATCGAGGCTGAGACTAAGGATGGCGACCTCGATCTACTCGCGCTGTTCGCATACCGCACGTCGGCGCTGGGAACTCAGAGTGCTGGGCCGTTGCTTATCTGGGCGACTGACCCGTCGAAAACCCCTATCCCCAACATGCAGATGAAAAGATTCGTTGCGTCCCTCGAGAGTTGGCTTGTCCGTCGTGCACTCATGCGATCTGGCAATGCGGGGATCGGATCGTTTGTCGCTGACCTCATCAGTCAACTCAACGATTCATCGCGAGACTTCGCAGGGGACGTCCTGACAACGCTTCTGGCGGAAGTCGGCACCACCAACTTTGCATGGCCCACGGACGACGAGTTGAGGCACGAGCTAAGAGACTTGGCCGTCTACTCACGATTTCGAAAGCCTCTGATCCGGCTGGTGCTGGAGTCCGTGGAAGACCACTATCGAGGCTACGGCGGGTTCAAGAATTCCTATTCTGAGGGGCGCGTCACCCGCGGCAGACACTCCATTGAACATTTGATCCCACAGAATTGGACTGAACACTGGGGAGTTGGATCCGACACCGCTAGGCAGGTCCGCCGAAGCGATCATGTACATCTCTTGGGTAACCTAACCCTGGTCGCTGGTGGACTCAATAGCAAGATTTCCAACGGTCCGTGGCTCGGCAGCCCTGGAAAGCGCCAGTCACTTAACGAACACAGCATCCTTCTCATGAATCAGCGCATTGCTGAAGAAGGCAGGGATGGGTGGGATGAAGACGCAATTCGGCTGCGCGGTGAACTGCTCATCACGGCGATTCAAACGATCTGGCCGGTACCAGTCGAAGCCAAGGGCGCGACGAAGGCTGGACACGCGAAGAGCCTCGATCACGAGGTTGGCCTCGCCGATCTTATAGACGCCGAACTTCTCGCACCTGGACAAACTTTGCTGGCACGTAGTACCGATCCTTCTGGTCTCGCAACAGTTTTGCCCGACGGTGCGCTTCTAATGAACGGTCAACGGTTCGAGTCACCATCGGGCGCCGCTAAAGGGCTGCGCCAGAAGGCAATAAATGGCTGGAAGTTCTGGTTCGTAGACCGAGATCGCGGCATCACACTCGATCATCTGCGCCGCAAGCTAATTGACTCCAGGCTAGAACTCTTCGATGCACCAGAGACGGAAGTGGCCGAACTCTTCTAAGGACTTCGGGCATTTCGTCAGCCTAAAGCGCATCATGTCGCGGGCTGCAGAGATGCCTAACCAAACTGCCTAAATGATGTCGAGTGTCGCGATGGCTGTAACCATTGGCTTTCGGTTCCATTCGGTGAGGTGATGCGAAACTGTGGTAATGACAAACCGCGGATCCTCGCGACGGGCTTCATGTAGCTGCTCCTCCAGATGGCGGCGGACCGATTCAAGCGCCTGAGCGGGACTCTCCGCAAGATATCCAGAGACTGATGAAATGACGCGCTGCAAGTGTCCATTGTTAGACTCCACGATTTCCTTTCATGGAAGGATTGACCCGAAGACATCGCCGATCATGGGAGTCATTCTACGAGAGTGCACGTTGTACCGCTCAAGCAGATTGACGGTTCCTTGTGAGAGGCGGACTCTCCCATCCGAGTTCAGGAATGCCACGTGCTCCGCATCGCGAGTCAAATGCCAAGCTCCGTCAGATACTGGATCCGCGGTCACAAAGTCCCAGGTCGCTTTATCGCCCACCGTAATCGCCATAATGTGCGCCATCGCTCGATACATGATGGTCCGCTCCGTCGTAGCCGCCGCATGCTTCCTGACGGGGAGCCCCAATTTGGCTTCAAGGTCTTCGACGATCTTTCGCTTGTCATCCGCAGCAAACATCTCTGCGGCATTGACCACTTCCATTTCTCCAACCCGGACGGAAGCACGTCGCGAGATGTGAATGGGAGCTCCCGAAGAACTTACCAGTCGAAGGCCATGGACTCCGTCCGCAATTAGGACATAGTGAGGATGGCGGCGAGCAAGCTCGCCTGCAAGCCAAAAGGCCGCAGCGTTTGTGTGTCGAACCGAGAGATTCTCGCGAGCCGAGCGCGTTGTTGCTGGTCCACAAGTCGACGACAGCCGGCGTACAGGACCGCGCAGCTTGCTGTGGCCCAAGATGTGGGCTTCATGGGAGCCTGAATACCAGAGTCCGGTCAGCTGGGACCTCGAGAATGTGCCAAGGTTGCCCAACGGTGGTGCGATCACTGTTACTTCGACTCTTGGGTTCTCAAGCTCAGCCGCAATACTGTCGCCAGCAGTTTGAAGTTGTGTGTGCCACGCTCTCATTGCATCAAGCTTAAGAACGACCCTTCGACGATCGTCCGTCTCGATGAATGCGGGCAGGCGAACGTTTTCTGGCATTTCTTCACCGCACATCTGCCACTGCAAATGGACTTGTATATGAAGCCCACCGCAGCCCGCGAAAATTTGAGCGCTTTCCCGCTCCTCGAAGATACGGCTGAGTTGACTCCCTGATGTGCGCGGTGTGAAGCCAAGACTCCCTGGAAACTGCGGAATCCAGTCCATCTGGGGATGTGAGAAATACATGAGCGCGGAAGGACCCCAAACGCGCGCCAACAACGATAATTCGGGCGTCGTCTGCGGCATGCCCATGAGGATCCAGCGCGCCACGCCCATGGCGGGATCTGACCATCCAAGCGGCCCCAGTGCGAGGTGTGGAAGTGGTGTCCAGTAGCGAACCCTGTCCAAAAGTTCATCTTCGAACATCTCCGGTGCCATCAACCATGCTGAGTCCCAACCGCCGAGAGTCTGGAACATGGGACCAATCCCCCATGTCCATGGCGCGCAGTCGCCGAGAAGGGCTGGGTCGTGAGCGTTCCAGTCACTTGATATCGGAGTACAAACCTCTGGTGGTTGAGTCTCCCTCGGTTTGGAAACGAGTGAATCAACCAACCGTCCGATTTCGCGCCATGCCTTGTCCAGCACTCCGCTGCAGAATAGGTCGGAGATAACCGGGGACGATGCCGTGGACTTTTCAATTGCGAGGTTGAGCAGACCGACAGCAGCACGGACACTGTGTGAGTCGCCCTGCGGGTTTGCCATAATTCCAGACAATTCTCCCATTGTCTCGTTGAACGAATTCAGCCGCCCCCTGCTTACCGCCGAGGGCAGCACAAGCCCCGTCACTCGCAGCATGTCATTGAGCATGTCGAATCCCCTCGCGACTTCGCGGGCGATATCTACTTCCCCGCGCAGACGGTACTGCACAGCCCCCCATGTCTCGATCGCCGCGTTCAACTCATCGATCCTGTGCTTCGCCGCCAACGACAGAATTGCAGCTGACTCCAGAGTCAGAAGATCGTCATCAAGACATTCGAGCGGCGTCCAGGCATCAAAAGACATAACTCGACCTTATTCGGTGCTTCGTTAATTCTGCGCCAGTGTTCGCCGTGGTTTGGCGGGGACTCTTTAAACCGGTGTCACTGGGACGGCTGCGCCAGGAATCGGCGAAGCAAAGCCCTTGAAGGTGGATGAAAGACACTGCTACGGCTACGTCGTCTGGCTAGAACACATTGGTCCTTCAGACGAGGCGCCCATTTCATGCCGCGCCCCGCACCCACAACCGTGACGGCCTCCCCCGTGTCCCGTCGGACATCTGCCCGGTCCCCGCCAGCTTCGGCTCCATGAACCGCCGGAACGTGTCGCGCATGAGCGCTTCGCCCGCCACAGCCTCGTGGAGCTCGCGGAGATCCTTCAGCGTGAACGGCTCTTCCAGGAGCTCCCCGGGATCCGGGGCCTCCGCATAGGCGGCCCGGAGCCACTCGACCGCCTTCGCCACAATCTCCGCATGGCCGTACGGCAGCCCCGCGATCAGCTCCGGCTCCCCGCCCACCGAAGCCAGCCGGACGCCGTCGGACGTCAACGCCTCCTCCAGCGCCGCCAAAGGCACCACATCCACATGCGCCACGGACAACACCCAGCCGCGGTCGTCGCGCCCGGGCTCGTCGAAGACCTGCAGCTGGCGCGGCACCCGGCCGGAGATGCCGGCCTTCTCCCGCAGGGACCGCAGCACCGCGTCCGCGAGCGTCTCGCGTTCGCGCAGGAACGTGCCGGGCAAGGCCCACCGTCCGTGCTGGTCCGGTTCCTCCCGCTTCACGAGGAGCACACACACGCTGCCCTCTGACACCGTCAGCACCGCCGTATCCACCGCCACCGAGGGGCGCGGGTAGTCGAGCAGGGACGTTCCGGGGCCGTTCTTCGAATCCTTCACATCATTATTTATCGCAGTCTTGCGCTAAAGATGCAAGCCGTGCATACTGAAGTCAATTAGCGCAGAAGTGCATTAAATCAACGGGAGGTCCATCATGAAGGTTCCACAGCTCCACGTCGGCGCCGGCGCCTGGCTCGGGCCGCTTAGCATCTTCCCCGTCTGGACCTCCGGGTCCGGCAGCCTGGGCATCAGCACCGGCACCCACGCCGACGTCGCCGTCACCGAGCTCGCCAGCGGCCCCCAGGTCGCCCGGCTCACCGTCACCAACAACGGCCCGCACCCGGCCCTGCTGCTGGAAGGCGAGCTGCTCGAGGGCGGACAGCAGCACCGGACCTGCGCCCGCGACGTCGTCCTGGGTCCCGGCGAAACCCGCGACATCGACACCTTCTGCGTCGAGGCCGGCCGCTGGGAAGCCGGGGAAACCAGCCACCGCCGGCAGGCACGGCGCGCCCCGCTGAACGTCTGGTCCGAGCTGGCCAACGGCCCCGGCGGCCAGCGCGGCGGCAACCGGCAGGACCGCATCTGGGAGCGGGTCAGCCGCTTCGACGCCGCCCGCGGCGCCTCGGTGAGCAGCTCCCTGCTCGACTACATGGACCTCTTCAAGGAGGGCCGGAACGTGCGCAACCGTTTCGACGCGGCGGACGCCCCGGACGCCATGGAAGGCCAGCGCGGCGTCGTGCTCGGCCTGGGCCAGCAGCCGCTGCTCCTGGAGGTCTTCGGCACCGGCACGCTCTTCCGCCGGCACTACCGCCAGCTGATCGATTCCGCGCTGCTTGATCTGGAACTCCTCTCGCCCCAGGCGCTGGCGTCCGGTCCCATGCCGGGCCAGCGGGCCCGCGACTTCGCCGCCCAGGCCCAGGCGATGGACTTCGGCACGTTCGACGGCGGCGCCGCGGCGGTCGAGGTCCGGAGCCACGGCTCCTTGCGGAGCCGCAATGTCTCACGCGCCGCCGGCACGGTTTCGGCGGCCGGCGTCGCCGTCGAGCTCCCCAAGCGCCGCCCCCAGCTGGCCCACCTGACCGGCTGGAACACCCGACACCCCCTGATGGAGATGGCATGAAACTGACCCCCTTGCAGAATGACCGCGCGGCTGGCGTCCTCGTCGCCCTGGCCGCCGGTGACGCCCTCGGCGCCGGCTACGAGTTCGGCGCGCCGCTGCCGGACGGCGCCGAGGTGACCATGAAGGGCGGCGGGCCGTTCGGGTTCGCGCCGGCCGAGTGGACCGACGACACCTCCATGGCCATCCCGATCGCCCAGGCCTTGCTGGCGGCGGCGTCCGACGCCGGGTCCTCCTCCCCTGCGGCGCTCACCATGATCGTCCGCGCCTGGACGGCCTGGGCCGCCGAGGCCAAGGACGTCGGAGCCCAGACCAGTTCCGTCATCGCGGCCGCCCGCCGGCTTGCCGCGGCCATCGGCCGGAGCAAGGTCCACGCGGCCGACTTCAGCGCCGCGGCCGCGGACTTCCATGCCCGCACGGGCCGCAGCGCCGGCAACGGCTCGCTGATGCGCACCGCACCGCTGGCCCTTGCCTACCTGGACCGGGACCCGGCCGGGCTCATGGCCCAGGCCGGGGTGCTCAGCGCGCTGACCCACGCCGATCCGGACGCGCAGGAGGCCTGCGGTCTCTGGTGCGTGGCCATCCGCGCGGCCGTCCTGACCGGGCGGTTCGACGTCCGGGCCGGGCTGCCACTGCTGTCCCCCGCCCGCTCAGCGGTGTGGCTGGAGCGGATCGAGGTGGCCGAGCGCTCCCGGCCCCGGGACTTCACCAACAACGGCTGGGTGGTCGAGGCGTTCCAGGGCGCCTGGAGCGCCATCCACTACGCAGGCTTCTCGGCGTCCGGCCCGGCGCACCTGCGGGCCGCGCTGGAGGAGGCCGTCCGCGGCGGGCGGGACACCGACACCGTCGCCGCGATCGCCGGCGGACTGCTGGGTGCCGCCTACGGCTACACAGCAGTGCCCTTCGAGTGGCGGCGGGGCCTGCACGGCTGGCCCGGGCTCCGGGTCCGCGACCTGATGATGCTCGGCATGGAGCTGGGCCGCGGCGAGGGGCGCCGGCCCGCGTCCTGGCCGCGCGCCGAGCGCCAGGACTACAGCAGGTGGGGCCGCACCGATGTCCTCGTCCAGCACCCGCACGACGCCGGCGTCTGGCTGGGCGGCGTGGGTTCGCTCGGGCGCGTGCCGGAGCTGGGGATCGACGCCGTGGTGTCCCTGTGCCGGCTGGGGACTTCTGATGCGCCTTCGGTGGCGCCGGACGACCATGCCGCGTTCTGGATCGTCGACTCCCCGGTCGTGGATGACAACGCCCATGCCGCGTTCGTGCTGCGGGACGCCGCAGCCGCCGTCGAACGCTTCCGCGCGGAGGGCAAGACGGTGCTGCTGCACTGCGTGCGGGCCGAGTCCCGGACGCCGACCGTGGCGGCGCTCTACGGGGCGCAGGCTGCGGGGATTACGCCGCTGGAGGCGCTTGAGGACCTGCGGCGGGTCCTGCCGGGGGCGAATCCGAACCCGCTGTTTGTTCGGCTGCTCGGCGCGGTGCCGGCGGACCGAGTGAATAGTGTCACACCGGCCACGTAGTCTGCTTTCACGAGCTTGAACAGTCCAAATGGGGGATGAATTGACTGACCTGATCCACGAGGTGATGAATGGGGACTCCGAGCCTGCCGCGGCCGCTTCTGTCCCCACTTCTTACGACTACGCCTTCTTGTACTCGTGGCAGCAGGAGGCGCTTAAGGCCTGGCACTCCAATGCCCGGCGCGGGGTCGTGGAGGCCGTCACCGGATCAGGCAAGACACGCGTCGGCATCGCTGCTGCATTTGAAGCTGTCCGCCAGGGAATCAAGGTATTGATTCTCGTCCCCACCGCGGAGCTCCAGCGTCAATGGCTGTCCTCGATCCAGCGCGACCTCCCCCGGGTCCGCCGGGGCGCACTGGGCGATGGCCGCACAGATTCACTGGACCATGTGGACATCCTGGTGGCGATTGTCCACTCGGCGTCCAATCGCGAGACGCTGCGGAGCCACAAGGCCGGGCTGATTATCGCGGACGAATGCCACCGCTACGCCGCCCCCATGTTCACGGGGGCGCTTCAAGAGGGATTCGCCTGGCGGCTCGGGCTGACCGCCACCTACGAGCGGTCGGACGGAGAGCACGAGACGGTCTTGTCGCCATATTTCGGCGGAGTCGTCTACAAGCTCTGGTACGACCGGGCACTGAAAGACAATGTCATTGCCCCGTTCGATATCGCCCTCGTCGGTGTTGAACTCACGCCCGCGGAGAGGGTCAACTACGACGATCTCTCGAACACCATGCTGGAAGCGGCGCGCAACCTGGAGACCTACGCCGGAATCCCCCGACGCCCGTTCCACCAGTTCATCGCGGCAGTCGCCTCGCTCGCTGGGTCAGATTCCATCACTCGGGAATCGACGATTGCCCGGAAATACATGCGGGCGATGGCGTCCCGGCTCACGTTGCTGGCGGAGGCCCGGACCAAGTACCACGCCCTGGCCGCGCTCAAGGAGACCGTGGACCAGTCCCGCGGCACGCTGGTGTTCACCCAGACTCAAGAATCTGCCCGGCGGGCCCAGGAGCTGTACACGGCAATGGGTTCCAAGGCTTCGGCAATCTTCAGCGGGATGGCCAAGGATGAACGCCGGCAGGGCATGGAGGACTTCCGCAACGGCACGTCGCAGATCCTCGCCGCGCCGAGACTGCTCGATGAAGGCATCGACGTCCCGGAAGCTGACCTCGGCATCATCGTCGCGGCCAATCGCAGCCAGCGCCAGATGGTCCAGCGCCTGGGACGCGTCATCCGCAAGAAGGCCGACGGACGGGCCGGGCGTCTCGTTGTCCTGTACTCGAAGGACACTGTCGAAGATCCCAATGTCCAGGGCGAAGAGTTTCTGGGCCGGGTGCTTCCGTTCGCCCGCAACGTCGAGTTCTTCGAGATCAAAACAGACTTGGACCGGCTGCAGAGCTTTCTCCACCAGGTTGTGGCCGAACCGAAACCTGAGCGTCCGCCGTCCGGCGAGGTAGAGCCGATTGCCGGTCTGGAGCTGCCTCAGGTGTTGCCCGAGCCGCCCGCTGAAGAACCCCAGGACGATGCCGAGCCGGTGGGTTTCGATTTGGAAGACGATGAGTGGCCTGAACAGCTTGCCGGCAGCGAGAGCGTCACCGACGACGCCGTCGCGGACTACCTCCGGCGGCTGAGCCGGTACGAACTGCTGACCGCTGAGCAGGAGGTGGAGCTGTCCCAGGAGATCGAGGCCGGGCTCTTTGCGGCGCATCTCCTGGGCGAAAAGGAGTCGACCCGGCCGCGGCGGCAAATCCGGGAACTGGAGTTTCTTGTTCTGCTTGGCAAACGAGCGGTCGAGACGCTGCTGAATGCGAATCTTCGTTTGGTCGTGTCGATCGCGAAGCGCTATATCAACCAGGGGCTCGACTTTCTGGATCTGATCCAGGAAGGCAACGTGGGGCTGCACCGGGCCGTCTGCAAATTCGATTACTCCAAGGGCTTCAAGTTCTCGACCTACGCGACATGGTGGATCCGCCAGGCCATCACCCGGGCTCTGGCCGATCAAGCACGGCTCATTCGGTTGCCGGTGCATGTGGTCGAGCAGGTGCAGGTACTTCAGTCGGCGCAACGAACTGCTGCAACGAATGGATCCTCCTGCACGAATAGAGATCTTGCCCGGCTCACGGACACCTCAATCGAGAAGGTCGACCACCTCTTGAACTTGGACAAGGCGATCTACTCGCTGGATCTGCAGGTGCCCGACGGTCGAGGAGGAACCGAAGCTTTTGCCGAACGGCTGGCCGATCCGTTTGATCTGGATGTGAATGAGTCGCTCTTTCAGGAACAAATGAAAGAGCAGGTGCATGCCGTTCTGGACACACTGGAGGAACGTGAGGCCGGCATCATTGCCCTGCGCTTCGGCATGGCTGATGGCCAGGAAAAGACCTTGGACGCCATCGGTCAGGTGTATGGCGTCACCCGTGAGCGAATCCGGCAGATCGAAGTCAAGACGATGAAGAAGCTTTGCCATCCATCACGATCACAGGTACTGCGGCAGTACATGTTTGACGGCTACGACTCGCAGGACAAGAAAGCTGTCGTGGAGATGGGAGCCGACACAGCCGAGAGTATCTAGGCGATGCCTTTCCGCGGCCGCGGAGGAAACCATCATCACCTGCCCAACAATGTCGGGCGCTACTGGTAGGAATGTGATCATGACTACAACTCCTGGGGGAAAATAACTTGCGGGCAGCCGAAACAACCCATTGCTTCCGTCCGCCGGAAACAATGCGCAGTGAAATGGCAAAAACCGCTTATGCCGCCGGAGAACCTCTCCGAGCCACCGCCGCCAAATTGGGTTGCACTGTCGACGAGCTCTGCGATTTGTTGGCCAAGCTACCAACCACGGGCATCGAGCTTGAGCGCGCCCGTTGTGTTCGGCAGCGGAGCCTGGCTACGAACGAAGTCATGTACGAGAACCGCGGCCTGCTGTACCGGCTGAACGACGAGGGCATCGAATGGTCTGATACGCCGAAGGTTCTCAAGGCGCTCGAGACTGACATTGACGTCGAAGTCGCCGTCGAACTCGTCAACATTCCCGGGGTCACTTCCGATCGGATGGAGAGGGCACTGCCTTCGCGGACCTTGGGCGACCAGCTCAGTCTTTTGTACGTTGCAGGCAAACATCACGGAATCGAACCGGACTATCAGCTGGCGCTCGGCACCATGCCGATCCAGGAGTTGGCCGCACTTCGATCGCTCATGCAGCCCAACTTTCCGCCGCGTCGCCTGGCGGAGTTCGCCGCCGTCGCGGAAACCACCAAGCTCGCCATCCGCGCCAAGGCGGTACAGACCATCTCCTATGCGGACTACGCGAAGACGGCTGCGACGGTTTCTTCGCGACTGGGAAACACCAGAGTTGCCCCCGATGGCCAGTGGCCGGTGCCGGGATCCGTGCTGCTACGCCGTTACGGTCATGGCTTCTGGGACGATGCACTGCGGGCGGCCGGCCTGAGCCTGCCAAGTTCCGAGTCCAGGTTTACCGACAACGACTTTTTCGATGCGCTCGACGGTTTCACGGAGGAATGCATCGGTTTCGAGCACCCCATGAGCATTGCAATCTACGACCGGTGGGTTTACTCCGAAGCGTCCATGAGGAATGACCGCCCTTCGGCGGTGGAAATCGTCCGTCACTACGGCAGCTGGGCTTCCGCAATGGGGGTTATCCTTCCGCAGGAGGATGAGGATGAGGATGAGGATGAGGATGAGGACGACGACGTGCTCGAAGAGGCAATCGAGCCGGGCGTGCTGGTCGGCTTGCCATCCGCCGTCCGGCGCGCAATCCACCCGCCGCAACAATCACTGGGGTTTTGAGCGTGAGCACACCATCGTCCGAGGCTGACGTTCCCCCGCGCGACGTGATTGGGCAGGTGACCAGATCCTTCCTGGCCGGGGATCCACTGCGGCGCATCGCGGAAGCCGCGAACACGAGCAGCTGGGAGATTCTGCGCCTCCTCGGTAGTCGAGTCGCGGACCGGGGCGAGGCGCAGCGATCCAGGGCACTCCGGAATCGATGCAACGCCACGTTGGCAACCCTTTACCAGGAGCGAGAACGCTTCGAGCAGCTCAACCGAGCCGGTATCGATTTCGTGGATATACCCAAGGTTCTCGCCGCGCTCGGAGCACCCGTCGACGTCGACATTGCCGAGGAAATGCTCCGGACTACGCACACGTTCAAGGAACTCGCGCACCGTGCCTACCAACTACATAGGGGTGAGGTGGAGTTTGTTCCACCCATCGAAATGCTCAGCTTGCTCTATGTGACGGGCCGCCACCGCGGAGTCCAACCCGATTATGAAATGGCTCTGGGGATGATGCCGCTCTCATCGGTCGCCGAGATCCGGAACTTCCTGGGTCCGGGCGGCCCCTACGGCCAGTCAGCCGAAATCCTGGCGGTCATTGAAACAACAGCGCAGGCCATCCGCGCCGGCGATGACGCCGGAATCTCGTACTCAGACTACGACGAGATAGCGGAGGCAATCTCGGCCGACCTTGGAGACGAACTGCCCGGTCGCGGAGACCTTTGGCCGATACCGGCACGCACGGTGCGGCGCCACTTGGGCCAAGGGTTCTGGGACACCGCGTTGGCTTCCGCAGGGCTGCAGCCGGCATCAGACCCACTTAGCTTCAGCGCACCTGATTTCGTTGAGGCGGCCAGAGGATATGGAAACGATGGCCACTACTTCGGCTCTCCGAAGGACGTGGCGACCTACGACAGTTGGGTGACTGCCGAAATGGCCGCCGGCCGCCATCGCCCGTCCGTAGTCGCCATTAGAAGGCACTTCGGCGCCTGGGAGTCGGTGATCGGCGCCGTGATGCCGTCGGAAGTCGAGGATGAGTACGAGGGCCTTGACAACCACATCAGAGCCGGGAACGACATCCAGGAAGGCTGGGCGAAATCAGGCGAACTGATCAGCGAGCTCCTGGCCAACATGCCGTGGAACTCATTCCTCAGCATTCAGTACGCTGACGACGACACCGAAGGACTGACGCCGTATGCCCAGGCAGTTCCCAGCGCCGACGGGGTCTGGTTCGAAATCGTGTCCGAGAAGTATTTACCCGCGGACCAATGGTCCATAGATGCCGGCTACCTGACCGGGAATGGCTGGTCTGCTCCCAATAACGATTTTCCGAACTGGTACAAAGACGGTATCCCGCACATTGAAGCGGGGCACCAGATACTCGAAGGCTTTAGATATGGCCGGGACTGCGAGGACGCCAGCAAGCTTCGATGGCATACGGGCGAATTCCCAAACGGACCGGGCCCGGACGGTGGCGTCACCCTTGATGACGCACTGAAAGGTATTGTGCAGACACTTAGTAACGCTGCCTAGCCAAAATCTGAGTTGATGGAGCCCCGATGAAATGCATTCCGGAAGAACCCGAATTCGGCGATGGCCAGGTGGCCGAGAAAGCGGTCTGGGATGCGCTGAAAAACAGCCTCCCGGACGACGCCGTCCTTGCCCACTCAGTCCAGGTGCGCGACGGACGGGCAGAACACGAAATCGACATCCTCGTCCTGTGGCCCGGCGTCGGCATGGCCGCCATCGAGGTGAAGGGCGGGCGCGTCTCTGTCGAAAACGGGCAGTGGCTGCAATCCGACAGGTCCGGAGTTCACAAGATACAGAGCCCCGTTGCACAGTCGCAGGGATCGCTCCACGCCTTCAAGCACTGGATCGGCCGCCAGCTGGGTACACCGCTGACGAGCCGCTTCGCCTACATGGTCAGCCTTCCCTACACCGACGTGCCCCGTGACTGGGAGATGGCAGGCTGCCCGCGGTCCCTGGTTCTCGACAAGGAAGACACCGTGTCGGCGGCCGACCTGGTCCGGACCGCCATCGAGCGGGAAGGCGGTGGCGCTTCGTCGCTGGCGCCGGCGTTCATGGAACGAATCGTCCGAGTACTCAACGGGACTATGGGTCACGATGGCACCAAGCCACTGGACCCCAAAGAATCGGAAGACGTCCAGGACCATCTCACCGAGCGGCAGTCGGTGCTGTTGAAGGCCACACGGTCTCTCCCCCGGATCCGGTTCACCGGCGGGGCTGGAAGCGGAAAGACTTGGTTGGCCGTGGAAAAGGCCCGGCTGCTCTGCAAACAGGGCAAACGGGTCGGCCTGTTTAGCTACAACAAGGGTCTGAGCCAGTACCTGCAGGACCGGGTTTCGACTTGGCGTCATGCCCAACCCGCCTTCACCGGTGAATTCCATGAATACGCCCGGAGCCTTGGGGTGCCGGACGGCACGGGACCCGCCTATTTCGAAGAGGAACTGCCACAGCTGCTCAAGGATCTCGCGGTCAGTCTCCAGCCTCATCAGCGGCTGGATGCCATCATCGTTGATGAAGCCCAGGACTTCGCCCCGCTCTGGTGGGAAGCGCTGCTGGCCACCACCACGGGCGACGCCGAGATCTACGCCTTCCTGGACGACCACCAGGACGTCTACCGGCGTTGGAGCAATCCCTCGACGGGTGGCGCAAGCCCGCTGGAAGACCTAGTGACGATCCACATCGATGAGAACCTGCGCAACACGAGGAAGATCGCCGACACCTTCAAATCCTTCGCGGGCGATCATTTCACGCCCCGGGGCAGCACCGGACTGCCTGTCCGGCGGGTCCAATGCGCCACCGAGGACGCCCTCGACGTAGCGGGAGACTGCATTGATGCGCTGATCGAGGAGGGATGGGCAAACAACCAGATCGCCATGCTGACGACGAAGGAACGCCACCCAATACATAAGGAATTCTTCGAGAGCGGCACCACCGCTGACTACTGGCGCGAGTTCCATGCCAACGAAAACGAGTTCTACGGTCACGTTCTGGGCTTCAAGGGTCTGGAACGGTCCGTGATAGTCCTGTGTGTCAACGGTTTCAAAGACCTGAGCCGAGCAGCCGAGCAGCTCTATGTTGGCCTGTCCCGGGCTCGAAGTCTCCTCGTGGTTGTCGGCGACTCTGATTTGCTGGAGGAGGCCGGCGGCCGGGATCTGAAGATGGCCCTGTCGCGCGCCCAGGCTTGGGCGCCGGCGACGCCCGTCGATCGCTGAGAATGAGCGCGTGGGTGCAGCACTCTAGGCGGCCCGTCTTTATTGTCGGTGCGGCAGTGCATGCTTCTTTTAGCAGTCAGAAGAATTTCGCCTACCTGGGGATAGGCTTCCGAGGGTCTCAGGACTCAATGAAGAGTTCCACCGGCAGCACCAGCTCGGTGCCGAGCACAACAATTTGGGGGAAACATGACAGTTCCGGACATTCTGGATGATGGTCACGTCGACGAGGCAGCCAAACTGCTCGGCGCCTACTACACCGAACTCTTCGCATCCGAAATGCCGCGGACCGGTTGTCGATTCGACAGCTGGGCTGGTGGTGGGGACGCGCCGGGTGTGGCCAACCGCGTGACGGCCGATGACCTTGTCGCAGTGTCGTTTCTCTCCATGAAGATTCCGGGCCGCGCCGCTTTCGGTATGCTCGAAACGCATGCGCTTGAGATTTCTAAACATCTTGAGCAGTTGCCACTGAACGTCAACATGGCTGATCTGAGTCCCGTTGAATTCGAGCGATATTTGGGCAAAGGTAGTCCTGGCAACCGCCTATGGTGTGTCCTTCGAGCCGAGGAAACCGGACGATGGGGAATTGGCGAAACCAAGGCAAGTAAGATCATGGCACGAAAGCGCCCCCAGCTAATCCCGATCTACGATTCCGTCGTGGGTCCGCTGATGGGACTGCCCAAGAACTCCGTCGGTCAGTGGAAGAAGTGGCACTCGGCGTTGACGGATGGCACAGGCCTCCCCCAGCGGCTCCAGGAGATGCGCAGGGTCTCAGGACTCTCAGATCCCATCTCCGATCTCCGTGTCATGGATATCGTGCTCTGGATGTATGGCAAGCAGAAACTAGCTTCATGACCGGCAGCAAACGGGAGCCCGCGGCGCCCAAAGACAACTACGCACAGTTCATCGAGCAGCTCGATGCCGCGTCGAGGAATCTGACCGCTCGCCGCGAACCGCTGACGCGAACGCTTGAGATTCTGGACGTGCTGTTCAGGCAAAACAACCTTGGACTCAAGCTGTGGGAAGAGCGGAGCACCAAAGTCAGCATGCTAGTAGCCAAGGAAGTTAAGTCAGCGGACAAAAATCTAGCGCTGAGTGAGCTCCACGAGGTATCTCGGCGGATGGAAGGGATGTTCCTGAACCGCACGCAGCGCATCGGAGAAAAGCGAGCTTCCGTTCAGGCCCGCCGGGAAGAAATCAGCAAATCCCTTCTCGAGCTGGACCGCAGCAGGCTTAAGCTGACGTCGTCCAGAACACTGTCCCGAGAACGTGAAAATCTGAACAATGCCCTTGCTGACCTTGTGGGGACCCCCCAGGGCGCGACCACCGGTTCGGCAGATCCGGGCCTGCGCGCAGACCTTAACGAGGCTCGAAGGGCGATAGTCCTTGCCGAGGCTCTCATGGAAGTGAAAGGGAGATGACCGTGCCCGAATGGCCCATGGAGAAGCGCGTGATCAGAACTTTCACTTCTGCGCAATGGGACGGCAAACGTGGTTTCAAGGCGAGGAGCCTTCTTGCCAACTTCACTGCTAAACGGTTCTTGGTGGGCTTCGTCGTTCTCGCAATCCTCACCAGGCTTGGAGCATTCGGTACGGTGGCCATAACGCTCGGTTTGGTCGCCTTACTCCTGTGGATTCTGTCGGAGGACAAGGTCCGACAGAAATTTGCGGACGAGCTCATTGCAGATGTCAACGAAACCATCGTCGGCCTCACCGGGGACGCCACCGCTGGGTTGTCCATAAAGACCTTTGAATCGTTGTGCTCCTCCGGTGGGCGCATTCCTCTGCCGGTAAACGGGGTGCCGGGACTCGAGCTAGGTGTCATCAGCGACAGGCCAGCTGCGGAACGCATAGCAGCGATAGCGCGGGTGGACGAAACGGTCCGCACGAGTCACGTCACGGTCTTCGCTACGCCGCCCGACTACGGCACCGCCAGCTTTGACCGGTTGCTGCAGGCCACCCTCGAGACCGACTGACCGGAGGACCCGCTATTCGGTGAGCCCAACGCGTCGCACCGTCCATTGTCCGACCCCGCCCATATGATCTAGGAACTGTCGGTCCTACACGTCCAGGGGGACGATGTGAACGTCTTGTTTGGCTTGTATCTGGACCGCGCTCCGTGGGCGTACCGCGATTCCGCACTTGGCGTAGTCCGTCTTGGTCCGTTGGGGTTGACCCAGCTCCTGCAAACCCGGCTCGGGCTGACCGGACCCGATGCCCGCCACTCAACTCGGATCCGCCAGTACATGGCGCGCCTCGCGGACCAGGATACCCCGGCGGCCTGGTTCCACGGATCATTCTCCGTGGACACCTGGTCCACGGCCATCGACCTGCTGAACCTGCGCGACGAGCTCGTGGTCAACGGCTGGTCCGGCTTGGTCCCGGGTGAACCAAGCGCCAAGCTGAGTGCCCTCGCTGCCCTGGAACAGAGCCAGCTTCCCCTCGACCGGGCATTCGCCGACTATCCGCTGGAACTCATCCACGAACTCGAGAGCGATGCCACGTCTAACTGGCCGCTCGGAATCACCCGGCTTGAACTCCAGCACCCCCGCAGCTCCTTCCCCGCGATCTGGGGCCGCCTTATCAGCGCCCTCGAACGGCACGGAGTCAACGTCATAGAGCCGGCTCCCCATCCCGGGCCGGTGGGCGACGTGACCGTCGTCGTCGCCAAAACCGAGTGGGAAGCGGCCGAGCACACGGCCCGGTGGCTCGCGTCCGCTGCAATCCCCCGCACGGACCGCTCCGCCGTCGTCGCCTCCGCAAGCACGGCCTTGCTGGACCAGGAACTGCAGCAGCGCGGACTGCCCCGGATCGGCGTCAGCAGCCGCTCCCGGTGGCGCGCCGTGGACCAGATCATTCCGCTGTTCTTCAACGTGATCTGGGCGCCGGTGGACGTCCAGCTGCTGGGCGAGTTCCTGAACCTCCCGGTCAGCCCCGTCCGCCGCGGAGCAGGACGGTATCTGCTGCGCGCCCTCGCCGCCCAGCCGGGCACAGGCGGAAAGGAATGGCTTGGCGCGCTGCAGAAGATCAGCAGCGACGAGACCCTCGGCCCCGACGTGGCATCCGAGCTGGACCTTCTGCTCAGCACCGGGCTGCTGCCTGACGACGGAATCGTCAGCGGCAGCGCCGTCGTCGAACGCGCGCTGTGGCTGCGCACCCAGCTCAGCCGCCGCGTGCAGCTCTACCCCCAGCTGGAGTCCGTGCTCAGCCAGCTCAACGAATTCACGGCCCTGATCGACGGGCCGGAGCCTGTCACCCGCAAAACCATTGCGCGGATCCTGGAATCCGTCATTCCCGCCAGCGGCAGTCCCCTATCCGGCGGCGAGGCCGCGCCCTGGGTCACGCTGCGCAGCCTCTCGGAACTTTGCGACGACGTCGACACCCTGGTCTGGTGGGGGTGCCAGGATGACGGCCAGGCCCGGGCCCGCCACTGGGACACCGCGGAACTCCAGGCGCTGCAGAGCATGGGCGTGGATCTGCCGGATCCTGCGGCACTTGCCGAACTGGAACTCTCCGTAGCAGTGGAAGCGGCCAGGCGCTGCCGGCGACTGTTGCTCGTGCGCGCCGCCGAAATCAGCGGGGAGCCGACGAAGGCACACCCGGTCCTGTCCTCACTCGCTTTCAGTGTCCTTCCCGTCCCCCTGCCCGGAACCCCGGATGAGAACAAAAAGGCCGTCGAACACACCATCAAGGCCTTCACCGTTACTCCCGCCGGCCTGGGGCACGACGGCGTCTGGCACCTCGCCGGCCGGACCACGGCGCTCACGCCGGTGCAGCCCTCCCCCGCCCAGCCTGTCCCGGCCTCCCACGAGCTGGGCCCCCGTCCGGCCTTTATGCCCGAAACGCTCTCCTACTCGCAGCTCAGCAGCCTGATCGGCTGTTCCCTGAAATGGGTACTGGAAAAGAAGGGCCGGCTGAAGGTAGGCGCCGCGCAATCCGTCCCCACTGGGAACACCATGATCGGCACCCTCGTCCACAGGGTCGTCGAGGAACTTTTCGGCGAGCTCCACGCCTCAAACCGGGCGGTGCCCGAGCCGGCGGAAGTCCAGGCCAAACTGGACCAGCTCGTGCCGCACTATGCCTCGGAGCTGCTGTTGCCGGGCAGGGGTAGTAAACTCGCCGGCCTCCGGCCCATCGTCGAGCACTCCGTCATCAAACTGTTCCAGACCCTGCAGACCCAAGGCGTCTACATCCGCGCCACCGAGCACAAGTTCGACAAGCCCGCCTCTTTCAACGTCAACGGAGCCCAGACCGAAGTGCAGGTTTCCGGCTACATCGATGTCCTGGCCGCTGACCAACAGGCTGAGCCCGTAGTGATCGACCTCAAATGGACCAACCGCTCGAAGTACCGGCGGGAAGAGATCGCCGAGGGGAACGCGCTGCAGCTCGCCCTGTACCACTGGGCTCTGGACGACGGTCCGAACCCCATGTCCACCGTTGCCGAGGATGCCGCGATGTCCTACTACATGCTCAAACAAGGCGAGTTTGCCTCAACCAGCACACTCTTCGGACCCGCGCTGGCCAGCCCGTCTTCCAGCCGGAGCACCTGGCAACGGTCCGTGCGAGCCGCCGAATTCTCCATCTCGGAAGTCGTTGGCGGACGCGTCCTGGCGGCAGGGCGGCAGGAGCTCGGATCGTCCGACGAGCAACGGGAGACGGCGACGGCGGACGGCAGGCTGTACCAGAAGCCGCCCTGCAACTTCTGCGACTTCTCCGCACTCTGCGGCCTCAAGGGGGACCTGTCATGAACCACGCACTGAGCAACGTCACGATGATCACGGCAAGCGCCGGGACCGGTAAGACGTTCAGCCTGATGGGCGAAATCGCCCGTGCCATCAACGCCGGCACCCGGCCCAGCCAGATCCTGGCCACCACCTTCACGAAGAAGGCCGCCGCGGAACTCATTGACCGGGTGCAGGCCGAACTCTTCGGCCAGGAACGTCCCGATGCCGCCCGGCAGATGTCCGTCAGCATGGTGGGCACCGTCAACAGCGTGTGCAGCCGCCTGCTGCAGGAATACGCGGTCGACGCCGGGCTCTCGCCCGCACTGCAGGTCATCGCCGAAGACGAACAACTCCGGATCTTCCAGCTGGCCACCGACGATGTGTTCGCGGAGTTCACGCCGAGAATCCAGCCGCTGGCGCGGCGCCTTGGGTACGACGGCGAATCGGACATCCGGGGCAGCGACCCCGACTGGCGCAAGATCGTCCGCGACATCACAGATGCCGCCCGCGGCAACACCATTAACCCCGCGGATCTGGCGCACTCCGCTTCCTTGTCTTGGCAGGGACTGCATCAGGTCCTCGGCCCGGTGGGTCTTGACGACCGAGCGTCCTGGTCCAATCAGCTCCTTCAGGGCCTGATGAGCTTGCGCGGGATGGCCGCTGACAGCATCGACGGCGGCAAGACGCCGCCCAAGAACCTGATCGCGTCGATCGCCCTTCTGGAGCCTGTCCTGTCCCACGCCTCCCCGGAGGACGCTCCGTGGCGCTTCTGGATCGATGCGGCCGGGGTCTCCAACGCGGGGGCCAAACGGCAGCTGGAAAGCTACATTTCGGCGGTCAACATGGATCTGGTGGCCAACCCGGCCTTCCAGACCGAGCTAAGGGAATTCACCGAACTCGTGTTCGCCTGCGCCGCTTCCTGCCTGGTGAGGTTCGCAGAATTCAAGCGGGAATACGGGCTCATCGACTTCGCCGACCAGGAAACCCTGGTCCTGGACCTGCTGGAGAACAACCCGGAATTCCGGGCCTCCATCAGAGGACGGATCAAGTTCATGGTGGTGGACGAGTTCCAGGACACGAGCCCGCTGCAGCTCCAGCTGTTCATCAAGTTCGCCGAACTGGTGGACAAGGTTGTCTGGGTCGGAGACGCCAAGCAGGCCATCTACGAATTCCGCGGCACGGACCCGGAGCTGATGAAAGCCGTCGCCGCCCACATCGAGCACAAGACCCAGCTGACAGAGTCCTGGCGGTCCAAGGAAGCGGTCATCGACCTCTCCAACGCGATCAGCCTCGCCATGTTCCCGGAGCTGGGCGAGGAAGAGGTGAAGCTGGCGCCCCCGGAGGCCCGCCTGGAGGCCGCCCATGCCAAGAGCGCCCTGGGCGGTTCCCGGGAGGCATGGACCCTGGCGGCGAAAACGGTTCCGGAACAGCGCCGTGCCATCGCCGCCGGCGTCGTTGACCTGATCCAGCGGCGCGGATTCAAGCCGTCCGACGTCGCTGTCCTTGCCCGGTCCAACGCTGCAGTGGAGGCTATCGCCGCGGAACTGACCGCGCTCGGGCTCAAGGCGACAACGAACACCTCCTCACTGTTCGACGCACGGGAAGTCCAGCTGGTACGCGCCGGGATGGCCTTCGTGGCCTCCGACGACGACACGGTGGCGTTGGCCGAGCTGGCCCATCTTCACCCCGATCACACCGCATTCGGCCGCTGGGTGCCCGCCTTGTTCGACGCCGCCGAGCCCCAGTTAGAACTTAAGCGCTGGGCCGTAGACCCCTTGGTGGCCGGGCTGCTCGAACTGCGCGGCCTGGCCAAGCTCTGCACTCCCACGGAAATCATGGAGGAGGTCACGGCCCGGCTCGGCGTTGCCCGCCTCATCAAATCGTGGAGCAACCCCGGAACGCGGCTGAAGAATCTCGATGCGTTCCGCGCCCTCCTGGAGCGCTACTACGAATCGTGTGCTGCGCTTTCCAAACCGGTCACGCTGAGCGGCTCGCTCAAGTTCCTTGCCGACGCCGACAGCGCCGGCAGTGAGAACTTCGGCGACGACGTCGTCAACGTCCTGACCTATCACAAGGCCAAGGGGCTGGAATGGCCGGCCGTGGTTCTGGCCAGCCTGGACACCGCTGTTGCAGCAGCGCCGTGGGGTGTAGCGGTCGAAGGCGTCGCCGAGATCGACGTCCGGAACCCCCTCGCCGGCCGGTGGGTCCGCTTCTGGCCCTGGCCGTTTGGCGGCAAGGGCTTCAAACCGCTCTCCGCAGCGGCGGACGAGTCGGCCGTCGCCCAGCGTGTGCTGGCGCGGCGACAGGCGGACTCGGCGCGGGTGCTTTACGTGGGTCTGACCCGCGCCATCAGTGTGACGTGCCTGGCGGCCGCCAAGCCGGCCCCGGCCTCACTGAACACCCTCGCGCCAGGGCCGATCGTGGAATGGACCGCGGATGACGGCAACGACGGGAAGTTAGTCGTCCAAGGCCGGCCCGGCGACAACGAACGCCGTCTGTCCGTAGAAGCCTTCAGCTACGAGGCTGCCGATGCGCCCGCAACGGACGGGAAGAGCGCCGCCCGGGAATTCGCCGACGGTCTGGCCGTGTCCGGCCCGGTGGCCCACAAGCCTGCCCGGGTGACAGCGAGTTCGATGCAGAGTTTTGGCTTCGTCGCCGATGTCACGGAGGCCGCAGTCCTAGGGGCGCAGCTGATCCCGCACGGCGCCGCCAATTGGGATCACGTGGGCTCCGCGATCCATGGTTACTTCGCCCTGCCGCTTGTCGAGATGGACAGCGGGGTCAGGCTCCTGGCGGCGCAACGGTTGCTGGACCTCTGGGGTGCCGCGTCCGCCGTCGACGCCGCCGTAGTGGTGGAGGCGGGCGACCGGATGCTCGCCTTTTTCGCCGAGCAGTACCCGGGCGCCACAGTGATCACCGAACAGTCCGTGGCCTGGCGGAACGCAGACAACCAGCTGATGGAAGGCTGGATTGACCTTCTGCTGGAGACACCTGCCGGATACGTGCTGGTGGACCATAAGTCCTATCCGGGCACGGACCCGGTCGGTCACATCAAGGACAAGTACGTGGGGCAGATGCGCGGCTACGCCGAGGCGATTGAGTCGATTACCGGGCGGCCCGTCGTCGCGACCCTGATCCACATGCCCGCGTTGGGGAAGATGTTCCGGATCAACTGAGCCTTACCACCAGCGGTGGCGGCACTCCGGGTTCTGGCACGCCCATTTGGGTATGCCGATTTCGACCTTCCCGGTCGCGGGGTAGATGCGCTCTTCTTGCACGATCATGCAGCCCGCGAACTCAGTCTTGGGCATCTCTTCGCGGGCAGACGGCATGATCATTCCGTAGCCAATACGCCAGGCCTCGCTGCCGCAAACAGGGCACTTCCGCGAGACGACGCGCTTCGTCTTCGATTTCGGTTCGGGGATTGTTTCATCGTTAGCCATGGCAGCACCGTAGTCCGCCGCTCTGACATCCCGTGGCATTCTGGGATTTACAAAGAGTTTCTTAGGTGCCAAGAATTTTTTGTAACTTCGGCGCGAGATGTCGCCTACCCGTGCGAGAGCCAGGCTCTACGGAACGATCTTAAGCGGGAGACCGTAAGAGTTGCGTTTCGGTGGACATCGCCTGTCCTGCAGTTTGGTGCGCATCGGCTCGTGGCCGCATATCCAGGATCGGTAGGGCGCGCCATAATCGGCCAGTCTCCTAGTTGCGTATATGGTTCGAGGGGACTTGGCGCAACGCTCTGATTGTGGTGGTTCCAAATCGCTGAATTCCGGGGGCGTTTCGACGTCGCACCAAACTGGAGACTTACCCGTCATGAACTTTTTCAAGGCAGTCGTGAACTTTTTCAAAACGCGTGTTCTGCTTTGGCCTGTCCTGCTGCTCAATGTACTGCTTGTCGTAGGAACGGGCGCCGTTTTCGCATTCGGTGGACTCAATGCTCTGGGTCTCAGTTCGCTGTTCTCCAGCAGTTCGAACGAACGCGATTCGCAGGTGGTTCAGGCCGTCACGCGCGTGCAGGAAGTCGCCTTGCTTAGCCTTCACATCGAGGGTGTCGCGAGGAACGAAAGCAATGGCGAGATATTCGGCGTCGCAGTACCCGAGAGCAAGAAAACGACGCTGATCCAATACAAGTTCGACGCCAAACTAGGCATCGATGGAACACAGGTGAAGGTTGAGCCCACCGGCCCAGATTCGTTTCGGGTGACCATCCCCAGATTCATCGGCATCGGCTTCGACAATCCCAAGTTCGAGGACCACCTCGAGAGCAGCGACGCGCTTAGCTGGCTGACACCGTCAGCCGTTCAAACTCGCATGATGAACAACGTTCTCAGTGACGAGAACAAGCAGAAGTACATCACCCAAAACGAAGCAGCGCTGATGGAGCAGGCCAAGGCGTTCTACTCCGGAATCATCGCAAGCGTCGCTCCCGATATCACCCTCGACTTTGAGTTCGCAGGGTAGATGCCCACAGCGATCCGTCTTCCCCGCATGATCCCGAGGTGACTCCCGTCCACGCCACCGGCGGCCTCTTCGAGGACAGCTGAGCTCCAGGTGCTCGGCGTGAACGGACGCAACCCGCCACCGATCGATTTCACGCTCGGCACGGACAGCTCGGCAAAACAATGCCCGAGGGCGCGCCCGGTCAGACCGGACGCGCCCTCCGCGTGCACCGGACCCTCTGGGCGGGTCCGCATCCACTGTCAGTCGATCAGCGCGGGCTCCTTGGCACGCTCCGCAGATTCCACAACCGGCGGAACCTTTCCGTTCCGCTGGTGCAGCCAGTTCGCCACCGCCAGCAGCGCCACAAGCGAGAAAGTGCTCAGCAGCTGGGGGCGTGAGTCCTCGCCGATGAAGCCCACCGTGAAGATCGCCGCGAGGATGAGCAGGCCAAAGCCCGTCAGCCACGGGAAGCCGGGCATCCGCAGGGGAAGCTCCGTCCCCTCGCGGTCGGCGCGGAGCCGCAGCGCGAGCTGGGCCAGGAGCGCGGACGTCCACACCAGCAGGCAGGTCGAGCCCACAATGTTGAGCAGGACGGGAAGGACCTGATCGGGGAACGCCAGCTCCAGCCCGACCGTAACAACGCCGAAGGCGACGCTGGCCAGGACTGCGATAACCGGGACCCGTGCCTTGGACACCGAGGCGAGCAGGCGCGGCGCATCGCCCCGCTCGGCGAGGGAGAACGCCATCCGGGAGGCGCCGTAGAGGTTGGCGTTGAGTGCGGAGAGCAGTGCCACCACGGCCACCAGGGTGATGGCGGTGGCTGCGCCGGGCATGCCGGCGGCGTCCAGTACCGCCGCGAACGGGCTCTTCAGCCCCGCCGAACCCACGGGAACCACGGCCGCAATAATGAAGATGGAACCGATGTAGAAAACCAGGATGCGCCACAGCACCGTGCGGACCGCTTTCTTCACGCTGCGGGCCGGCTCGGCGGTCTCAGCTGCCGCCACGGAGACAATCTCGGTGCCGCCGAACGCGAAGGCCACCACGAACAGTGCCGTGGCAATCCCGGCGAAACCGCTGGGTGCGAAGCCGGCACCGGTGAAGTTGGACAGGCCCGGCGACTGCACTCCCGGCAGCCAGCCGAAGAGCAGGGCTGCGCCCACCAGGAGGAACCCGACGATTGCTGCCACCTTGAGCAGGGCGAACCAGAACTCGAACTCGCCGAAGTTCTTCACACTGGTGAGGTTCACGGCGGTGAGCAGCACGATGAACACTAAGGCCATCAGCCACACCGGCAGGGCCGGGAAGATGGTGGCCAGCAGGCCTGCCGCGCCGAGCGCTTCGGCGGCGATGACCACCACGAGCTGCAGCCACCAGAGCCAGCCCACCGTGGCACCGGCCACCGGCCCGTAGGCCTTGGCGGTATAGACGGAGAAGGCTCCGCTGTCCGGGTTGGCGGCGGCCATCTCGCCGAGGGCCCACATCACCAGGATGATGAGGGTGCCGGCCACGAGGTAGGAGATCAGCACGGCCGGGCCGGCGGCCTGGATGCCGGCCCCGGAGCCGATGAACAGGCCCGCACCGATGGCGCTTCCCAGGCCCATCATCGTGAGCTGGCGGGGTTTGAGTGTGGTGCCGAGCGGGCGGCCAGACGTCTTTGTCTGTTGTTCCATGGGGAGTCCTCTGGTTGTGGAACGGATTGATAAGGGTCAGAAAGTTCCTAAGCTGCGTGGGCTTCCAAAACCCGGAGCACGCGGTTGTTGGCGGCGGGGCCGGCAACGGTGATCCGCACCCCGTCACATTGGTAGGCCCGGACCATGATGCCCGCGCGGTCAAACGCATCCACGAGCCTTGCCTGGAGGCTCTCATCCGCACGGATCCACAGGAAGTTGCCCTGGCTCGGCGGCAGCTTCCAGCCTTGGGCTTCGAGCTGCGCGGCCATCCGGGCGCGCTCCTGCGTGACCGCGGCCACCCGGGTTTCCATCTCCGCTCCGGCGTCCAGCGACGCGACGGCGGCCTTCTGGGCCAGCGCGCTCACGGCGAAGGGAAGGGCGGTCCGGCGCAGTCCCTCAGCGATGGCCGGCGCCGCCACGGCGTAGCCCACGCGCAGGCCGGCGAGGCCGTAGGCCTTTGAGAAGGTGCGGAGGATGCAGACGTTGGGGTACTGGCGGTAGAGCGCCAGGGAATCGGGGCCTCTGCCCGCTTCGGCGTATTCCACGTACGCCTCGTCGATCACCACGAGAATGTCGGAACGGACAGAGTGCAGGAAGGCCTCGATGCGTTCGTGGCTGATCGGCACGCCGGTCGGGTTGTTGGGGGTGCAGAGCAGGATCACCTTCGTGCGGGCGGTCACGGCCGCAGCCATGGCATCAAGATCGTGGCCTTCAAAGATGTCCAGCGGAACGCGGACCGGCCGGGCGCCGGCCAGCTCCACCAGGATGGGGTACGCCTCGAAGGAGCGCCACGCGAAGATCACTTCATCCCCGGCATCGCACAGGCCGGTGATGATCTGCTGGAGGACGCCCACGCTGCCGGGTCCCACCGCGACCTCTCCGGCGGTGACGCCGAAGTGGCTGGCGATCCGTTCACGGAGTTCGACGGCGGCACTGTCGGGGTAGCGGTTCATGGTACCGGCCGCTGCGGCCACCGCGGCGGCGGCAGCGGGCAGCGGCTCGTAGTGGCTTTCGTTGCTGGCAAGGGCAGCAACGTCCATGCCGGCGCTGCGCCGGCCCGGGACATACGGCGGGAGGCCGGACACAGCGCCACGAAGGGCGGGGAGTGCGGCGTCCGGTGCGGTGAGGAGCTGATCACGGGTCATGAGGACTGATCATGGTTGTGACTCCGCCCACAATGCAAGGTACGCTCAACCCATTGGGACTTCTGCTCAACTTCTACTGTCTCTGGTGAAAATATGACCATCCTGCACCCCCGCACCCTGGATTCACTCGATGGCAGGATCATCCTGGCCCTGGATAAGGATCCGGAGGCCAGCGCCCTGGCACTCTCCCGGACACTCGGCGTCGCACGGAACACGGTCCACGCCCGGCTGGCACGGCTCGAGCGCAGCGGCGCCCTCCGCTCCTTCAGCCGGCGGCTGGATCCCGCCGCACTCGGCTATGAGCTGATGGCTTTCCTCTCCCTGTCCATCAGCCAGACCCGGACAGGTGCGGTGGAGGACGGGCTCGCCGCGATCCCGGAGGTCATCGAGGTGCACGCCACTACCGGCGACGCGGACCTCATGGCCAAGGTGGTGGCACGCGGCACGGCGGATCTCTATCGCATCACCAACCAGATCCTGGAAATCGAGGGGATTCAACGGACCAGCACGGCCATCTCCGTACTGGAGCTCATGCCGCCCCGCTACGACGGCCTGCTGAGCCGGCTCTCCGAGCAGGAGCCGCACACTGCCGGCTAAGTGCGGGTGACGCGGGCCACAATTGGTCATATTTTCAGTTAAGCCTCTTGTGCTTGCCAAATCTCCTAGCCAGACGTGACTCCCTTGCCTATTTGGGGACCAGCGCACAAGATTCCTGCATGACTACTCTCACCGTGTCCGGCCGTGTGGCGCAGATTCTCAGCAGCTATCTCAGCGATGTCTTCGGCGTCATGGGCAACGGAAACGTCTACTTCCTGGACGCCGCGGAAAAGCTGGGCCTCCGCTTCTCCGCCGTCCGCCATGAAGGCGCCGCCATCGCCGCGGCCGACGCCTACTACCGGACGTCGGGACGTCTCGCCGCGGGCACCACCACCTACGGCCCCGGCTACACCAATGCACTGACCGCCCTCGCCGAGGCGGTCCAGGCGCAGATCCCCGTCGTGCTGGTTACCGGGGACGCCCCCACCACCGGCGCCCGGCCCTGGGACGTGGACCAGGCGGCCATCGCCGCAGGCCTCGGCGCCGCCACGTTCACCGTCACCCGCGACGCCGCGGGTTCCATCACCCGGCAGGCGGTGGAGTACGCACTCACCAAGCGCACCGCCGTCGTGATTGCCATCCCCTATGACCTCGCGGCCCTCGAGGCTGCGGACGAGGAACTTCCGGCGGCACCGGCACGAATGGTGACGGACGACGTCGACGGCGGCCTTGGGCAGGTAGCCCGCCTGCTCGCCGGGGCGAAGCGGCCGCTGATCCTCGCTGGCCGCGGCGCGCACCTCGCCGGAGCCAGCCCGGAGCTGCGGGAGCTCGCCGACCGCCTCGGCGCCGTGACCGCCGGAACCGCCTTGGCGCTCAACCTCCTCGAAGGCGAGGGGTACCTCGGCGTGGCGGGCGGCTTCGGCACTGACACCGCAGCCGGGCTCATGGGTGAGGCCGATGTGGTCCTCGTGGCCGGGGCAAGCCTGAGTGCCTTCACCATGCGGTTCGGGCACCTGCTCGGCCCGGACAGCACCGTCATCCAGATCGACACCGCCCTGCAGCCGACGCACCCGCGGGTGGATACGTTCGTCAGCGCGGACGCGAAGTCTGCGGCCGGACACCTCCTGCGGATGCTGGAGGGCGCGGCCTCGCCGGACGCCGGCCGCGGCGGAGCGTGGCGCGCGGAAGCCCGCAAGCGGCTGGCCGAAGGACCGGCCCACCACCCGGGCTCCGAGGAGACCGCGGACGGCCGGCTGGACCCGCGTTCCCTGGCCACCGCGTTGGACGCCGTGCTGCCGGAACGGCGCACGGTGGTCCAGGACGGCGGGCACTTCCTCGGCTGGGCACCGATGTACTGGAACATCCCCCGGCCCCAGGACCTGGTGATGGTGGGGACCGCCTACCAGACCATCGGGCTGGGCCTCGCCAGCGCCGTCGGGGCAGCCCGCGCCGTGGAGGAAGGCCGCACCCTGGTGCTGGCCTCCGGCGACGGCGGTTTCCTGATGGGCCTGTCCGACCTCGAATCGCTCATCGGCGCGGCAACCAGCGCCGTCGTCGTGATCTACAACGACGCCGCCTACGGCGCCGAAATCCACCAGTACGGCTCCCAGGGCCTGACCGAAAAGCCCATGCTGATCCCCGAGGTGGACTTCAGCGGCGTCGCCCGCGCTTTGGGTGCCGAGTCCGCGATCATCCGCTCCTTGTCCGACCTTTCCGCGTTGCAGGACTGGATCGATGCCGGCGCGAAGGGAACCTTCGTGGCCGACTGTCGCATCACCTCCAGCGTTCGGGCCCCGTGGCTGAGCGAGTGGATGGAGGCCTCGCGGGCGGCGAAGGCGGCGGTGGCTAGCTAGTCAGCCCGGCAGGCCGGGAAGGAATCAGGCACGCCGGGCGGGTCCGTTTCCCGGCAGGAGTCTGCAGTCACCTCAGACACCTCGGCGGCGGCCCCGGAGGTTTCATGCCTGGGTTCCTTCGGCTGGAACCCACGCGCCGCCGTCGTCCGCCTCTCCCGGGACCACGCCCTTAAGGCGTCGGCAAGCGCGATCCTCTGAAGGACGGGCGGTGATGGGCCCACGGGATCAGGGCCTCGATGGCCGCGCCGACCCGGAACACGCTGCCCTCGGCGAACGGGTGCCCCACCACCTGCACGCTTGTGGGCACGCCGTCGGCCGCGAAGCCGCTGGGCACAGCGAGCACCGGGCACCGGTTGGCCACGTTGAACGGGCTGGTCAGGTGCGCCTCCCAGTAGTGCTCCAGGTGCCGCCCGCCGGCGTCGATCCCGGCGAGGTAGTCCCCCGCGGCGTCCAGCGACGCGACGCCGGACGTCGGGCACAACAGCGCGTCGAACCCGGACATCGCCGCGGCGAGCTCTGCCTGGATCCGTGCGTCCATCGCCAGGCCCTCCGCCAGCGTGTTCCGCGCCGCGGCGGCCGCTGCGTCGGCGATGAACCGGGTGGTGTAGGCCGCCACCGGGGCGTCCCCGCCAGCGAGCTCCGCGGCCATGGCCGGTCCCAGGATGTGGCCGAAGTGCGTGAAGATGGTCTCCCGGACCCGGTCCGTGGTCCACGGCAGCGCGACCTCGACGACGTCGGCGCCGGCGTCGCGCAGGGCGGCGGCCACGGCGCGGGTGTTGGCCTCCACGGCAGGGTCGATCGGGAAGTCGCCGAGGGTCACACTCAGCGCGATCCGCATTCCTGCGACGGGCGCGTGGGCTGACGGGATCGGCTCCCCCGCCGGGACCGTGGAGTGGTCCCCGGCGTCGGGCCCGGACATGACGTTGGCCAGCAGCGCGGCGTCGGCGACGGTGCGCGCCATCGGCCCGTCCCCGCGGTACCAGTCCGCGGACAGCGGCGGCGCGCCGGGCACGCGGCCGTAGGGCGCCTTGTACCCAACCGTGCCGGTGAAGCCGGCGGGGATGCGCGTGGAGCCGGCGATGTCGCTGGCGGTGGCCAGCGGCGCGAACCCCGCGGCCAGCGCCGCGCCGGCACCGCCGGAGGAGCCGCCGGGCGAGCGGTCCAGGTTCCAGGGGTTGCGGGTCACGCCCCACAGCGGGCTGTGCGTGACGGTGGCGCAGCTGAACTCGGGGGACGCGGTGCGCGCGTGCACGATCCCGCCCGCGGCCCGGATCCGCGCGACCACCGGGTGGTCCGCGGCAGCGATCCGGCCGCGATGGGAGCCCAGGCCCTGTTCGATCGTCCGCCCGGCGAGCGCATGCTTCTCCTTCGTCGCCACCGGCAGGCCCAGCAGCGCGGGCAGGGCGCCGGCGTCGTCCGCGGACCGGGCGTAGCGCGCCTCCGCCAGCCGCGCGGCGGCGAGCGCGTCGTCGAAGAGCGTCTCGGTGAGCGCGTTGACCTCGCCGTTGACCTCCCCGGTCCGGGCGATGACCGCGTTCATGAGCTCCACGGGCGAAAGCTCGCGGGCCCGGAACAGGCGCAGCGCGGTGGCGGCGTCGAGGTAGTGGAGCTCCTCCATTACGCGCCGGCCCCGCTCGCGGCCTCGACCGGCTCGCGGTCCCCCGCGAGCGCGCCGAGGACCATTTCCCAGACGACGCCGGTAATCGCGTCGACGCCGGCGACCATGTCCGCGTCGGTGGTGAATTCCCGCTCGCAGTGTGAGACGCCGTCCACGGACGGACAGAACAACATGACGGTGGGCACGATCCGGTTCAGGGCCACCGAATCGTGGCCGGCCATGGTGCGGATGCGGCGCGCGCGCAGGCCTAGGTCCGCGGCAACCTTCTCCGCGAGCTCGAGGCCCTCCTCCGGGTAGCGCTGGATGCCGCGGACATCGAAGTCCTTGACGTTGATGCGGATCTCGTGCTCCGCCGCGAGCGCCGCGATCTGCTCCAGGAGCGTCGCGCGGGCCGCCTCGACGGTCTCCGGGCTGGCCGAGCGCAGGTCCGCGACCAGGTGCACGCGGCGCGGGACCACGATCGGGGAGTTGGGTTCCAGGGTCAGCTGGCCCACGGAGGAGACCAGGGCCTCCTCCTCGAAGTCCCTCGTGACGTCGTGGACCATGAGAACGATCTTCGACGCGGCGACCAGCGCGTCGTGCCGGTCCGCCATGGCGGTGGCGCCGGTGTGCGACTGCTCGCCGAGCACCTCGATGTCCAGCTTCTGCGTGTGCCAGGAGTAGTCGACGGCGCCGATCGCGTAGCCTTCGCGCTCCAGGATCCGGCCCTGTTCGATGTGGATCTCCGCGTAGCCGGCGACGTCGGGGCGCTCGTCCGTGCCGAGGTAGCCGATAGCCTCCAGCGCCTCGCGGACGCTGGTGCCCTGGAGGTCCTGGACCGCGAGCATGCGCTCCTGGTCCATCAGCCCGGCGAAGACCGAGCTGCCCATGATGGAGGGGGCGAAGCGGCCGCCCTCCTCGTTGAACCAGTTGACGACGGCGAGGTTGAACGGTGGGCGGGCGCCCTCCGCCCGCACGCGCTCCGCCACCCGCTCCGCGGCGTGCAGCCCGGCGATCACGCCGTACGCGCCGTCGAACCGGCCGCCGAGGGGCTGGGAGTCCAGGTGCGAGCCGATGAGGATGTACGGGGCTCCCGGATGGAACTCGATGAGGGCGAACATGTTGCCGATCCCGTCCACCCGGGTCTCCCAGCCGCGCTGCCCGGCGAAGGCGGCGAACCAGTCGCGGCTGATCTTGTCCTCGGCGGTGGCCGCCTGGCGGTCGACGCCGTGGTTCTCGGTGGCCCCGAAGGTGGCGACGTGGTGGAAGTCGATCAGGAATGCTTGGGCGTTCACGGTGGTTCTCCTTGTGCGTGAGGTGCGTTCGGAAGGGTGCAGGCTTGCCTGCCGCTAGTGCAGGTTGCCGCGCGTCTCGGGGACCTTGGTCAGCGTCAGCAGCAGCAGGACGATCACAGCGGCCACGGCCAGGTAGATGCCGGGGGCGAGGTTGTTGCCGGTGGCGCCGATCAGCGCGGTGCCGATGAACGGCGCGGTGCCGCCGAACAGGGCGTAGGCCAGGTTGTAGCTCACGGCCGCGGAGGTGAAGCGGGTGCGGGTCGTGAAGATCTCGACGAAGAAGGTGTAGCAGCCGCCGCCGTAGATGCAGAGCGGGACGACGAACAGCAGCTGGCCCAGGATCGCCAGCGTCAGCGAACCGCTGGTGACGAGCATGAAGCACGGGACCGCGAAGACGGCGATGGCCGCGGCGCCGGCGATCAGCATGGGCTTGCGGCCCACCTTGTCGCCGATCCTGCCGCAGATCGGCAGCAGGATCGCGTAGAAGAGCAGCGCCGCGGCGTTGGCCATGAGCGACTGTTCGCGGGTGAGGTTGCCGCTGGTCTGCACGAACGGGACGAAGTAGCCCACCAGGAAGTAGAAGCCCATGGCGGTCAGGCCCATGACGAACACGACCTGCACCATGCGCAGGCGGTTTTCGCGGAAGGCCTCGCGGACCGGGCTGTACTCCTTGGACTGCTCGGCTGCGGCGACCTGCTTGAACGCCTGCGACTCCTCGGTGCGGGAGCGGATCCAGAGGCCGAACACGGCCAGTGGCAGGGCCAGCAGGAACGGCACGCGCCATCCCCAGTTCATGAAGGCGTCGGCGCTCATCGACTGGCTGAGCACCAGGATCAGGATGCCGGCGAACACGGACGGCAGCGCGGTGGCCGCGAGCGTGATGTTCAGCCAGAAGCCGCGGCGGTCGACGGGGGCGTGCTCGAACACGAACGCCGGGG
Organism: Pseudarthrobacter linnaei; assembly: GCF_055412825.1. Lineage (NCBI taxonomy): Bacteria > Bacillati > Actinomycetota > Actinomycetes > Micrococcales > Micrococcaceae > Pseudarthrobacter > Pseudarthrobacter linnaei. Next base: position 91,040 of record NZ_JBVAYX010000012.1, read on the forward strand.
CGCCGACGGACTCGCCGCCGGCGGAGAAGCCCTGCAACAGGCGGCAAAGAACCAGCAGGATCGGGGCGAGCGCGCCGATCTGGTCGAACGTCGGGAGCAGGCCGATGCCCGCAGTGGCGACGCCGATCGTCAGCAGCGTGATGTACAGGACCTTGCGCCGCCCGATCTTGTCGCCGAGGGCGCCGAAGAACAGACCGCCGAGCGGGCGGATGAAGAACGCGACGCCGAACGTCGCGAAGACGGAGAGTAGGGCGACGACCGGGCTCTGGCTGGGGAAGAAGAGCTGGGAAAGCACCACGGCGGAGAGTCCGTAGAGCGAGAAGTCGTAGAACTCGATGAACTGCCCGACGCTCCCTCCGGCGAGGACGCGCTTCTGCAGACCGGTGGACTTCCGTCCCGTGTTGAACTCGACGGTGGGCGCGGAGCCTGAGCCGGGGCCGGTCGCGGGGGCTGGCTGCTGTGTGGTTGTCATGGATTCAACCGTACGGAGGCGCGGTTACCGGGGGCGCCCACGGTGTTTCGGGATGGTGAATTTGTCGGTGCGTTGTTGTTTCGCGTTCCGGCGCTGTGGCCGGGGGTTCGCGAAACACCGTGGAAACGGTGGTCCTGCTCGGGCATCGTGGTCTCCTGGTGGGGTGGTGGCCCTTCCCGGTGCGGATCCGCGCCGTTGCGGCGTCCGCGCGGTGCCCGGCTGCGCCGGGTCCGGGAAGGGGAGTCGTTGGTCAGCCCAGTCTGCGTGACCCCGGTCACACGTGTCTAATTGATTCTCTAGCTGGTTCGCATCGAGAAAATCGATGACTGGGCGGGCTCCAGGTCAACCGCGGGTGGCCCCGTAAAGCCGAAGGCACACCTCCTCGAAGGCGAGGGCGCGGCGAGTTGGGCGGACGCCGTCGGGCCGGACCAGCACCACGGCGATCGACGGCAGGTCGTCGGCGAGCGTAAGCGGGACGATCCGGTCACCGACGTAGGTCAGCTGGTGGTGGATGCGCTGGTTGAGTACGGAGTAGCCGTGCCCCTTCCCGACGAACGCCCGCACCGTCTCGTACCCCGTGGCCCGGTGGCGGATCCGAGGTTCGACCCCGGCCAGGCGGAAGAGGTGCAGGAAGTACTCCCGGGTGTGCGGCAGGTCCAGCAGGATCAGCGGCTCGGTGGCCAGCTCGGAGAGCCACACCAAGCGGTCCGCGGCGGCGGCCAGCGGATGCCCCGCATGGACGATCACGTGCGGCGGGACGCGCTCGACGACGTGCGTGGTGAACCCCGCCTCCAGTCCGATGTCGTACATCAGCGCCACGTCGCAACGCCCCTCGGCGAGGGCCCGCTGGACGAACTCCTGGTCGCCCTCGAGGAAAGAGACGTGCACGCGGGGGTGGCTGCGCTCGAACGCGGAGAGGATCACCGGGGCGCGGAACGGCGCCAGCGGGGCGAACAGGCCCACGCGGAGCTCGCCTTCGAGCGCGTCCGCCTCCCCCGCGACCAGCGCATTGATCCGGTCGGCCTCCTCGAGGAAGGGGCCGAGCTCGCGGGCCAGCCGCCGGCCGGCGTCGGTCAGGCGCAGCCCGCGCCGCGGCACCCTCACGAACAGGGACGCGCCGACCTCGCCCTCGAGCTGCGCGATCGCGGAGGACAGCGTGGACTGGGTGACGTTTAGGCGCAAGGCCGCCTCGGTCATATTCTGCGTCTCGGCGACGGCGGCGAAGTAGCGGAGCTGGACGAGCGTGAAGGGCTTGGTCACTCCCCCATTGTGCCCGTCACCGCGCGCCGGGCTGCGCACCGGGGTGCGAGCCGAGCCGCGAGACCAGGACGGCGACATGCAGGGAGGCGCGGGATTCGGCGTCGTCCAGGGGTACGCCCAGGCGGCGCTCCAGCCGGTCCAGACGCGCGTAGAGCGCCGGGCGGCTGACCAGCTCCCCGCGCGCCAGCGCTGCCTTGTTGCCGCCGGCGGCCAGGAACCGCTCGAGCAGCCCCAGCTCGGCCGGGGCCAGGCCGGCGAGCTCCGATTCCGCGAAGGCGCGCACGCGCGGGTCCTCGCGCAGGACGGCCAGCAGCCCGCGCAGCCGCACGTCCGCGGAGCGGTGGTACGGGCGCCGTGCGCGCTCGGCGGCGGGCAAGGAGGCGGCCCCCTGCGCGACGTGCCCCGCCTCGTCGAGACCGAGGGCCGCGTCCAGCAGCGAGGCCTGCGTACGCCCGACGCCCACGGTCCACCAAGGACCGCCGCCGGGACCCTCTCCGGCGCGACCCGCGCCGCCCGCTTGCCCCGAACCACCGCTTGCGTCGAGGTCGGTCCGCGCCAGGCCGGCGCAGACGCGGGCCAGCAGGGGGTCCTCGAGCTGACGGGCCGGCAAGGCCAGCAGCAGCCCGACCTGGTCCGAGTGCAGCCGAGCCACCAGCGCCGAGGCCCGCGCGGCGGACACCACCCGGGCGAGCGCGTCCATGACCAGCCGTCCGCGGCGCTGGGCCTCGAGCGGCCCGCCGCGTCCGGCGTCGAGCGCGAGCACCACGGGGACATACGCGACGCCGGCGACCAACCCCATGGCAGCGGCCCGGTCCAGGGCCTGCTTCTCCGTCAGCGTCCCGGGCTGGCGCAGCTCGTTGACCAGCACGGCCTCGGCCTGGCGGGCCACCTCGCGCTGGTCCCGCTCGGCCATGTGGTGGATGGCCAGGGCCTGGGCGGCGCGCTGGAGGACCATGGCCGCGGCGGCGTCGTCCGGCGGGGTCCCGGGGGCGGCGAGGCGGCCCCAGTCCTGCCCGGCCCCCACGACCGGGGCGGTCAGCGTGTCCGCCGTGGCGGCCCCGGCCCGGCGGCTCGCCCAGTCCGCGGCGAGCGCGCCGGCGCCCTCCCCCGCGTGCAGCACGGTCCCGTCCGGGGACTCGAACAGCACGGGGCGCCCCGCCAGCCCGGCCGCGGCGGCGACGATTTCCCCGGCCCCGGCGTTCTCCACGCTGAGGGCGGTGAAGGCCTCGTGTACGCGGCGCGAGGCCTCCAGCTGCCGCACCTGGTCCGCGACGATCATGCGGTGGACGGTCTCGGTGACGCCGACGAACCGGATCCGGCGGCGCAGGAGCACCACGGGGAGCCCCGCCGCCCCCGCGACCCCGCGCAGCAGCGCCGCCGTCGCCGGCCGGTCCCCGAGGATCTCGAAGGCGATGCCCGCCGCGCCGGCCTCGCGGAAGCCGCGCAGGTGCGAGACCATGGCGGCCGCGCTTAGCGGGGTCCCGCCGTCGAACGCCTGCCCGGTGCTGAGCACGAACTCCCCGCCCTGCAGGAGCACCGACGCCCCGGCCTGCTCGGAGACGTGGACCCAGCGGACGGGGGCGTCGAGGCCCTCGGCTCCGGCGAGGAGCTCGGGGTCCGCGGCCTGGAGTTCGGGGAGGGCGAGGAGGGTCCGGACGCTGAGCTGCATGGACACAGTGTAACTATTCTTCGCGGATTTCCGACACAGTGCCCGTTGTGTGGGGCGGGGCCGGCGGACAGGATGGGTGCAGGGCCGCACGGCCGAACCCCACCCCCGATCCCCAGGAGTGACGATGACCATCACCCAGCAGTCCGCCCGCCCCGAGGCCACCTCCGGCGCGCCGACCATCCTCCACTGGATCGGCGGCGCCGCCACCGCAGCTGGCTACGAGCGGACCGCAGCCGTCACCAACCCGGCCACCGGCGAGGTCTCCGGCCGCGTGGCGCTGGCCCGCAAGCAGGACGTGGACGCCGCCGTCGCCGCCGCGGCCGCCGCGTTCCCGGCTTGGCGCGACACCTCCCTGGCCCGCCGCGCGCAGGTCCTCTTCTCCTTCCGCGAGCTCCTGAACTCCCGCAAGCACGAGCTCGCGGCCATCATCACGGCCGAGCACGGCAAGGTCCTCGACGACGCGCTCGGCGAGGTCACCCGCGGCCAGGAGGTCGTCGAATTCGCCTGCGGCATGCCGCACCTGCTTAAGGGCGGCTTCACCGAGGGCGCGTCCACCAACGTCGACGTGCACTCCCTCCGCCAGCCGCTGGGCCCCGTGGCCATCATCTCCCCCTTCAACTTCCCGGCCATGGTGCCCATGTGGTTCTTCCCGCTGGCGATCGCCGCTGGCAACACGGTCGTGGTCAAGCCCAGCGAGAAGGTCCCCACCGCCACCGCGTGGATGGCCGAGCTGTGGAAGGAGGCCGGGTTGCCTGACGGCGTCTTCAACGTCGTCAACGGCGACAAGGAGGCCGTGGACGCGCTCCTGGACAACCCCTCCATCAAGGCGGTCTCCTTCGTCGGGTCCACCCCGATCGCCCAGTACGTCTACTCCCGCGGCACCGCCAACGGCAAGCGCGTGCAGGCCCTCGGCGGCGCCAAGAATCACATGGTGGTGCTGCCCGACGCCGACCTGGACCTGGCCGCCGACGCCGCGGTCAACGCCGGCTTCGGCTCCGCGGGAGAGCGCTGCATGGCCGTCTCCGCGCTGGTCGCCGTGGGCGACATCGCCGACGAGCTGGTCGCCAAAATCGCCGAGCGCACCCGCTCCCTGCGGACCGGCGACGGCCTGCGCGGCTGCGACATGGGGCCCCTGGTCACCGCGGCGCACCGCGACCGCGTGGCCGGCTACATCGACGCCGGCGAGACCGCCGGCGCCACGGTGGTCCTGGACGGCCGGGTCGACGCCGCTGCGACGGACCAGTTCGACGCTGAGTCCACACCCGAGGGCCCCTCCGGATTCTTCCTGGGCCCCACGCTGTTCGACCACGTCACCGTCGAGATGCCGATCTACACGGACGAGATCTTCGGCCCGGTGCTCTCGGTGCTGCGCGTGGACGCTTACGACGACGCCGTGCGGCTGGTCAACGACAGCCCGTACGGCAACGGCACCGCGATCTTCACGAACGACGGCGGCGCCGCCCGGCGCTTCCAGAACGAGATCCAGGTGGGCATGGTCGGCATCAACGTCCCCGTGCCGGTGCCCATGGCGTACTACTCCTTCGGCGGCTGGAAGAACTCGCTCTTCGGCGACACCCACGCCCACGGCACCGAGGGCGTGCACTTTTTCACCCGCGGCAAGGTGGTCACCACGCGCTGGCAGGACCCCAGCCACGGCGGCCTGAACCTGGGCTTCCCGCAGAACGACTAGCCACCCACCCACACTGCGCCCCGAAGGAGCACCATGACCGAGACACTGATTTCCACCACCACCGGCGCCGGTTCCGCTGGCACCGGGCCCACGGATGCCGAGCTGGCCGCCGGGCGCCGGGCCCACGAGCTGGACCGCGCGCACGTGTTCCACTCCTGGTCCGCCCAGGACAAGATCAACCCCATGACCGTTGTCAAGGCGGAGGGCACCCGCCTCTGGGACGGCGAGGGACGGCGGCTGCTGGACTTCTCGTCGCAGCTGGTAAACACGAACATCGGCCACCAGCACCCGAAGGTCGTCGCCGCGATCCAGGAGCAGGCCGGCAAGCTGTGCACCATCGCGCCGCAGCACGCCAACGACGCCCGCTCCGAGGCCGCCCGGCTCATCGCCGGGCTGACCCCCGGGGACCTGGACCACGTGTTCTTCACCAACGGCGGGGCGGACGCCGTCGAGCACGCGATCCGCATGGCGCGCCTGCACACCGGACGCAAGAAGGTGCTCTCGGCGTACCGCAGCTACCACGGCGGCACGCACCTGGCGATCAACGCGACCGGCGACCCGCGGCGGATCGCCAACGACTACGGGGATTCCGGCGTCGTGCACTTCTTCGCGCCGTTCCTGTACCGCTCCTCCTTCCACGCGGTCACCGAGGCCGGAGAGACGGAGCGGTCGCTGCGCCACCTGGAGGACATCATCCAGTTCGAGGGAGCGGCCAACATCGCGGCGCTGCTCCTCGAATCGGTGCCGGGCACGGCGGGCATCATGGTCCCGCCCGCCGGGTACATGGCCGGGGTGCGGGAGCTGACCCGCAAGTACGGGATCATGTACATCGCCGACGAGGTCATGGCCGGGTTCGGGCGCACCGGCAAGTGGTTCGCCGTCGACCACTGGGACGTGGTCCCGGACCTGCTGGCTTTCGCGAAGGGCGTGAACTCGGGCTACGTGCCGCTCGGCGGCGTCGCGATCTCCGGCGCGGTGTTCGACACTTTCCGCGAGCGGGCGTACCCGGGCGGACTGACCTACTCGGGCCACCCGCTGGCCTGCGCGGCGGCCGTCGCGACCATCAACGCCATGGCCGACGAGCGCATGGTGGAAAACGCCGCCGAGCTCGGCGAACGCGTGGTCCGGCCGGCGCTCGAGGACCTGGCCGCCCGCCACCCGTCCGTCGGCGAGGTCCGCGGCGTCGGGATGTTCTGGGCGATCGAGCTGGTCAAAGACCGCGGGACGCGCGAGCCGCTGGCCCCATACGGATCCTCCAGCCCGGCGATGGACGCCGTCGTCACGTTCTGCAAGGACAACGGGCTGCTGCCGTTCGCGAACTTCAACCGCCTCCACGTGGTGCCGGCGCTGAACATCAGCGAGGAGGACCTGCGAGAGGGCCTGGCGATCCTGGACCGCGCGCTGGACGTGGCGGACGGCTTCATCGACGCCCCATAGGCGCGTGGAGCCTCACCTGCCGGTCGAGTCCGTCGAGCCCGTGGAGACCCCCGGGATTTCGGCGGGCTCGAAGCCGTGGGGTGTAGCCGTCGAGGGCGTCGCCGAGATCAACGTCCGGGACCCTCTCGCCGGGCGGTGGATACGCTTCTGGGCGTGGCCGTTTGGTGGCAAGGGGTTCAAACCGCTCTCCGCAGCGGCGGACATGTCCGCCGTCGCCCGGGGTGTTCTGGCACGGAGCCAAGCGGACTGGGCGCTGGAGAACCACGACATTGTCCGTTCCGTGACACGCTTCGGCGGCGGCGAGATGGGCGCGCTGCGGGCCCGCGCCGCGCTGGTGGCGTTGCTGGGGCCCCCCGGTCCGGCGTACCTGTACCAGGGCCAGGACCTCGGCCTGCCCGAGGTGGACGTCCCGTTCGAGTCCCGGGTGGATCCGATGTGGGCCCGCGGCGGCGTCAGCCGGGACGGCACCCGCGTTCCGCTGCCCTGGACGGAAAACCCGTCACTGAGTCACGGCTTCTTGCTGGCTGAAGCTGCCGCGGAGCCGTGGCTCCCGCAGCCCGCCGGCTGGAGCACGCACGCGGTCGAACGCCAGCAGCGGGACCCGGAGTTCTCGCTCTCGCTGGTGACAATGGCGCTGGAAATGCGCCGGCTGCTGTGGAAGAACGAAGTGTTCGGCCCGGACGACGGCGGTATCTGGCGGATCGAGGCCGGGAACCTGCTGATCTGCGAACGCAGCGCCGGCTTCTTCGCCGCCGTGGCCATGGGCACCGAACCGGTGCGACTGCCGGCCGGATCCGTGCTTTTCACGAAGTCGCACTAGTGTCAAGAGAGGCCGCGGCTTTAAATGGCCTCCTTCTAGATTTGAGCTTGAAGCGCCTACCACCCCATTGGTCAACCGAATGTGGAGTACCGGACCGACGGTTACGATCTGTCGGTCTTCGCAACCGTTGCACCGTCGTATGCCAAAGTGCTCGAGGTCCGGGCCGGCCGGGCCGCCATGGTGCGGGGTTTCCTCGCCACTGTTACCCCTGCTGAGCTGTCCACGGCCCGCCGCAACCCGTGGGCCCCCGAACAGCCGGTGACTGTCCTCTCGTGCCTTCACACCATCCTCAACGAGGAGTGGGAGCACCACCGCTACGCCGTCCGTGATCTGGAAGTGATCGAGGCGGGGTCGCACCTGTAGAGCTGGCTTCGGCGACCACCCGGCGATGAAGTGTTCACCCGGGGTCCAGTTCCCCGGACACGGCAGTCCATCTCGCCTCACTAGTGTTGTCGGGTCGCCGGCGCAGCGCCGGTAACCGACACCCAGGAGGAACCAGCACCATGCGCACAGTCCTGACTGCCGCGGCCACCGCCGCGCTCATCGCCGCTCTGGCGGCCCCCGCCGTTGCCGCTTCACACGCCGAAGCCGGCTCCGCGCCGTCGTCGAACGCTGCAGCAACGGCTGCCGCAAAGGCAAAAGCCAGCATCAAGACCAACGAGAGCAACGGTTCCTTTGACCTCCAGTCGCACCGGGGAGGCCGCGGCGAGTGGACCGAGGAATCCCTGGCCGCCTTCGCCAACTCGCTGAAGCTGGGAGTGACCACCCTGGAACTGGACACCCACCTGACCTCGGACGGCAAGACCATCGTCTGGCACGACGACACCATCCAGGCCGACAAGTGCGTGGACACGGCACCGGCCGCACCGGGCGACGCCGCTTTCCCGTACGTCGGCGACCGGGTGGCCGAGCTGTCGCTGGCCCAGATCAAGACGCTGGACTGCGGATTTATACCGCTGTTGGGGTACCCGGAGCAGGACGTGATCGAGGGCAACCGGATCGCCGAGCTCAAGGACGTGTTCCAGCTGGTGCGCGACGCCGGCGCCAAGAAGGTCCGTTTCAACATCGAGACCAAAGTGGAGGACGGGAAGTCCGGCGGCGAGGGCATGGTGGCCCTGACCACGGCCGTGGTCGCCGAGATCCAGGCCTCCGGCATGGCGGAGCGCACCACCGTGCAGTCATTCGACTGGTCCTCGCTGAACCTGACCAAGAAGATCGCCCCGGAGCTGCCGCTCGTTGCCTTGTCCAGCGGCGACGCCTGGCTCCAGGTCGGCCGGCCCGGCGCCAGCCCGAACCTCGGCGGCATCGACATCGACACCTACGGCGGATCCCTCGCCAAGGCCGCGGCAGCCCAGGGCTACGACGTCATCTCACCCGCCTTCCGCTCCGTCACCCCCGGCATGATCGCGGAGGCCCACGAACTTGGCCTGCCGGTCATCCCCTGGACCGTGAACACCACGGCGGACATGCACCGCCTGATGGACCTCGGCGTGGACGGCATCATCAGCGACTACCCCACCCGCCTGCGCACCGTCATGGAGGAGCGCGGGCTGAAGCTGCCGAAGGCCTACGCACCGAAGGCCTAGAAGCACGACGGCGGGAGGTCACCCGCCAAACTCCTCGTACGAGGGGGCTGTCCGCGTTTCCATGGGGAAACGTGGACAGACCTTTCTGTGTCCGGTGGCGGTCTTGGCGACCGCCGTCGTACTTCGGTACCGCTCAGCCAACAGCCACGGCGCCGATCTGTTGCATGAGGCTCATGTTGTACGTTCTGCCCCAGCGCTCGGCCACCCTGCCGTCCTCGACACGAATGATGTCAGTGCAGTCGAAATCGACACTCTTGCCCGTTGCCGGGACGCCGGCCAGCTCCCGATGGGTGCCCGTCAGGACCACGTGGCACCCCTCCATGTTTCCGGCGCTCGACGAGGGCGCGATCCCTTTGACCTTGATATCCGGGAAAGCCGACCGCATCGTGGCCGTGCCGGCCACGCCCCAGTCCAACGGACGACGACGGCAACCACCGGATGCTGGGTCGGTTAGGGCCACCCCTGGCACCGTGCGCCATTGTTTTCCCCTTGGCCCGGCCCTACCGTGAGGGGACGGTCAGCCGAAGTGCAGGTGCGGGCATGCGGATTTTATCCTGGTCATCACTCTGGCTCCTGTTGTGCTTCCTGGCCGCGGGCATCCTCGGCGGCGCCAAACCGCCGGCACCTGCCCCTTCCGCTGCGCCGGCCACCGGACCCCCGAATCCCGAGCAGGCCTACGCGGAGTTGGACGCCTTCCTTCAGGAGCAAATCGAGGCCCTCGGAATTCCGGGCGCCGCTGTCGCCGTCGTCCAGGACGGGGTCCAGGTGCACGCCGCAGCCTTTGGCCGCGCCGATGACACCGGACGGCCGATGACCGCGCAGACACCGGTACTGCTGGCCTCCACCAGCAAGACCCTCACCGCCATCGCCGTGATGCAGCAGGTTGAGGCTGGACGGCTGCGGCTGGATGAGCCAGTGCAGACCTACCTGCCCTGGTTCACGCTGGACGACAGCCGCTCACCAACCATAACCGTCCGCCACCTGCTCCATCAGGCCAGCGGCATGGCCTCGAAGGACACGGCCTTCGAGGCCTCCGACGCGCAGGAACCGGAAGCCCTCGAAGCAGGCGTGCGGGCCCTGGCAGAATCGCCGCTGGCCGGCGAACCGGGCACGGGCTTCCGGTATGCCAGCGCCAACTTCAACATCCTGGGCCTCCTGGTGCAGACGGTCTCCGGCCAGCCGTTCGGCGACTACCTGAAGCAGCACGTCTTCGGCCCCCTGAAAATGGCGAACAGCCATCCGACGCGGGCGGAGGCCCGCGCGGACAACGCGGCTGCCGGCTACTCGCGGTGGTTCGGCGCGTGGTGGCGCCAGACCGACGTCCCCGCTCCCACCACCGGAATGCCGTCCTCCACGATGCACTCCTCGGCCAAGGACCTGAGCCACGAACTGATGGCCCTGCTCGACGGCGGCCGCTACGGCGACGCCCGGATCCTCCAGCCCGAGAGCATTGAGGCGATGTTCGAGCCACGGGTGCAGGTGAGCCAATCCCAGCGCTACGCCATGGGCTGGTTCACCCGGCCGCTGGTGGAGTCCGCCGATCCCGCAGCACCTCGCGCCCCCGATGAGACGTTGCCACTACTCCTGGAACATCAGGGGGAATGGGGCAACAGCCACACCTACCTGGCCCTGGTTCCGTCCACCCGTCTCGGCGTCGCCCTGGTCATCAACGGCAATGACACCGCTGCCCCGTCCCGGCTGAAGGCGATCGACACCAACCTCCTGCGGATTCTCCACGGCCACGCGCCGGTACCGGCGCTGGTGCACGAGGACTGGCTTCAGCGCTACAGCTGGGCGGTCGCGCTCGGACTCCTGCTGGCGGAGCTGCTGAGCCTGTGGCTGGCACTCCGGTTCCTGTTGCCGCGGGGACATGCCCCTGCCGGGAAGCGGCGGGCTCCCCTGGCCTGGGCCGCCGCGGCCCTCGCCCTCGACGGGTTTGCGCTGTGGCTGTGCCTGATCTACGCCCCCGCCCGGTTCGACACCCACCTGTTCGTCATCCTCCGCCAGTTCCCCGACGTCGGCGTCTCGCTGGTGCCGGTCCTTGCACTGACTATCCTGTGGCCGGTCCCGCGAACAGTGTGGCTGCTCCTGAGGATGCGGGCGCACACTCCCTGAGAAATCCCTAAACACGTGATCCATCAGTCACCTATTCTGGAACCGTGGACGCCGTATTCAAGGCCTTGGCCGACGCCACCCGCCGCGATCTCCTGGATGAGCTCTTCAGGAACGACGGGCAGACCCACGCCCTGGAGGCCCGCTTCGAGATGACCCGCTACGGCGTGATGAAGCACCTCAGGGTCCTGGAGCGGGAAGCGGCGTCGGAGCGGCCTCTCGACCAGGCAGCCCACGCCCGTGAGGCCCGCGCCACGGCGCAGGCCGCCCCTCACCGGTCGAACCGGAAGAAGCCTTCGACGACGATGCCCGCGCCATGCAGATGGCGGCGGCCCAGCTCCGGGAAGTCACGGACCGGCGGCAGGCCAAGGTGACTCCTGAATGGGTCAAGGCCCTCGCCAGGGAACAGCCCCCAGCCAGACCGCCTGAGCGCTGCCGGGCCCTGTCCGCGGCCACGCGCGGGCGCCTGACTGCTATCGTGAGCAAAAGAGACTGTTTGTCCGCTCATTGAGGAGCACCCATGGCGCGCACAACCCGGACCACCGACGAGCGCATCCGCCGTCTTCGCCCTTACAACCTTGTGGCTGGGTCTCTTCACCTCGTCCAGGCCATCGGCTTCGCGATCATCCTCACCATGCTGAGCACCCAGGTGACGTTCGGTGTGACCGCGGACTATATGGCAGGTCCTCCCGGCTTCCCGGTACCACCCGAGCGCGTGGAACTCTTTGCCGTCAACGTGGGTGCGGGTGTTGTCGTGTTCCTCGCCCTCTCCGCGCTGTTCCACTTCGCCGTAGCGTCGCCCATGTTTTTCCCGCGCTACGGTGCCGGGCTCCGGGCGAACCACAACTACTTCCGCTGGGTCGAATACTCGCTCAGTTCGTCCGTGATGATCTGGCTCATCGCCCAGACCACAGGGATCACCGACATCGCCGCCCTGATCTCACTCTTCGCCGTCAATGCCGCGATGATCGGCTTCGGTGCACTGCAGGAAAAATACGAGAAGCCTGGCAGCGGTAATTTCCTGCCCTTCATTATGGGCTCCATGGCCGGGGTGGTGCCCTGGATCGCGATCCTGATCTACTTCCTTTCCCCCGGGTCCACGAGCACGGTGGGGCCGCCCGCCTTCGTCTACGGCATCATCGTCTCGCTGTTCCTGTTCTTCAACACCTTCGCGATTAACCAGTGGCTCCAATACCGCCAGGTGGGTCCGTGGCGCGACTACCTCTACGGCGAACGGGTCTACATCACGCTCAGCCTCATCGCCAAGACCGCCCTCGCCTGGCAGGTGTTCTCGGGCGCCATCATCCCGGCATTGACCAGCTGACCGCACCGCGGGCGCTGGCCTCATCCTCGGCGCACCCATCGGCAACTCGTTCGGGCGCCGCCGTCGCCGTCGTCCGAGCCGCGGCCTAAGCTGGTCGCATGCCACCGACTCCGTCTCCGACGCCCATCGAGGTTTCCGTGCACACCGGCCCCGCCGAGTGGTGGCAGATTCTTGCCGCTCTGGGCCCGCTGGCGGTGCTCCTCGGGGCCCTGGTCGCCGGGGTAATCGGCTGGTGGACCCTGAAGCAGAAAGCTGAATCGGACAATCGCGCCGAGTGGTGGAAGCGGACCCAGTGGGCCCTGGACGCCGTCTACTCCGGGGACAAGAAGCGCGGCACGATCGGGCTGAAAGTCCTGAAAGTCCTGGCTGAAAGCGAACTGGCAGGCGACGGAGAGCTCGCCGTCCTGGAAGCCGCATCGGAGAGGGCACCCCACCCGGTGAAGCCCGGCGCACACGCCGTCCCCTCACAGAACGAGCCAGAAGAAGAGTTCGACGACGATGAGCTCGCCTTGCAGACTGCGGCGGCCCAGCTGCGGGAAGTGACGGACCGCCGCCTGGGCAAGGTAACCCCTGAACGGGTCAGGGCGCTCGCCCACGAACAGCCCCCCAGCCACACCGCCTGAGTCCGGCCGACCGGCTGCGGCGCGTGGACCCTGCCACGTCACGGCTGCAGGCGATCGAGAGTGCCGCTTCTAAGATGAGGCATGGACTTCGAAGGCACGCTCTGGACAATTTTGGGAGCCGGGCTGGTTCTGCTGATGCTCGTCGACGTCTTTCGAACGCTCCTTTACCCGCACGGGTCCGGTCCGGTAGGCCGGGCGATCATGCGCGGATTCTGGCTGATGTCCAGAAAACTGCGGGGCCGGGGCTCCTTCATCGCAGCACCTTTGGCCATGGCCGCTGTCATTGGCGCCTGGGCAGCCCTGGCGGCCGTCGGGTGGGCCCTGCTCTATCTGCCGCACCTGCCGGCCGGCTTTATTCATGGAGCCGGGGTGCCACAGCGGGGTGATTTTGGCGAAGCGCTCTATATCTCCCTTGTCACTCTTTCCACGGTGGGGTTCGGCGACATCGTGCCGGCGGATCCGGTGCTCAGGCTGGTTGTGGCCCTCCAGGCCGTCACCGGTTTCGGCTTGCTGACGGCAACGGTCACGTGGATCCTGCAGATGTACCCGGCCCTGAACCGCCGCCGGGCCCTTGCCCACGAGCTGAACCTGTTCAGGGAGGCTGCAGGTCCTGCAGGGGTGCTGTCCCTGGATCCCCGGCATGCCGCCGGGCTGCTGGAGTCGATGGCGGGAAACGTATCTTTGGTGAGCATAGATCTGCTGGCGTTCCACGAAACCTATTACTTCCGTGAAGTCGAGCAGCGCGGCTCCCTGCCGGCTACGGTGGCCTACGCCCAGGAGCTGGCAGCCCATGCCCAGCGCAGCGACAGCCCTGAACTCCAGTTCGCCGGCCGGATGCTCCACGCGGCGATGGACGGACTGGCGGACGTCCTTCGCGGCAAATTCGGCCATTCAGGGTCCACGTCTTCCGATGTGTTCGACAGCTACAAGCTGCACCACCGGCACGTTCGGCCTGGGGAACAAGACACAAACCAGCCCTAGACATGTGACTAATCAGTCACCTATTCTGGAGCTGTGGACGCCGTATTCAAGGCCCTGGCCGACGCCACCCGCCGCGATCTCCTGGATGAGCTCTTCAGGAACGACGGGCAGACCCTCCACGCCTTGGAGGCCCGCTTCGAGATGACCCGCTACGGCGTGATGAAGCACCTCAGAGTCCTGGAAGACGCCGGCCTGGTGGTGACCCGCCGTCGGGGGCGGGAGAAACTCCACTTCCTGAATCCGGTGCCCATCCGGCTGGTCCACGACCGCTGGGTCAGCAAATATGCCGAACCATGGGCCGCTGGCCTCAGCGACCTCAAAACCAGATTGGAAAGTCCCATGGAAAAGATCTTCGAAATCTATATCAAGACCACCCCGGAGCGGCTCTGGGAGGCCATCACGGACGGCGAGATCCGCAGCAAGTACCAGTTCGGGTCCGTCATCACCTCGGACTGGACGCCGGGATCCCGGTTTGAAATGGCACCCAGGGGCGGGGAACCCCTGGGCGAGGGCGAGAACCTGGAGGTGGACCCGCCCCGCCGGCTCGTCCAAAGCATGCGCGCGCTCTGGGGCGAGGACGTCAAGGCCGAAGGCACGTCCCGGGTCACCTGGGAGATTGAACCGGTGGGTGATTCCTGCCGCCTGACCGTCACCCACGACCAGCTCCGCGCAGGCGCCAACGAACAGCTCTACGGCGGCTGGCCGATGATCCTCTCGGGCCTGAAGACTTGGCTGGAAACCGGCGAGCTCCTCACCACTCCGGGCTCCCTCATGTACACCTGAGGCGGGCGCGACGCGGACGCCGCCGCGGCCGCCGGCGCGGGCGCCGGGCGCAACGCGGGCGCCGGGCG